>JAJZAN010000094.1 GCA_021799435.1 Bacillota bacterium | reverse complement strand
GTGCTCTTTTTACTTCTGCGGTCAGGAGTGGACGGCAATGCTTAACGATGCGGGTTCGGCGAAGAAACTTATGGCAGTCGAATGGCTCAAAGCAGAATTGTTGTCCGAAGAAGGGGACTTGTTCCGAGCCCTGATAAACGGGCCAGAGGACCGCATTTTAGATGCGTTGGCGGGAGTCCTTATCACCACCTATACCCTAGGCCAGCGTCTGGGAATAAGCCCGCCTCGACTAGAGGATCGGGCCATTCAGCGCTTGAATCGCTCGCTCAGCGAAGATCAGGAACTGGAGGAATGGTTTGGCGACCTGAACCGGCTGGCCCGGTACCTCGGTCGCCGCGATGGGAAGCCGATGTGAGGAGTGGGATACAAATGCGGGTTATCTTTCAGTCGGATGTTAAAGGGGTCGCCAAGAAGGGCGACATCAAAGAAGTCAAAGACGGGTATGCGAGAAATTTTCTCATTCCCAAAGGATTAGCCGTTGAGGCCACCACGGGCCGTGAACGGGAGTTGAACGACCGCAACCGACGCCTCAAGGAAAAGGCCGACCAAGAACGGGAAGCGATGCGGCAGTTAGCCCAAACCCTCAAGGATATGCGCGTGGTGGTGCGGGCCAAGGTTGGTGACCAAGACCGTCTGTTTGGGGCTGTAACTAACGCCGATGTCGCGGATGCTCTTCGGAACCTCGGGCATGCCGTTGATCGTAAGAAGATATCGATGGATCCCATCAAGCATCTGGGTGAGTTCCGTGCCGTGCTGCATCTTCACGCAGGAATCTCGACCGAAATTACCGTGCATGTGGAGGCGGACTCATAGAAACGGGGGCAGACGCGATGTCAGAACAAGCAGAAAGCACCAAGACCACCGGGCGCCGGAGTTCCACCACCTTAGAGCGTCGTGTGGACGCCCTGGAGCAGGTCCTCATCCAAATCTATGGGCCGGAACGCCTTATCCTCCGCGCTGGTAAGCTGCAGGCTCTGAAGCAGCTGAGGTCCGAGGATTTGGGACTGAAGGTATTGGCGCTGGAAAAGTTGATTCTGGATGACCCGGGAATCACACATGTTCCGACACGCCGCGAAATTCCCAAGATTCTTAGTCATCTTGAGGATGAGCTGGCGGATATGATAGCCCGCCGCACCTTGGAGGATGAATTGGAAAAGAAGATTGCCGAACGGATGCAGGAACGGCACGAGGAGTACGTTCGGGATATTCGCAACCAGATTCTTAAAGAGGACGGAGGCCCTGAGACCCCCGAAACGTTAAAAAAGCTTGAACGGTTGACCCAACTTGATCAGGTAGGATTGCGTGGATCCGCCCTGGACGTGGTTCGGCCGACCAGTTTGGACGAGGTGGTTGGGCAAGAATCGGCCATCGAGAGCTTGATGGCCAAGTTGGCCTCGCCGTTTCCCCAGCATGTGCTGCTCTACGGTCCGCCTGGCATTGGTAAAACTACAGTAGCGCGGCTCGTGCTTGAGGCAGCCAAAAAATTTCAGCAGTCGCCGTTCGGCGACGGGGCATCTTTCGTGGAGGCCGATGGCACCACGCTGCGGTGGGATCCGCGTGAGGTCACCAATCCGCTTCTGGGGTCGGTTCATGACCCCATATACCAGGGGGCTCGCCGCGAATTGGCGGAGAGCGGTATACCGGAGCCTAAGACCGGCCTCGTTACCGAGGCGCATGGAGGGGTTCTCTTCATCGACGAAATCGGCGAGATGGATCCCATTCTGCAAAATAAGCTGCTGAAGGTTTTAGAGGACAAACGGGTGCGTTTTGATTCGCCCTATTACGATCCGGACGATACCGCTGTGCCTCAGTATGTGCACAAGCTGTTTCAGGAGGGGGCGCCGGCTGACTTCGTGCTGGTTGGGGCAACCACCCGGCAGCCCGAAGACATTGCGCCGGCCTTGCGCTCGCGATGTGCGGAGATTTTCTTCGACCCGCTAACGCCTGACGACATCGAACGGATTGTAGAGGAGGCAGGTCGAAAGCTCTCCGTTCCTGTGGAGCCTGAGGCAGCGCGCATCATCAGCCAATACACGCTGGAGGGCCGGCGGGCCGTGACGTTGCTGGTGGATGCCTACTCCACCGCGTACCTGGAGCAGGGAGAGAAGCCCACCGTTATTGACCGGATGACAGCCCAACGCGTTATCAGCCGCTCGCGGCTGTCTCCCGTCAAGCCCACCATTACCCGGGAGGCCGAACCCGGTCGGGTGTTTGGTCTTGCGGTGGCAGGCTATCACGGACTAGTTTTGGAGATTGAGGCGGCCGTGTTTCCTGCGCACGAGCTAGGCCGGGGCCGATGGCACTTTAATGATACAGCCGGGAGCATGGCCAAAGACTCAGTCTTCAACGCCGAAGCGTGTTTGCGGCGAATTACTGGCCGCGACTTGTCGCAATATGACGTCCATGTCAATGTGATTGGCGGCGGCAACATTGACGGTCCTTCGGCGGGGGTGGCTATTTTTACAGCCGTGTATAGTGCACTGACCCAAACCCCCGTACGAATGGATACAGCCCTGACGGGCGAACTATCATTATCGGGCAGGGTTAAGCCGGTGGGTGGCATTGCCGAGAAGATTTTCGGAGCCAACCAAGCGGGTTTGACACGGGTTGTGGTGCCGAAGGATAACGCCAACGATGTGCCGTCGGTTCGCGGACCGGAGATTGTGTTGGCGGACACTATTCAGGAAGTGCTGACTGAGGTGCTTTTGTGAGCATACCGTTTAACCGTCTGCCTCCCCAGAGCCCAGATGCGGAAGTATCGGTTCTGGGGGCTATCCTAATCCATGCCGATGCTTTGGGGCGGGCGATGGAAATGCTGACGCCGGAGGACTTCTACCAGGACGCCCATCGCCTGGTTTTTGAGGCTGCGGTGAATCTTTTTAACCGTGCCCAACCGGTCGATGTGGTCACGGTCGGGGAAGAACTGCGTCAACAAAACATGTTGGACCGTATTGGCGGTTTGCCGTACCTCATGGACTTGGCCAGTATGGTGCCGACAGCAGCTCACGTCGACCACTATGCTCGGTTTATTAAAGAATCGGCTACCTTGCGTCGACTCATCGACACCGCGACACGCATGGTGACGGAGAGTTATAAAGGGGAACAGTCGTCCCGCGATTTGCTGGACTGGGCGCAGCAAGAGCTGTTTCAACTGACCCAAAACGGACAGCGGGATATGGTGCGGCTTCATGACGTGTTGATTGAAACATTTAACCGTCTCGAGCAGTTGTACGAAAACAAAGGCAAGCTGGTGGGAGTGCCAACGGGATTTCATGACCTGGACAGGCTCACGGCCGGCCTCCAGCGTTCGGATCTCATTATTGTGGCAGCGCGGCCGTCCATGGGCAAAACCATGCTGTGTCTCAATTTGGCGCGCCATGTGGCCGTTCATGAAAAAATTCCCGTGGCCGTTTTCAGTTTGGAGATGTCTCGCGAGCAGTTAGCCATGCGTCTATTGAGCGCTGAGTCCGAACTGCCGGCCCACCGTCTGCGGACCGGCGAGTTGGACGGCGAGATGTGGGGACAACTAAGTCGAGCGCTTGGGCATCTCTCCGAGGCGCCTATCTTTATTGACGATACCCCGGGCATTTCGGCTTTGGAACTCAGGGCGAAAGCCCGGCAGTTGAAGGTTCAGCACAAAATTGGGCTGGTGATTATCGATTACATGCAGTTGATGCAGGGCCGGCGTTCGGAAAACCGCCAACAGGAGATATCCGATATCTCGCGTTCCCTTAAGGCGTTGGCGCGGGAACTGGACCTCCCGGTGGTGGCTTTGTCTCAGTTATCCCGTGCCGTGGAAAGCCGCAATGACAAGCGCCCCATGTTGTCCGATTTGCGAGAATCAGGGGCTATTGAACAGGACGCGGACATTGTGGCTTTTCTGTATCGTGAGGATTACTACTCCAAAGAGGCAGAGAACCCGGATGTGACGGAGTTAATCATCGCAAAACAGCGCAACGGACCCACTGGGACGATTAACTTGCTGTTTAAGAAAGATGTTGGCAAATTCTTGAGCATTGCGCATACGGACGAGCGCTAAGGAGGCCCGGTTCATGTCAGCAGTTGTGGTGGTAGGCGCCCAATGGGGCGATGAAGGGAAGGGCAAAGTTATCGACTTTTTGGCTGAACAGGCCAACATGGTGGTGCGTCATCAGGGCGGCAACAACGCCGGCCACACCGTAGTTGTTAACGACCAGGAGTTTAAACTCCACCTGGTTCCCTCTGGTATTCTTTACCCGGACACCTTGTGCGTGATCGCCAACGGCGTCGTCATCGATCCAAAGGTATTGTTGGGCGAGTTGGACTACCTCACTAAGCGAGGCGTGGGCGTGAGCCGACTCAAGATATCGTCAAAGGCGCATCTGGTGATGCCCTATCACGCGACATTGGATGCCCTCAACGAAGACCGGCGTGGAGACCAAAAGATCGGTACGACACTCCGGGGAATCGGACCGGCCTACATGGATAAGGCAGCGAGGGTAGGCATCCGCGTTGGGGATCTGCTTCATCCACAAGAGTTTCGCGACCGCCTAAGACGCGTGCTGGAGGAAAAGAACCATCTCCTGTCCAGCGCTTACGGGGCTGAGCCATTCGATTTTGACGAGATGTACCAGACCTTTTTGGAGTATGGTCGGGAATTGGCCCCGTATGTTGCGGACACTTCGATCATCATCAACCAGGCCATCGACCGCGGTGAGCGAGTGTTGTTCGAGGGCGCACAGGGCACCATGCTGGATATCGACCACGGTACGTATCCGTTTGTGACTTCGTCGCATCCGTCGGCCGGCGGCGCGGCTATTGGAGCGGGCGTCGGGCCTACAAAAATTGACCGCGTTTATGGTGTAGCCAAGGCATATACCACGCGCGTGGGTGACGGGCCATTCCCAACCGAGCTCTTGGACGAAGTGGGGCATGATATTCGTGAGCGGGGCCACGAATACGGCACCACCACGGGGCGCCCGCGACGGGTTGGATGGTTGGACGCGGTGGTGCTGCGCCACGCGGTCCGTATCAATGGCCTCTCTGGTCTGGCCGTCACGCGCCTGGACGTTCTGGATGGCGTGCAGACTCTCAAAATCGCGACAGCCTATGAATACCAGGGCGAGCGTTTGGAGGAATTTCCCGACAGCGCCTGGGCATTCCGCGATGCGGCGCCGATCTACGAGACCTTGGCAGGATGGGACGAAGCGATTGGGATGGTCCGGAAGTTCGAGGACTTGCCTCACAATGCCCAGCGCTATTTGCGTCGCATCGAAGAAGTTGTGGGTGTGCCAGTGGTGTTGGTATCGGTCGGGCGCGAGCGATCGCACACCATCCCACTGGACGAGCTCTTCTAATCGATCCAATGGCCGCCATTGTGCCGAGGCTCGATCTATGATATCCTGCAATGTGCGCGGAAGTAGCTCAGTTGGTAGAGCGTCGGCTTCCCAAGCCGAAGGTCGCGGGTTCGAAGCCCGTCTTCCGCTCCATTTTTCGCCCTCGCGACTGCGAGGGCTTTTTGTTTGAATGATTTCAGGAGGCGCTTATGGACGAGTTGCTGCGAGTTATTCGACAAATAGACCGGGAGGGCGCGACATTTGGAACATCCGGCAACGCCAGTGCGCGTCGCGACCGAGAGGCGTTTTTCATTACTCCATCAGGGGTCCCGTGGCCGGACATCTCCGCGGACGACATGGTGACGTTGGCGACGGATGGGGGTGCCGTCTTGCACGGGCACCGCAGGCCCTCCACCGAATGGCGCTTTCATCAGTATCTCTATCGCGCCCACGACTGGATCGGCGGCATCGTCCACCTGCACTCGCCCTATGCCACGGTACTTGCAACAATTAATAGACCGGTTCAAGCCATTCACTACCAGATGGTGCGGGTCGGGGATCTGGTACCCGTCGTGCCATATCGCACGTTCGGCACACCCGAACTGGCGGAAGCCATCGAGGCCGTGATTAGGCCCAATTGTCGGGCAGCACTGCTGGAAAATCACGGGTTAGCGGCCGTGGGTGAGACGGTGTCAGAGGCATATCAGGCAGCTATGGAGGTCGAATGGACGGCCATGATTCAGTACCGGGCTTCGCTTTTGGCGCAACCGCGGGTATTGAGCTCAGACGAGCTCCGCGCGGTACGGGAGTCATTTCGGCACTACGGACAGCACCCGACTACCTAGGACTGGCGTTGTCTTCCAAACCCAAAATTCGGCGCCGGTATTGAACCAAATGTCCCACAAGCAGGGCGATGCCGGCGTAAAAGAGCCCATTTAGCACGACGAAGGCGAACGGCCACCAGGGGTTAATGATGTCCAATCGGTACATCTCGGCTCCGAGGCTCGCGTAGGCCGAAAACGCCGTCGCGAGGTCGGCAGCCCCGCGCACATGGAGCAGCAATTCGACGGCCAATCCTCCGATTAATCCTGAGAATAGTCCCAGCCACATCAAGTGAATGCGGTTCCGGGCCAATCCTGCGGCCACGGCGTACAATCGAAGGGTGAGAATGAGCGCCGAGGCGTTCACCACCAGCATTACCGCTGGGCCGACCCCCGCCAGCCACAGACCCATGGGTGCCGCGATGATGGATGCGGCGACAAGCGTAAACCAGGTCATGCCGTCTCTCCCCTTCGTGCTTCATTATCCGTATCTGTATGTCCCTCTTGCTTGGTCTAGACCCGCCGGACGAGTCATATGGTGCTGTGACAGAGGAGGGACGGGGAGAATGCGTACGCGTCGGATGGTAATCGGGCTGTCGGCGGCCCTAATGGTGTTCGGGCTCATGGTGTTGACTTGGGGGTTCAGGGACCTGCCGATCGATGAGCGGCCCGAATGGATGGTTGTGCAGATGGTCATTTGGCCCGTGGTGGTGCTGGGCTTGGTGGAGGCGTTCAGGTTGTGGCAATACACGCGCAGTGGTTGGGCCATTCATGTCGACCGCTTCCGACTGGTGACCCATGGACTACCGGCGCTCCTCATCGTGGTGCTGCCAGCAGGCGCTTTTACGGCCTGGTTTGGTGCCGGGACGATATGGTCGTTACTGGATTTTCCCACCGCTAAGGTCATGGCGGCCTTTTGGCTGGCAGCCACATTATGGGCCAGTTGGGAGGTTCGTTCGTGAGACGGCTCATCCTGCACATCGGTTTGGCAGCGGCCATGGTTTGGATGTTGTACGGCGGCATCTCCGGCCTTGCCGGAACCGCCAACGCCCACGCGTCCGACGGCGCCCTCAAGATCGTCATTAACGTGCCTGCGCATCGGTTGTATCTCTATAAAAACAAGCAGCTCGTGGAGACATATCCTGTCGCTGTGGGGAAACCCGCAACGAAATCACCGCGGGGCGAATACTACATTACGCAAAAAGCCATCTGGGGAGACGGGTTCGGAACCCGATGGATGCGCATCTCAGTCCCCTGGGGAATTTACGGCATTCATGGCACGAACAAACCTTGGTCGGTCGGAACCGTTGCATCACACGGCTGTTTCAGAATGTTGAACAAAAACGTCGAGCAGTTGTATTCCATGGTCTCCGTGGGTACGCCGGTCATTATCGAGGGCCCCACGCCGTTTACGGCTATTCGCCGTCCCCTAGAGCCAGGCAACATCGGGCAAGACGTGGTAGAGCTGCAGCGGTTGTTGCGGCTTGCACGGGTCTACCAAGGGACGTTGTCGGGCGTCTATTCGGCCGATGTGGAAAAGGCGGTGGCCAAGTTTCAAACCATGGCGACTTTGCCGTCGACCGGTGCGGCCACCTTGGAAACCGTCAAAAAGCTGCAGGAATACACCCATCAAGCCGGATTGAAGCCGGGATATCTATACGAGCCGCCGGAGAACAAAGCGCCATCTGCCGCTCAATGAGGCCATGGCAGGAGCCCCGGGGCTCTTTGACAAGAGTTAGTGATCTTGGAGCCAAGCGTGTCGCCGACGCCGCACAAACCGAAACATGATAATGAGCATAAACACGATGAATGCAGCCATGCCCAGAATAATCGCCGTCGAGCGAACGGGGTAAAGGCTGAAGTTAATCCACCGCCCCAAAATAGGGAGGGCTGGAATGGCGTACAACAGAACGGAAACGGGTAGAAACACCAACGTGATTAAGGCGAACAGCTGCATGTTGCGCGAGTCTCGACGCATGGCCTGATCGCGCAGTTCGTTCTCACGTCGGCGCGTCAAGTCCGCCAGGTAATTGTCAATGTCATGAACCTCTTCTTTCAGATCGTTGTACATGCGTACGACGTGGAATTCCTTTTGCCATCGCTCGTAAATCCGATTGCGCTCCTCGCTGACCGATGCCTGGCTAAAATAGCAGCGGGAGGTGAAGTCATAAATCTCCTCCCTCAGCTTTCTGAGGTCGGCGCCGCGTTCAGGCGACAGGCCCGCGTCGGCTGCAGCTGTAGTGTAGCGGAGGATACTCAGGCGTTGGTGAAAGGGAATCAGCATCATATAGAAGTAGCTGGTGCGAAAGGACTCCATGGCGGGCGCATTTTCTCCCGAGAAGTGCTGTAAGCCGTTGTCATAGGCCAGAATGAATCCGCCGTCCAAACTCTGAGTGTGAATCACGTTGTGATAGGGCATGTAATGGTGGCCGGAATCCTCCAGGTGGATCTGTGAAAAGGTGCTGATATTGTTGGGCGTGAAGGTCTTGCGGAGAATGGTCAGGTGATGTTGGGCAAACTCAAAAAAGCGCTCGTCCAACGTTTCAATAGGGGTATTTTCGACAGGCCGAAGCAGGACGGCGCCATAGACGGGCAGAAAGCGATCGACCATCGGTGTCATGAGGATTTCGCTGTCCCGTCCGTAAAACGTTCCCAAGAGGGTATCAATGAGGTCAGGCACGGTCAGTTCTCCTCGCGCGGCGCACAATTTGGGGACGCTGAACGACGCTTCGGATAGGTCATGCGGGGCCCTCAGGAGGTGAAACGGGGTGGCATTGGCGCGTGAGGCTAAATGGGCGTTAATCGATTCCACTTCTTCGATGGTGAGCTGGGCCTCGCCAACAGGCCGTACTTCAAGCGCCAGCAAAGCCACCCCATTGAAAAAGACGTGCAACACGACTTCACTGATCCGAAACGCTAATGCGGCCGTGGCATCGGGAGTGGCAAACTGAAAAATTGCCTCGCCGCTCAAGCAATCCTGAGTCATCTCGAACCGCCGATGGTTGCTGGGCCACGTCAAATATTGCTTCACATAGGGCAGCATGTTTTCGAGCTCACGAGGACGAAAGGCGGTTTCGGTCCAAATGTGATGGCGGGCGGCTCCCCGAAGCAAAGCTTCGGCAAATTCATTGCCACAAGCAAACGTCTCCGGCTTTGAGCGGTCCACAAACACGAACGGGAACAGGAACTTAGTCCATGTTTCCGCTATTTCCCACTCCTGAGCCGGTGGCTTGAGAGTGGGTTTGGGTGCTATCATGGAAGACGCCGTCTTAGGTCCCATACGAGGGAATCGCTCCTTCGATTTTTCAATTAAGCGGTCGGCAATGTTGATTCATTGTAGAGGTCGCACAGCTGATTGCACAGCTTAAGGAGGCGAACAGTCCCCGGGTCAGCGTCAGTGGCATCCATTTACTATTGAAGGGCAGCGAGTTGTCATAGTATAATCGATTTCGATTGCTGGCGTAGCTCAGTCGGTAGAGCAACGGTTTCGTAAACCGTAGGTCGTCGGTTCAAGTCCGACCGCCAGCTCCACTTATATGGCTCTTCCACTAGGCGTTCATCCCGGAGAACACGATGACTCAGCGAATGTTCGGCACAGCGCGATGATGCGAATATTAGTGGCCCCCGAGCGATTTTATCCCACGATGAAAGCCCAGGCTGTAGCCCAGGCCATGATGCGTGGACTCCAACAAGTATCACCGCAATACGAGATGTTCATGTACCCATTGGCGAGCGGCGGAAGCGGCACCACCGACCTGGCGGTGCGATTAGCTAAAGGGCGCATTCATCACGAAACCATTCCGGTACCAAATCGGCGGCCTCGAGACGTGAAATGGGGAAGTTTGCCTGATGGCACCGCCATTTTTGATGCCAAAGATGCGCTAGGCAATCCGGACGGGCCCAGTCGTTTAGAGAATACCTACAGCGACAGTCGACCGTTGGGTCTTATGATCCAACGTCTTTTGTCGTATAAACCGACCCGTATTGCCATTGCTCTAGGTGACGTTCTCGCGGCGGATGGCGGTATGGGTCTTCTACAATTTTTTGGCATATCTTCTCGCAATCAAGAGGGTCTTGAGCTGTCCTCGGGGACGCGCGATCTGCTGCACCTGCACCAAGTCGATTTTTCTCATCTGGCGCCTCCCTCCGTGCCGCTCTTGGGTCTCACGGATCTTGCCGTCACGTGGAACGCCCGTGTCCAACAGGCAGATTTTCGACTAGACTTAATTCATGGCGGACTCATGTCTGCAGCGATGCGGCTGGTGGGGCTGTTAGCCGAACATATTCGCGTACCTCTAGCGGACATGCCGGGAACCGGCGTCGGGGGCGGGCTGGGCATGGCATTGGCCTTTTTGGGAGCCCAGTTTCAGCCCGGTGCAGAGTTTCTCAAAGAGTTGGGCAATTTGCGTGAACTGATATGGAACGTTGATTGGGTAATGACAGGTACCAGCGAGCTTGATGACGAGTCTGTCCACCAAGCCGCCGGGGTCGTGGCCCTTCTGGCACGTGATGCGGGTGTTCCGGCGGTGGCGTTGGCGGTCTCATTGAAAGCCGGACACCTCCGGTTGTATGACGCCGGCTTGAGCGGGATTAGCTCGGTGTTGGACCGACCGCGGAGCGAAAAGGATGTCCACCGGGCACTGCCTGCGTTGATAGAAAAAGCTGCCTACCGAACTGGCATCTGGATGGAGTCGCTGTCGGACGGGGGATAGCCGAAAAGAGGGAGAAGCATGGCCTATCAATGGTTGGAATTTTCGATTGAGGATCAGGTTGCAACTCTTGCGCTCAATCGGCCGGAGACGCTCAATGCGTTGACGGACGATGTCCTCCGGGAATTGACCGATGCGGTCAAGGAAGTGGAAAAGTCTCGTGAAGCGCGGGTGCTGGTACTGACAGGCCGGGGACGAGGGTTCTGCTCAGGACAAGATTTGAAGTCGTTTGATGCGCAACCTGGCGAGCGCGATATCGCCGCTCATCTGGATCACTATTATCACCCGCTAATCCGCAAGTTGGCGAATTTAGAGAAGCCGACCATCGCTATGGTGAATGGGGTGGCCGCGGGAGCGGGCATGTCGCTGGCACTGGCCTGCGATTTGCGCATTGCCGCTGAAGGAGTGCGCTTTTCGCAGGCCTTTGTGCGCATCGGATTAGTTCCGGACTCCGGGTCCAGCTACTTTTTGCCGCGCCTCATCGGGTATTCGCGGGCACTGGAGATGGCCATGTCGGGCATGATGGTGAACGACCAGACCGCTTTGGAATGGGGCCTTATCAATCGATTGGTGCCGGCCGACAAATTGGAGGCGGAAACATATGCCCTGGCTAAGGCCTTGGCCTCGGGTCCGCCGTTGGCTCTGGGCATGATCAAGCGGGAGATGGCTTTCGGAGCCGCACACGCATTGAATGAGACGTTGGAGCGTGAAAAGGACTTTCAGGTCGAAGCGGCCGCGACCGAGGACCACATGGAAGCGGTGAAGGCCTTTTTCGCCAAACAGCCTCCCGTTTTTAAGGGGCACTGATCCATGCCCATTGTCATCATTGGATCCGGCACCATGGGATCGGGCATCGCTGAGGTGCTTTTAGCGTGCGGTGGATCGGCAGTGCTGGTCGATCCCGATGCCGCCGCTCGGGAGCGGGCTCAGACCCGCATCGCCAAGAATTTGGCCCGTAGTTTTGAGAAGGGACGAATCGTTGAGCAGCCCGAGGACTGTCTGGCGCGCTTGGACATGAGCGACACCCCACCGGTCGACGGGGTCGAATGGGTCATCGAGGCAGTGCCGGAAGATGTTGCCTTGAAGCAACGCCTGTTTGGCGAGCTGGATGCCCGCTATCCCGAGACGGTATGGCTGGCCTCCAACACCTCGTCCATCGCTATTGGCCGCCTGCAATCTTGCACCCGCCACCCCGAACGTGTGGGCGGCTTGCACTTCTTCAACCCGGTTCCGCGCATGCAGCTGGTCGAAATTATTCGCGGTCTCGAGACATCCGAAGATTATCTGGCAGCGGCTCGTACGCTGACGAAGAGGTTAGGCAAAATCGGCGTGATTGTGCCCGACAGGCCGGGGTTTTTGGTCAACCGCGTGGCCCGTTCATACTATTTGGAAGCGCTCCGCATGGTTGATGAAGGTCAAGCCCCCATGGAATTGGTGGATGAGGTGATGGAGGGGGCGGGATTTCCCATGGGGCCGTTTCGGGTTATGGACTTGGTGGGCGTTGACGTAAATCTGTCCGTTACTCGGTCGGTTTACGAGCAGACCTACTATGACGAGCGGTACCGACCGCATCCCTGGCAGGAGGAACTGGTAGAACGGGGCTACTGGGGGAGAAAGAGCGGCAGGGGGTTCTACCGTTATGAGTAGTCCTGCGGTGTGGTATGTCGGTGGCACAGACCAGGAATATCAGGCTTGGGTTGCCATGGGGACTTCGGTTACCCGGATCCCCGATGACCTTTTGGAGAAGGTCCGGGGCGCGGCGTGGGTCATAGAGGGCACGGCAGGGCCTCTGGCGTCCAAAAGGCACCGACTTAAGCGGCTCAGTGAATTGGGATGTACCCGCATTTTGACAGCAGCCCACACCGCCACGATTGCGGCCCAGCATCGATGGGTTGGCGATGCAGTTCGATTGATTGGCTATGA
>JAJZAN010000013.1 GCA_021799435.1 Bacillota bacterium | reverse complement strand
CCATACGGGTGGCAGGATCCTCCAGAGCAAACCGAACCCGCCGCTCCAACCCCGGCCGACTGCTGCTGTCACCCGCCAGTAAATCCAGTCCCCACAGGGCGCGGTCGACGTCCGGGTCCCAGTCCAGTCCAAAGGTTCGAAGGCTGCTGCGTCGGATAGGCTCCAGCCGCCCGGGCTGGACCCGCCAAGCAATGTGGCCCATGATCCACCAATACGTTCGCCATGTTTCCGGAGCACGTCCGATGTGGCCCGGTATGTCGCCAAGCTGGGAGACATCCACCGGTTCTACAAACCACGCAACGCCGGCGCGGGACAACTGAAACCCGACTTGATAGGATCGCTCCATATGAGACCACACCTGCCGGTCCTGCATTAGTGCGTCATAGGCTGCCACAGCCTCCGCGAACCGCCCTAATATGGTGAGTGCCGTGGCTCGGTTGCGGAGAGCTCGTCCGCGGGTCTTTACGTCGTCAGGGTGCAAATCAACAATAGCTTCCGTACAAGCCAGGGCTGTCCTCCAATCCTCGGCGGCAGCAGCCTTGGTCGCGGCTTGGACTAAGTGGTCAAGCTCCCGACTGGCCCCCTCGCGCAAGAAGGGGGCCAGGGAGGCAATCAGGGTTTCTGCAGCCACTGCCCGGCGCTGGTCGCCGCGCGACACCGCATGACGCGACATATAACGGGCTAACCGATAAGCTTGATTGACACGACCGGCAGCTTGATGCGTGAGGACTCGTCGTAGGAGACCGGGGGATGACACGCGGTACGGACCCCCGAGTCGTTCCCGGCGTACCCATGGGACAATGCGCATAGAGTCTCCCTCCTTGGCTGGAAGAATTGGACAATTTATAGGACTTTATTGTACACCGTCAGGAACGCCTCTATCTCTCTCAACTCCGAATTTTTGTCAAATATGGATAAATATTGCCGCCGCTAATTGACAAACCATCCATTATTTGACAACCTGGCGTTAGCACAAGAAAGGAGGTGCCCGACATGACGCGCCGTTGGTTGATTCTGGTGCTGGCTGGCGTTTTGTTCGTGGGGGCTGGGTCGACCTTGCATCATGCGTCCTACCATACTGCCTCCGGCTCGACTCTCGTACAACCGGCCACCGGAATGCCTTGGGAGTCATAGACTCACATCCTTTATGCATCACACAGGCCCGCACCCGTCCTGCGGGCCTGATGCACAAAGGATCTAAGTCGCGATGCTGGCACATGAAAGAATGGCTCTCTGATCAATGTGGTTGTCACGGCAGTATGGCGGGTCGACCTAGGCAAGCTATCCGATATAGGGCAGGATGTGCCCCACCTGCCAATACCCGAAGATACTGACAGCCAAGGCCACGGCCCATAAAACCGTATACTCGATTCGGGCCCGCGCTGGAATGGCCAGATAGGCATTAGAGCGGCTGCGGGGCTCGCGAACCAGCGAATATACCACCAGACCGAGAATGACAATCGTAAAGGGATCAATGGAGAACGATTTTTGCAATGGGTTATAGAACATGACAAACAAGAGCCCGGCCATCCCGGGAATCCATACCCGCCATTTCCAAAATCCCACCGCTCGACCGCCATCCAAGGGAAGGACTGGCATCAGGTTGAAGACGTGAAGCACGAATCCCATCTCGGCCGCAGCCAGAAACAGCAGGATATGGGTTGCCAACCCCAGGACAAGCGCCAAAAGCGACGCGGTAATGCCAAACAACGGGCCCATGATGCCGATATAAGCCTCGTCCGCGGCGTCCTTCGGCGCTTGGCGCAGACGGATGAAAGCTCCTAAGAAGGGAATGAAGTACGGCATGCTGGCCCGAATTCCCTTGTGACGATTGGCCACGACATGACCGAACTCGTGAATGGCAATAATGGCCACCAAACCGACTGCAAAACCCCACCCAAAGGCCAACCCATACACCAATAAATTGAGAATCACCAAGCCGACAAACACAACCGCCTTGAACTTCAGCAGAAGACCAGCTGCAACGGTCCACCACCGGCGAAAGCCACTAGCCGCCGTCATTGGAGGCAGGTAACGAATTTCAACATCTCCGAACCGCATCACCACTGGCCGTGGGGCTTGAAGCCGCCCGGAGAGACGGCCAACAGGCTGTTCAGGAATGGCTTGCAACCACTCATCGTTAATCTCTTCAGCGCCTCTGACTTCCCAATGACCGGGTAGACTGGCGCAGGTCGGATCTAAACGAAGGAGAAATTGATACCGCGGATCCTCGGGCGTCAAGGGCTGCCAAACTTCCTGCGACACCATGGGCATGGACGCCGCCTCCTCACCTTCCCAAACATTGTGGTCCTATCGAGCGATTATAGACCAAACACCCCGAAACGGTCGATTGGAAGATGCGCCTGCACCACCCGACAGTCGGCACTGCAAGGCGAATTTTTGTCATGTAACAGGTGTCTCTTGAGACCGTCTCCATGCTACACTCACAGTAATTGGACATGATCGCGCTAAGGGCGCGGTCGCCGTTGCCGGTCCCGTCGTTTTGATATTGCCTGTCTGCATCGACCTACGGCTGCGAGTTCAACCTGGCGATCACAACATCCCCGCGAGGGGATACGAGAGGAGAATCGTCGTGTACTTGCTCGTAGGAACTGCTAAAGGCCTATTTCGCTATCAAAGCAACGATCGCACTGAGTGGAAGGCATTGGGTCCCGTGCTAAGTGGTGATCCCATCTATACCAGCGCCTATGATGCCGCTCGCGGAATCCTGCTAGCCTCTGTGAACTCAGAATTCTATGGGCCCTCTATCCGCCGCTCCCATGATTGGGGAGAAACGTGGGACACGGGTGGAAGCGGTCTTGCTTATGCCCCAGACGATGCCGAGCGTGTGACCCGCGTCTGGTCCATTCGACCGACCGCCGACGTCATCTACGCGGGTGTCGCGGCAAGCGGTTTGTTCCGTTCTTTCGATGGAGGAGACACTTGGGAAGAAGTGCGGGCTCTTCGCCAACACCCCACCCATGAGACCTGGGGTCCCGGATTTGGCGGCAAATGCCTGCACACCATCGCCCCTGACCCGTTCAACCCAGATCGGCTATACATTGCCTGTTCCGCCGGCGGCGCCTATCGCACCAACGACCGGGGTAAAACCTGGGAGCCGATTAACGCGGGCCTCCGGGCCGACTTTATGCCGGAAGACCAGCAATATCCCGAGTCGGGTCAGTGCGTGCACAAAATTTGGGTGTCCCCATCCCAAGCGGGCCGCATGTGGCTTCAAAATCACGGCGGCGTATATCGCTCAGATGATGGGGGCGACACGTGGAATGATGTGGGGCAATCTCTGCCCTCGGATTTCGGATTCCCTGTCGTCGGAGACCCGCACCATCCAGACCGGGCTTATGTCATTCCGCTGGAGGGATGGCCGCGGTGGGCGCCTGACAATATCCTCGCCGTCCATCGCACCGACGACGCTGGCCAACATTGGGAGCCGCTGCACAAGGGACTTCCCAGCCCAACGTACGTGAGCGTGTTGCGAGATGCCATGACGGCTGACACCCGGGATCGGTTGGGTCTGTACTTTGGAACCACCTCGGGTTCGCTCTATCACTCCAACGACAGCGGGACCACTTGGAACCGGGTTGCGCAGGACTTGCCCCGCATCTACTCCGTCGTGGTTGCCGAGGAATGATTACCGTCCACTTGCCCATCGACCTGGCGGAGGAGTTTAAGACGGCAGCCGTGCTCACCACCGACGCCCAGGACCTTCGTGATTTGATGGACCAGCTGGACCACATGCGGCCTGGCGTGGCCGGTTGGCTGCTTGAAGCGGACGGACGGTTCCGCCAGCACTTGAGTGTCTTCATCTCGGGCAGACGGCTCGAGACCAGAAGTCCGGCATCCGGACCGCTGAACGAGGGAGCTGACGTGTGGATTCTGCGGGCCGTATCGGGCGGCTAGCACACAAGGAGGATGCCATGAAGCACGAACACACCTTGCCGCAACTGACATCTCAGCAATTGGGCCGCTATCAGCGGCAGATGGTTCTCCCTGGCGTCGGTCTGGACGGCCAACGCCGCCTGTTGGCTAGTCGGGTTCTCGTGATTGGCGCAGGCGCTCTGGGATCGGCGGCGGCCACCTATCTGGCGGCCGCCGGTGTGGGCACGCTGGGTCTGGTCGACGGCGACACGGTGGAACTCTCCAACCTGCACCGCCAAATCTTGCACGACACCGATGACGTCGGCGCAGCGAAGACCACGTCCGGTGCCGAGCGTCTCCGCGCGCTGAATCCCGACGTCGAGGTTATCGAGCATTTCGCCTTCCTCTCTTCCGCCAACGCCCTTGAACTGTTTCGCCACTATGACCTCATCGTGAACGGCAGTGACAACTTCCCGGCCCGTTATCTAGTCAATGATGCAGCCGTCATGACCGGTAAGCCGTTGGTAGACGCTGCCATTCTGCGATTTGAGGGGCAATTGGCGGTCTTTCGGCCCGGTCGCGGCTGCTACCGCTGTCTGTTCCCCGCCCCGCCCCCGCCCGGCACCGTTCCCGATTGCGCCCAAGCCGGGGTATTCGGCGCAGTCGCCGGAGTTATGGGAAGCATGCAGGCTGTTGAAGCCTTGAAAATCTTGTTGGGAATGGACGAGGCTGAGCCGGGGCGATTCATGATTTATGACGCGCTCTCGAGCAATTGGTACCGCATGCCGCTCAACCGCGATGCCGCTTGCCCGGTGTGCGGCGATAGTCCCACAATCTCCACGTTAATCGACTATGAAGCGTTCTGCGGAGTCGGGGAGTCTGCGATTGCCGCCCAAGCGCCGTCCGCGCGGGCACGAGCGGTCAGCGCAACGGAAGCTCAGGATCTGCTTAAAGACCGTAACGTCACCATCGTCGATGTGCGGGATCCGCATGAGTTTGCCGCTGGTCACCTTCCGGGCGCACGCAACGTGCCGCTGGAACAATTGGACCAATTAGCCGCCACCCACGATCCCCATGTGCCGATATTGGTCGTGTGTGCAGCCGGAGTGCGGAGCGCCTATGGCGCCGAATATCTGGAATCTCGCGGCTATACAGCTTGGACTCTGTCCGGCGGATTTTCTGGGTGGCAGGCGTCCGGGCAGGATTGGACCATCGCCTAGGCTCCTAGGGCAGTCGGATGCCCGAATCATGGGCTATCCGGCGCACCAGGGAGTATAGGCTTTCCGCTGTGAAAGGGGTGGAGCGGTCTTTCCCCACCACCACCCACCCGCAGGACGGCGCATAGCCCACCTTTCGCGTCACCCCGCCCGCGTAACGGAAGTCCAGCGTGGCATTCCACGTGTCCGCCGCCCCACAGTCACCAACCCCAAGCGGGACGACATGCCCCCCGTTGACGGCGGACAGCAGGCCCGACACGGTGGCGGGACGGACAACGACGACGGCCTTCCGTGATGGACGGTACGTCTGGTACACGATGCGAACCGAGCGCGCCCCCAGGGGAAGATAGCTGGAAGAGGGCCGGTTCGGGATTTGAATCGATTGAACTTCGATGGTCACCATGGTGCGGTGCGCTGACAACGCTTGGAGATTAAGATAGAGCATCTGATGAGGGAGTTTTCGGCTCCGGAATCCCCACTCGTAAATGGTCTTCTGGTGAGGCCCGAAGCTCCTGCCTTGAAGAGCCGACTGCCAGCCCTTCCCTACGCGGCGGCTGGCCCATCGCTCGGCCCTTGCCGCGCCGACTGAAAGGATATAGGTGTGGATTCCCACCCAGAGATCTTGAACCTCTGGGAGACTAAGTCCTGGCACGACCCCAAGACCCGAATAGCTCCCGGGCGGGAGGTGAATCGGAGAGGTGGTCGGCTCGCCGGGGATCATCGGAGCGAACACTGCCGGCACCCACTCGGGGTGATAGCCGATGGCGACGGTGTTTCCCACAATCGGCGGTCCAGCCACGTAGATGCCGATATCCAATGCCGCAAGCAGGCCAAGGAGAAACAACACCACCTTTCGCATCGAATTCCCCCCTCTGCTTGATACAACGCCACGGGTATCAGTCATGTTTCCGCCGGCGGTGGGCGACGGACCGGTAATCCCCCATGCTGTACTCCAATCCGCATCTTGGATTCATGGACCAATACTCCCAAAATTTAATTGCGCATCCTCCCTCCAACCCATGCCATGTCACCAACTTGTCATTTTGCCGGGATAGGCTCAAGGCATACCAAAGCGAAGGAGGGATTGTGATGAAAAAACAGGCCTTGTGGGTCTTGGGAGCAGCCGGCGCGCTGGCAGCGGGAGCCGGCACCTTGTCGTCGGCAAATGGCTGGGGATTCAATGCGGGGGCAGCGGGAACTGTGCTGGCGGCATCCGTACTTCCCCCGTCCAAAGCGGCGGGCGATGCCGTTCATGCGGTAGGTGGCGGCTATGCGACGCATACCTCGATGGACCACTACCATGGCGTGCGTGTTTATGATGTGCACGTGCTCTATCGAAAGACGCTCTGGGATGTCAAGGTCGGGATGACCGGCACCATCATGCAAAAGAAGCTGGCATCAGAGCAACCCGGTTCGCAGTCAACTCCTACCCCGTCGACGGGTTCCGGCGAGAGTGCTCCAACGAGTCCGCACAATATACAATCCTCACCCGTATCGTCAGCGAAGGCCGGCACCATCGCGGTGCATGTGGTTGGCGGTGGCATTGTCTTCCACATGTCGTCCGACCACGAGCATGGTGTGCCGATATGGGATGTTCACGTCCTCGACCACCACCAAATGTGGGATGTCAAGGTCAACCAACGCACCGGCGCCATCATGACAAAGAAGCGGTCGAGCGAAAAGCCCACCAATTCAGAGAGTCGGGGACAATCGCCCGACCAGAATTCCACGCCTGACAACTGAGGCAATCGCACGACGATAGACGTGGTCCTCTTCCCCACATAAACCAGCTCTTCGACTGGTAACACGAAGAGCTGGTTTCCTTCGCGTACTAATACCGTGGTAGCCCGACCATCCCATCTTGATCAAGAACGATCACCAGTCCCGCTCCAGGTGCCCAGACGGCAAGAGCGACCTGGCAGAGATCGGATTCGGCCTATGGCCAGAATACCGGCGACCGCGCAAAGCCGCGCAACAGGACAGGCCGCACTAACATCCTTCACACTCTTATATCTCGGGAAAACTAGGGAAATACTGACATCCATTGACGGGCGACCAGAATGCCGCATGGCCTGGAGGGCTGATGGATGGACCTTCGCTTATTTAGGCAAATTCATGCCGCCAAGCGGCTTACGATAGGACTTGGCATCGGCGGGGCTGTCACTGGCATCCTTAACGTCATGCAGGCCGCGCTGCTCGCCCGCTTGGTGAGCCGCGTGTACATGCAGCATGCAACCCTGGCTTCGGTTCGTTCGCTGTCCATCACGCTATTGATCGTGATGGCTCTCCGAGCCCTGGTGGCTGGCATCAACGAAAGCTGGGCGCTTCGCAGCGCAGCTCAATCCCAAATGCAACTTCGACAGCGGTTTGTGGCTTTTCTCCTTCAAGCGGGGGCGGTTGCGGATGCACAGTCTGAGGTTGGCGCACTGACCACGCTCGCGGTCCAAGGTATTGATGATTTCGAGGTGTTTCTCGCCCGATACGTGCCGCAACTGATTGTTACGGCTGCCGTCCCGGCCATTGTGTGGATTGGCATTGTGATCCACGATTGGGTTTCTGGGTTGCTCATCTTGCTGACGCTCCCGCTCATTCCTTTGTTCATGTACCTCATCGGCAGACAGGCCGAAACACAGTCCAAGCGGCAAGTAACGCTTATGGCTCGACTGCAAGGTCATTTCCTGGACGTCCTGCACGGGCTCGACACCCTGAAGCTCTTTGGTCGCAGCCGCGAACAGGCGCGCGCGATTTATCGCCACAGCGAAGCCTTTCGTGCGTCGACAATGGCAACGCTCCGCATTGCCTTTCTGTCGGGGTTGGTGCTCGAGCTAATCGCATCGCTAAGCATGGCTTTTGTGGCGGTGGCGATCGGACTGCGTCTGCTTCACGCCCGCCTGTCCTTTGAGACCGCGTTTATGGTGCTGGTGCTAATCCCCGAGTTTTATATCCCTTGGCGCAATTTGGGCGCAAAATTTCACGATGGCCTGAAGGGAGCCGCCGCCGCGCAGCAGATTTTTGATTTGGCAGAGGCCTCTCCGGCCATAGCTTCTGGTGGCGAGGCCTGGGTGGCGGCGCCAGGACCTTGGGCGCTCGCCTGGGAGAACGTTTCCTATACCTATCCCGGACGCACGGCACCCGCGCTTCACGGCGTTTCCCTGTCACTCGCCGCAGGTGAACACTTGGCTGTCGTCGGACCCAGCGGTTCGGGCAAAAGCACCTTCCTCCAGTTGCTGCTCGGCGTCAGTTCGTTTTCCGGCACTATCCGAGTTGCCGGCGTTCCCCTTGATGCCTTGGACATGGCTCGGTGGAGGCGACAGATGAGCTGGGTTACCCAGCATCCGTACCTCTTTGACGGGACCATACGCGACAACCTCCGCCGAGTGGCTCCCGCGGCCACCGATGCTGAAATCCAAGAGTCCTTAGTTCGTTCTGGAGCTTGGGATTTCGTCCGCCTCCTGCCTAACGGCTGGGATACCGCTATCGGGCAAGAAGGGTTTCGTCTGAGCGGGGGTCAGCGCCAGCATCTCGCCCTAGCGCGGGCCTTTTTGCTGGACAGCCCCATCGTCGTCTTTGATGAGCCGACCCAAAACCTCGACTTAGCCAGCGAGGAAGCCTTGTTAAAAGCCATGCACGAACTTCACCGGGGAAGAACCACCATTACCATCGCCCATCGCCTAGCGACTGTCATGGCAGCGGATCAGGTGTTAGTGCTCCGAAACGGTGAAGCTGCCGAATGCGGAACCCCGGAACAACTCATGAGACAGGACGGCCTTTACCGTTCCCTTGTCGAAGCCTACCGTGGAAGGAAGTCGCCATATGCCGCTTATCAAGCTGACCCAGCACTATAGATCGCTCATTATCTTGGCCTTTTTGGCCGGCACCGCGACGGTTGCCATGAACTTGGGATTGCAGTCAACCTCTAGTTACCTTATCGCCAAAGCGGCCCATCATCCCCGGTCCATCCTTCTCTTGTGGACGCCTATCGTTGCGGTCCGGTTTTTCGCCACAGCGCGGGCTGGATTGCGCTATATGGATCGGTACTTCGCTCATGACGTCGCCCTGCGTTGGCTGCGCGATCTGAAGACCCATATGTATCGGGTCATTGAGCCTCAGACGGACCATGCAATCATGAGCCGGGGCAGCGGTGAGGTGCTGAGTCGACTCGGAAGCGATGTCGACAGCCTGCAAAACCTGCTCGTTGGGCTCTTGGAACCGGTCATTGTCGGCATTTTCGGTGTTCTCATCGTGCTGGCTGTCGGTCTTTGGCTAAACCCACTGATTGCCATTGCTCTCACCGCCATGCTGGTGCTGTCAGGTGCCGTGCTGTCATGGAGCTCCGCCCGCACGGCCCATGTGTCTCGTGCGCGGCTTCTTGATGTCAGAGGACGTCTGACGGAAGCCTTGGTTGAACTCCTCCATGGATGGATAGACATCCGGGCCCTCCACTTGGAAAGCTCGGTGCAGACCCATATCGACCAACTGCAAGAACGCTTGCAGGAATCGAAGCGATATTTGAGCCGCATCAGCGGTTTCGTAAGCGCAACGTCTCTATTTGTCACGTGGGCTGGCATGTGGGTGGTTTTGCAACTAGCCATTCTCGAGGTGCAACGGCATCAATTAAGGCCCATTCTGGTGCCGGTGGCTGCCCTGTTGGCACTGGCCAGTTTCGAAATTGTATCGGGCCTTCCGGGCGCATTTCAAGATGTTGGCGCTTTGGCGCAGGCGGCTTCACGCCTGCAAGAAATGAAGAGCCATGACCGGCCGGCAGACCATACCAAGGGACGGTCCGTGATACCTCTCTATGTCCCGCCATTAACCCTGGACAATGTCAGTTTGATCCTTAGGGATCCCGCCAAGCCCATTCTTGAACACGTGAGTTTCACACTAGCCCCGGGACAACATCTGGCGCTGATTGGACCCAATGGATCGGGAAAGAGCACTCTGGTCAACCTCATGGCCAGCCTCTTGCCCTATGGTGAGGGAAGCATCCGCTTGGATGAGACAGAGCTTCATGACTGGGACGTCCATGCAGCTCGCCGCTTGCTGGGCGTTGTGAATCAATTCCCGCATGTTTTTCACTCCACACTTCGCGCCAATCTCCAGCTTGCCTCCCCCGATGCGGCAGAAGAGACCGTACGCCAGGCGCTGCAACTGACAGGCTTGCTCCCACTTGTCGACACTTTGCCAGATGGGCTGGACACCGTCATAGGTGAGCGAGGCGCAACCCTGTCTGGGGGAGAAATCAAATGCCTGGCCATTGCCCGTGCGGTTCTCAAGAACGCACCCATTCTCCTGCTGGACGAGCCCACCGAGGGTCTAGACCCGATTAGCGAACGTTCCGTGATGGAGAACCTTATGCGTTGGGCCAGCCGACGTTCGGTTCTCTGGATTACCCATAGCGCCACCAACCTGGATTTAATGGATGCGGTCATGGTCTTGAAGGATGGTCGAACCATTGCCCACGGAACGCCTCAGCAGGTGGCGTCCCACCCGGTCACGCGCGCACTTTTGCGCCTGACAAAACTGCCGGAATCGATAGGGTCAGAGACTGCCGAAATCACGTGAACGCATCCTGGTACGGTGCGCCTTGCCAAGAATTTGCATGAATCCCAGCCATCGGGGTCACCCTACCAACCGATGAATACAGCACGCTTTTAAGGAGGGGGCTCAAGTGTCACTGCCAGCTATCTGGTTTGTTCTTATCGCCGTATTGTTTGTTGGGTACTTCGTTCTAGAAGGATTTGACTACGGGGTCGGAATGCTGGTGCCCCTGCTCGGGCGCACAGACCAGGAGCGCCGAGCCATCATCGCCACGATCGGACCTGTGTGGGATGCCAACGAGGTTTGGCTCATCACTGCCGGCGGCGCCCTGTTCGCCGCGTTCCCTAATTGGTATGCCACGCTGTTCAGTGGATTTTATCTGGGACTTGCGTTGCTTTTGGCGGCTCTCATTTTACGGGGTGTTGCTCTGGAATTTCGCAGCAAGGACGCCCATCCCAAATGGCGAACGCGCTGGGATGCCATGATTTTCATTGGCAGCGCCATCCCGCCGATTGTCTGGGGACTGGCCATGGGCAATCTCCTGCATGGGGTGCCAATTAATCAACACATGAACTATGTGGGTAATTTTCTTACCCTCCTCAACTCCTACGCCATTGTCGGCGCCTTGGCCACTCTGCTCCTGTTCTTGCTGCACGGCGCTCTGTATCTCGACTTGAAGGCGCCTGAAGAGCTGGCTAAGCGGGCCCACAAGGTGGCCTATAAATCGGGGCGTCTGGCGACCTTAATGTACTTTGCCTTTGTCGCGATGAGCTATTTCTATGCCCATTTTGTGCACAAGTTGGGCGTCGATCCCGGCCCCATTCCTGTGCTGGCAGGTCTCAGCATTATCGCCGTCCGCTTCCTGCTGCCCGGACGGCATCGCACTTGGGCCTTTTTTGCCACCTCCCTAACCATTGTACTCTCCACCATTAGCGTGTTCCTGGCCCTGTTCCCCCGGGTTATGATTTCCAGTCTTAACCCGCACTGGAGTCTGACCATTTACAATGCAGCGTCCAATACATACAGCCTCCGCGTGATGACGATCGTGGCGGTGACCGTGTTGCCCTTTGTGTTGGCTTACCAAGCCTGGACGTATTGGGTATTTCGCAAACGGGTATCGTTCAAAGACACATGGCATTATTAGCCGCTGGCCTTGCTGTTCCCCGTTGATGTCAGGTCGGGCGCGAGTCCCGCGGGAAGGGCCGCTCGACAAACGTCCCACGGCTACATCGACCACGTTCCGTAAGGGAGAAGTGATGTATGACTGATGTCGGGCTCGCCCGTCTGCAATTTGGCACCATGACGATTTATCACTTCATATTTGTGCCCATTACCATCGGCATGGCCTTTATGCTCGCCATTTTGGAAACACGCTACTGGAAAACCCAGCGCAAGGAAGATCGCAAGGTGCTGGATTTTTTTGGCCGACTTTTTTTGATTAACTTCGCCGTGGGCGTTGTCACGGGCATCTTGCAGGAGTTTCAGTTCGGTATGAACTGGTCAAATTATTCTCGATTCGTCGGCGATGTCTTCGGCGCTCCGCTTGCCGTGGAAGCGCTGGCGGCATTCTTCTTAGAGTCCACGTTCATAGGCATCTGGATTTTTGGCTGGGACCGTCTCTCCCCTCGCCTTCATGCCTGGTCGATGTGGCTGGTGGCGATTGGCACCAGTCTCTCAGCTTTCTGGATACTAACCGCCAATTCTTTTATGCAGGAACCGGTTGGGTACAAGTTAATCAAAGGTCACGCCGCTATGACCAACTTCTTTGCTTTACTCGGCAACCCCCAGTTGTGGGTCGAATTCCCCCATGTCGAGGCGGCGGCCCTCACAACCGGCGGGTTTTTCGTAGCCGCCGTCAGCGCTTATTTTGTCCGCACCCAAAAGAAATACCGCGACTGGTTTATGCCGGCGGCGACTATCGGCCTTCTGGTGTCAGCGGTAGGCAGCATTCTGGTCGTCATCATGGGGCACGACCAAGCGCAGCACTTGATTTTTGCCCAGCCAATGAAAATGGCGGCCTCGGAAGCGCTGTGGCACAACAGCGCACTGCACGCCTCCTGGAGCATCGTTTCCTTTTTCAATCCTGTGACACACCATACCTGGTTCTCCATCCGGATTCCCTACATGCTGTCCATCCTCGCTTACAACCGTCTGACCGGACAGGTGCGGGGCATCTCCACGTTGCAGCACCTGTATGCCCATCGTTATGGTCCCGGCTACTACGTTCCCCCGGTGATGGTGACCTATTGGAGCTTCCGATTCATGATTTTAATTGGCATGGTCATGGCAGCTGTCGCTGTGTGGGGTTTGTGGCTGGCACGCAGCCACCGTCTGGCGGACAGCCCCGGATTTCTGAAACTGATGACATGGTCGATCGCATTCCCCTCCCTAGCCAATATTGCCGGGTGGGTGATGACAGAAGTCGGTCGTCAACCATGGAT
The DNA here is from genome assembly GCA_021799435.1 of Bacillota bacterium. GTDB lineage: Bacteria > Bacillota > Sulfobacillia > Sulfobacillales > Sulfobacillaceae > Sulfobacillus_B. Next base: position 39,365 of record JAJZAN010000013.1, on the reverse strand, counting down.
TGTGTTTGGTCTGCAAAAGACCGTCAATGGCGTCTCTCCGACGGTGCCCATGTACGAGGTCGCCATCACCTTCATTACCTTTTCACTCCTCTATTTGATTATGGGCATTATCGAGGTGAGTTTGGTCCTGAAGTTTGTGAGACTGGGTCCCGAGGCCAGCGAGGAGCACTTGGACCCCTCAGAGGACGGCATCTTCCAACCCCGATAGACCCCCTTTTGGATAGATTTGCTTGCCATTAGCCCTAAAAACGGGTGGACAGCGCCTTGAATTGCGGTTGCGGGAATACCCCTGTCCAAAACGGTCCCCAGGGAATCCCAGACTACAGCCAACGCACGCGGGGCATACAAATTGTGGAGGTGAGCAAATGGCAAAGCCCCGCATTGTGGTGCTCGGTTCGAATTTTGCCGGATTGGGCGCCGCCCAAAAAATTCGCGAATACGGCAAAGACGCCGTGGACATTACCGTCATTGACCGCAAGCCCTACCTGCTGTTCGTTCCCAATATCGGCATTGAAGTGTTGGAAAACCGCGACCCATTGTATTCCATGCACATGCCGTTGGAGTCCGCGATGAAAGAAGACGATTTGCATTTCATCCAAGGGGACGTGCAATCCATCGACGTAGAATCGCGCACCATCGAATTCTTACCGACCGAACGGCTCGGCAGCGCCACCGCCAAACTGCAATATGACTACGTCGTCATTGCGGTGGGCGCGCGTTTGGCCTATGACCAGATTGACGGGTTTGCCGAGTTTGGCCATACCGTCAGCGACACGTACTATGGAAACCAATTGCGCCGCTATCTCTATTCCGAGTACAAGGGCGGGCCGGTGGCAGTCGGCTCGGCCCGGTTTCACCAAGGAAGCAAGTCGCGTGAATACGTGCCAATGGCCGAAGCGGCCTGCGAGGGCCCCCCGGTCGAGGTCACGCTCAGTATTGGGCGTTGGTTGCAAGACCATAATTTCGGCGGTCCCTCCGACGTCTCGGTGTTCACCCCCGCCGAGTGGATTGCCGAGGACGCCGGCATGGGCATTGTGAAAACGCTCTTGGGCTTGGCGGGAAAGATGGGCTATCACTACGTGAACAATACCTATGACATCCGCCGCATCACCCGGGACGGGATCGAATTTGTGCAGGGACCCAGTATCGAGGCCGAGTTGAAGATTATTTTCCCGGACTGGGTACCGCACCAATTTCTCCAAGACTTGCCTATCTCGGACGACGTGGGATTTGTCGAAACCGACATGACCATGCGCAACCCCCGCTTTTCCAACGTCTTTGCGTGCGGCGACGCAGCAGCCGTGACCGTGCCGAAGCTGGGCATTTTGGCCCACATGGGCTCGGAGGTGGCGGCTCGGCAGATCTGCCAAGATTTAGGCCTCATGCGCATCGCCCCTGGTGAGGAGCGCATGCATCCCATCGTCGATTGCATCGGCGACGTGGGTGCCAACGAAGCCTTTTACATCAGTTCCAACACATGGTTTGGCGGAGACCGGGAAATCTTCCGAATGGGGCACATCCCCTTGCTGTTGAAGTTGCAGTATAAGGACATGTTCTTCCGTACCAAGGGCAAGGTTCCCCCGTGGGGTTTGCCGGCGGCCGACTTCTTTGCGGAAATGCTAGGAAAGGAAGTAGGCGTATGAGCAGCACCGTTACGTTTGACGAGACGGCATCGATTCCCCTATCGGCGGACCAATGGCAGGGTCTGGCCCGCCTAGGCGAATTGGTCACGGTAGTCGATCGCGCGCTGGACGGCCCGATGGGGGCGGTGTCAGTCGGTTATCTCGCCTCGTTGATGACGTTAGCCCCCTCCAACACGCTGTCCGCCGTGCGGGAAGTCCTCGAGATGTTGACAGAATGGCATGAGCACGGCGTGCTCACGCAAATCCGCGCTCTGGTCGATATGATGGGGTCGGTATTGTCCTCAGAAAATATCAACACGGTGGCCATGGCAACTCTCCACAAGGCCCGGGAAAGCCATGTCCCGGCCGCCTTGCGGGCCCTGTCCCGCGAGCTTAGCGACGTCGCCCAGGCCGACACCGCGGGACTCGGGGGCCTCGGAGGTCTGATGCGGCTCATGATGGACAAAGATGTCCAAGCAGGGCTGCGTGTGATGGGCATGACCGCAGGAAAAATTCGCTCGGTCGTGCACTCCGATCCGCAAGGTGACCGGGACAGCGCTCGGTTGCAGCACTAAGGGCTCCTCATCTAAAAACCGTACCACCCAATGTGAGGTCCGCAAATTGCCGACCTCACCACTATTTACTGCCATCGTCAGCCGATGCGCCCGCCCGCAACGGAGGGCTGATGCCTGGGGTCCGCAATGTCAAGGCACGGAGACTCCGGGTCGGACCCCAGTTCCTCCGTCCACTGGCTTTACACACAACAGGGAGCAACTAAAGAACGCAGACCATGCCGAGGAATTCGCCGGGGTGTTTTTTCTTATAACCTCACATACACTACCATTTTCTTGTTAATTATTGTGAGCTTAAGTTTGTTTTATGTCTGTTTAATCGAAAATCGTTGCATAATCTTACATAAAGATGTAAACTACCTGACAAATATTAGAGAAAAAGGAGACAGTCGATGTTAATTCCATCCCCGTCGTACCTCAGCCCCGGTGATAACGGGTGGCAGCTCACCGCGGCAACCTTTGTCGGATTGCAATCTGTTCCGGGTCTCGCCCTCCTCTATGGAGGCATCGTCAAGAAAAAGTGGGCTGTCAATTCGGCCATGATGGTGTTTTACGCGTTTGCCATCGTGCTCATCACGTGGGTTCTGTTCGGATTCAGCATGGGATTCGGCCAACCTCTGCATTTGGGGCCGGGGATTCTGAGCGCACTGGTGGGGGTGCCGCATTCGGTGCTGTCCGCCTTAGAAATGCAACCGCAAGCGTCCGTCCCGCTGTTAAAAGGACTGATGCCGGCCTTTCGCTTTCCCCAATCATCGCTGATATACTTTCAGTTCGTGTTCGCCGCCATCACTCCCGTAATTTTAGCTGGAGGGGTATTGGGGCGCATGAATTTCAAGGCGTGGATGATTTTTGTCCCGATCTGGTCCACCTTGGTGTACAGCGTCAATGCCTTCATGTTGTGGGGAGGTGGGTGGCTCGCACAACTGGGTGCCGTGGACTATTCCGGCGGCTATGTTATTCACGTGGCGGCGGGAATCTCAGGGTTTGTCGCCGCCGCTGTGGTCGGCCCCCGGCTGTCCCGCGATCGACGCAGCTTTTCCCCCAACAACTTAATCATGGCGCTCGCCGGTGCCGGCATCTTGTGGCTCGGCTGGAACGGATTCAACGGGGGCGACCCATACTTTGCCAATGCGGATGCAGCGGTCGCCGTGCTCAACACCAACATTGCCACGGCGGTAGCTCTGTTGAGCTGGGTAGCCATGGACCTATGGTTTGGAGAGAAGCGGGCCTCCTTAGCAGGTGCGATTAACGGGATGATCTGCGGTCTCGTTGCGATCACGCCCGCAGCTGGGTATGTCAACGGTTACAGTGCCGTCATCATTGGGGTGGCAGCCAGCGTCATTCCCTGGATTACCATGCGCTGGTTCCCTCGCACGCGGCTCTTCGGTCGGGTGGATGACACCTTGGGCGTCTTTCACACGCACTTCGTAGCCGGAGCGTTAGGGGGTCTCTTGACCGGACTGCTGGCCGATCCTGCGATGTTGGAGTACCTCGGGATCCACGGGCCAGGTGTATCCGTCACAGGACTCTTTTACGGCAATCCACACCAGTTCTTTGTGCAGCTCTTAGCGCTAGCGGTCATTACGGGTTACGACGGTCTCATGACTCTAGGGATTCTCAAGGTTATCGGCTTAGCCATTCCCCTGCGGGAATCCGAGCCGCGACTGGTCTCCGGCGACTGGGCGATTCACGGCGAGCGACTCGACCCCTATCGCGAGATTTTGGACGAAGAGGAAGAGGCATCGAAAGAAATGACGGCCGGAGAGTATTAACACCCCAACCGCTCATGAGCGCATAAGCCCCGAAAACGAGGGGGCAGCCGCAAGGCCGCCGCCTCGTTTTTAGATGTCGCGCGTTTGCCCAGATCCTAGAGCCAGGGTCTTCATAGTCGTTAACGCGTCCAGTCCCATGGGTCCACGGGCATGAAGCTTTTGTGTGCTAATGCCGACTTCGGCGCCAAACCCAAACTGATGACCGTCGGAAAACCGCGTCGAGGCATTCCAATAGACCACCGCGGCATCTACGGCAGCGAGAAAGCGTTGGCCCACAGTGTAGTCGTTGGTGACAATGCTCTCCGAGTGGCCGGACCCGTATCGGGCAATGTGTTCCAACGCATCATCCAAGGAATCCACCACCCGGGCGGCCATGTGCAGCCCCAGGTACTCCTCATTCCAGTCATCCTCGGTGGCCGGAACCGCATCTTCCACCCATGCTTGCACCGAATCATCGCCATGCCACACCACCCCATAGGCGCCCAAAAGTTCCGCCGCCGCCGGCAGCACCGCTTCCAGAACATCCCGGTGAATCAGCACCGTCTCCAGGGCATTGCACACCGAGGGATTGCCGACCTTCCCGTCGAGGAGGATCGCCAGTGCCATAGAGATGTCCGCATGGGCGTCGATGTAGAGATGACAATTCCCCACCCCCGTCTCCACGACGGGAACCGTGGCCTCTTCGACGACGGTGCGGATCAGCGAGGGGCCCCCTCGCGGGATTAGCAAATCGAGCCCGCGGAGATGCATCATTTGGCGCGCCAGATTGCGGTCCGGGTCGGTGAGCAATTGTACGGCCGCGCGGGGCAGCCCCGCGTCGTCGAGCGCCCGCAGCCACAGTTCCGCCAACGCTTCATTGCTCCGCTGGGCCTCTCGGCCACCGCGCAGAAGAATACTATTGCCGCTTTTGAGAGCCAGACTGACCGCCTCCACCGTGACGCCTGGGCGGCTTTCGTAAATCAGGCCAATCACGCCCAACGGCACCCGTACTTGTTCCAGAATCAAGCCGTTCGGAAGGGTCCAGCGTCGACCCTGCCCCAGCGGATCCGGGAGTTGGCGCACGGTTCGGAGTCCCTCCGCCAGACCTTCAAGCTTGGCCGGCGATAAGGCCAGCCGCGCCAGGCGCGGCGCGTCCAAGCCGCATTGCTGCGCCTCCATCAAGTCGCCCTGGTTGGCCGCTAAAATCTGGTCCTGACAGTCACCCAGCAAACGCTCCATCGCCAGCAACAGATGGTTGCGCTCGGCGGCCGCAGCGGCCGCCAGTTGATGATGGGCCGCCTTCGCTGCCCGTAAGGATTCTTCCAGCATGTCAGGCCTCCTTTTGGGCTGCAAAGCGGGTATAGCGGTCATATCGTTGGTCGACTAAATTGCCCCAGACGGCATCATCCCGCCCAGAAGCCAGAATGGTTTCAATGCCGAAGTCTTGGGCTATTTTAGCGGCTTTTAGTTTGCTGCGGATACCGCCAGAGCCCCAAGGACCAGGCGACCCCTCGCCAAACTGTCCAAAGTGTTCATGGGAGATGCGAGGAAGCAGGGAGATACGAGTCGCTGCTGGATTGGTGGAGGGATTATCGGTGTAGAGGCCGTCAATATCCGACAGGATGACCAGTTGATCAGCGGTGATCAGACCTGCCAACATGGCGGCCAGCGTGTCATTATCGCCGATACGGTGACCGGCTCCGCTGAGGGCATCATTTTCATTAACTAAGGGAACCATCGCGAAGTTCCATAGATGATGCAGGGCTGCCTGCAGGGCAATGGCCGAGTTGGGTTGGGCAACGTGGTTCTGCTCCATCAACAACTGAGCCACAAGCGTGGGTTGGAACGCGGCTTGATACGCCTGCATCAACGCGATCTGGCCCAAAGCTGCCAAGGCCGGCCGCGGCGCTTCATGCGCCCCGGAGCCGGCCAAGAAGCCGCGCCCAAGGCCTACGGCACCAGAAACCACCAGCGCCACCTCATCCCCGCAATCCATCAGCCGCGTTACGCCCTCGGCGATGATGCGCAATCGACCGGCATCGAGACCACCCTCTTTGGTTAGCACCGTCGATGTCCCAATTTTGATGACCCGTCGCATAATCCAAGCCCCCGAATGAATATTTATGCATTGTTATGCATTATACCCACAACCCATGCTGCGGTCGAGAGATTCTCGATAAAAAGCGGCATGAGGCACGCCGGGTGAAGGCACGGAAACCGGGAGGCGGCCGAAAAGCCTCTTTCCCGTGCCGCTCATGGCTCCTGGCTCACCCCTGCCAAAAAATTCAATCTTTACACTCGGCCTGCGATTTGCCATAATACGCGAAACCGATGAACGAGAAGAGTTCCGGGCGGGCTCACAGAAAGCTGGGAGGATGAAAACCGGCAGTACGCCAGGAATCCGATTCCACTCGGGAGGTCATCGACGAGGAGTCGATCGCGCCGGCGCACCGGCCAACGAAGTGGGCGGAGAAATCCGCCAATTAGGGTGGCACCGCGGCTAGACCGTCCCTAAACGAAGGGGCGGATTTTTGTTTTGCGCCCCTGTCCCTCGGAATACGCAATCTCTATAGAGGAGGATATGTCATGCATCTGCTGTTGCCGGGCCCTACGCCCATTCCCAAGCCCGTAGAACAGGCCCTGCTCGCTGCCATGACCGATCATCGCGGGGGTGCTTTTGAAACTGTGCAGAATCGTGTCCTCAATGGGCTGGCAGTCCTATTGGGAACAGATTCGCAAGAGCACGTGGCCGTCTTGCCAGCCTCCGGGACGGGCGGCTTGGAAGCCGCGGTGCAAAATTTGTTCCACCCGAACGACCGCGTGTTGGTGGTCGAATCGGGACTCTTTGGACGCCGCTTCGGCGAGGTGGCCAAGGCTCAACAGCTTAAGGTCGACCGGATGGAACTGACGTGGGGCGAAGCCCTTCGACCCCAGGCCATCATGGAACGCATTGGCGCAGCCCCCTATCGAGGAGTCCTGGTTACCCACAATGAAACTTCCACCGGGGTGTTGAACCCGATTGAGGAACTCGGCGGGTTAATGAATCAACTCCCCGATCCCCCGCTTTTAGTCGTGGACAGCATCAGCGGCGTCCCCGCCATTCCGCTCACCGTGCAGAATGGAATTGATGTCATCGTCGCGGCGTCGCAGAAAGGATTTATGTGCCCCCCTGGCCTCGCCATGATCGCCCTGTCCGATCGGGCCCGGAGCGCTGTCCTGGTCGAACGGGCGGGTCGCTTCTATTTCGATTTGTGGCCCTACCTCAAAGGACAGCTGCCCTATACACCCGCCATCTCACTATGGTACGGCTTGGATGCCGCCCTTCAACTGCTCCAGCAGGAAGGCGCCGAGGCGCGCTTGAAGCGGCATCAATGGCTGCGCGATATGGTGCGGGCCTTCGGCGAAGCCGGCGGGCTCGAGGTCTTAGTGCCGGACCATTGGGCCTCCCCGACGGTAACGGCGCTGGGATTACCGTCATCCATGAACCCGTCTCAATTCCGACGCCATTTGGAACAGAAGGGGTTGCAAATCGCAGGAGGACTGGGTGAATGGCACCATCGAGTCATTCGCGTCGGACATGTCGGCGCCATCGATGTGGGTGACCTGTGGGCCGGACTCGGCCTCATGGCGCCTTATCTTCCCCATCCCCAGCAATCCTTGGAGGCCGCTATGCGCGTGGCTTCGATTGCGGACCAACCACGGCTCGAGAGGGAGGAAGCCCTATGAACCGCCCGAAGATTTTGGTGACGGAGGCACTGGGACCAAAGGGACTCGAATACTTGCGCCTCCACGCCGACGTGGACGCCTATGATTTGCTGCCGCCCCAGGAGCTGCCGGCCATGATGGACGACTACGATGCCGTCATTATCCGCAGTGCCCATCGGCTGACCCGGGAACTCCTAGTGGGCCATCCGCGCCTCAAGGTTGTTGCCCGGGCCGGCGCAGGGTTTGACAATGTCGATATAAAGGCCGCCACAGAACTCGGCATCGCGGTCATCAATGCTCCGGGGGCGAACGCCATTGCCGCCGCCGAGCATACCTTCGGCCTCTTATTGGCCGTGATGCGGAATATTGTCGCCGGCGATGCCCACGTGCGGGCCGGCGGATGGGACCGCGCGGCCTTCTTAGGCCACGAACTCTACCAGAAGCGCTTGGGCATCATCGGCTTAGGTCGGGTCGGCCGTCAAGTGGCTCGCATTGCCCATGGTTTCCGCATGCAAGTCAGCGCCTACGACCCCTATCTATCCAGCGAGATTTTCAAGGCGCATGAAGTGCGCGAATACATGGACCTGGGGGAGCTTATCGAATACTCGGACATCCTCACCATCCACACCCCCAAGACCGGTCCGCACTTGGACGAAACGTTGCTGTCCCGTCTGCCCAGAGGAGCCGTGGTCCTCAACGTGGCTCGCGGCGGACTTATTGATGAGTCAGCTCTGGCACAGATGCTCCGGGATGGCCATGTCCAGGCAGCCGGTGTGGATGTCTTTGTCACGGAGCCTCCCGATGCCCATTCCCCGTTACTGGACGCCCCCCGCGTGGTAACCACCCCGCACTTGGGCGGGTCGACTCATGAGGCCATGATAGAAGTCGGCACGATGACCGCCCGCGGAGTGCTGGAAGCGCTCAACAACCAAACTCCTGTCAACCTGGTGAACGTGCCCATTCCAGATCTGCCCGAACAGCACTTAGCTCCGCTGGACAACGCGGTGCGCATTCTGGGACAAATCTTCTCCAAGCTTAGCGAAAAGGTGTCGCGTCCCTTAGTGTTGGAGCTTGGCGGAACCTTAAATGCATCTCTCACGCCGTGGCTCCGCCAAGCCATCCTGGCCGCATTTCTGCAAGACCGGGTCGACGAGCGTGTCAACACCGTGAACGCGTTGGTGATCGCAGCCCAGCAAGGCATCACCCTGTTGGTTGAAGAGGCATTCAACGACGATGAACCGGAACTGGGTCTTCGCGTGGAAGGACAGCCCGACACCGGAGTTGCGATCGCGCTGCGCCATGGCCAAGTTGCCCTCCGAAAACTAGCCGGCATTCCCGTCGACCTTCCTTGGCCTGATCGTGCCTTGGTGACCCGCCATCATGACGCCCCGGGGGTTGTCGGCCGGGTTGGCACCCTGGTCGGACAATATGGGATTAACATCGGACAATTGCATCTCGGCCGCCGTCAGGCAGGCCAGGAAGCGCTTATGATTCTCACGTTGGATGCCGAACCTCCCGCCGATCTCGTGCAGGACTTAACAAAACTGCGCGACATCGATGCGGTGTACGCATTTTCTAGCCACTAACGACGAAAGCCCGGATAGTCACACCATCCGGGCTTTCGTCTTCGGCAAAGGACCTAAGGGTGGCATAAAACAAAAAACCCGCAATTCCTTGCGGTGTTTCAAAAAAGATTGGCTGGGGAGGCAGGACTCGAACCTGCGAATGCGGGATCCAAAGTCCCGTGCCTTACCAACTTGGCGACTCCCCAATGTTTGGTGGAGCTTAGCGGGATCGAACCGCTGACCTCCTGCGTGCAAAGCAGGCGCTCTCCCAGCTGAGCTAAAGCCCCGGAGTTGGAGCGGGTGATGGGAATCGAACCCACGTAATCAGCTTGGAAGGCTGAGGCTCTACCATTGAGCTACACCCGCAATACAACGTCTATCATATCACGCAGGCTAGTGTTTGATCCACTGCCCATAAATATCCCGCCCCGAAAGGCGGGAGGAAAACTGGCAGGCCAGGAGGGACTCGAACCCCCAACAGGCGGATTTGGAGTCCGCTGCTCTACCAATTGGAGCTACTGGCCTGTGTCTATGGTGGGCCATGAAGGACTCGAACCTTCGACACTCCGCTTAAAAGGCGGATGCTCTAACCAACTGAGCTAATGGCCCAATAATGGTGACCCCACCGGGATTCGAACCCGGGTTACCACCTTGAAAGGGTGATGTCCTAGGCCTCTAGACCATGGGGTCATATCATGGTGGAGATGAGGGGAGTCGAACCCCTGACCTCTTGAATGCCATTCAAGCGCTCTCCCAACTGAGCTACATCCCCATCGATTGTGGCGGTCTTGTCGACCACGCTTGATAATTATACTCGGTGAATGGCATACGGTCAAGAGACCAGAATCAAGTCACACTGGGCATTATAAACGCGCGCACAGCCAAGACTGACATCGATTCTTGGGATGTCGTGCGGCGCATGAACCACGTCGTCTATGCCATGTTTCCCGCCACACGTCATGTTGATGCGTTGAGTTTAAAATGTTCAAACGGATCCGAAACACATCTACTCAAGAAATTTTCTAATCATGTCTTCCCAAAAGGCCCGATTTGTCAGATCGCCCTGTGCCGCACCTTTGAGGGCTGTCTTCAATGCGGGAAGAATCTCGCCGTACTTCGCGGCCATCGCCTGCGCATCACTCAACGGAACCCCGGTTTGAAGAGCCCAAGCAACGGCTAAAAGCATCGCGGCAGTGATGGACACGGCAATGACTGCGGCTGCCGCATTAATTATTCCTGTCGGTGGTAAAAACGAGCTGGCCCACAAAAAGAGGGTCTTGCCAGCCGACCGCGCAATGAAGGCCGGGATCACCGCGATGGCGTCGCGCTTGTCCAACATGGTTCCGGTGTACACATAGTGTAAGGAAACGATGGCAGTTATTTGTGTGGAGGTGATAAAAAATTCCGATCCGGGAATAAAAGCCTCACCCGCCACGGCCAGAAGCGTGGCTGCGATAATTCCTGTCACCACAGGACTCTTATCTTTTAGGGCGCGGCCCAAAAGCAAGTCTTGGTGACGAGCGTGTAAAAAACTTAGGATATCCGCGCGAAGTTCGTCAACCCCCTCGATCCTCAGAGGCCGGGGGTCGTCGTCGTCGTAGCCACTCGCAACCGTGAGGTATACCTTGTCCACCTCAAGAGCAGCCGACCACTGCGCAACAACCTTCTGAACGGCCGCTGGTTCCCATCCGTCCCATTGATCAGCCTTGTTCAACACGAAAAACACCTTCGTACTGTGTTCCTTCAAAGCTAAATAGTTGTCATATTGGTCTTTATCTGCCGGGCCGGCTACGACAAAGATGCCTACATCGATTTTACGGAGAAACTCCTCGGTTTCGTGTGTGTTTTCGGCTCGGATATCTCCGAGTCCAGGTGTGTCATAAATCTTCACCGGCCCCATGCTATATCCCTCAATGGTGCGGGACGTCCCCGATTCACTTCCGACCTCGGCCACTTTGTCGTCTTTGGTCCGTTGCAACAGCGCATTAATCAGCGAACTTTTTCCTGTGCTGACCTTTCCGACGACCGCAATGTGGAGACTGCCATGGGTAGCATTTTTTATGGATTCGTAGTGCTCTTGAAATTGCGCGTCGAACCGTGAGTCAAACTCCGATTCTGTGTAGTCCATCATGGCGTGTTCCTCCGCTAATTTGTCGATTACTCATTTTACTATTGCGATTCTGTCCCATCAGAAAGTTAGTCCTGCTTTGGACAACGCACCGGCCGAAAGAGGGCTGCATAAACTGGCTGAGCCTGGTGGCCTCATATCAGACGGACCGCCAGTGCGGCGACCCCAAGCCGAGCCATCAACGGAATCTCCTCCGTACGGCCGCCGCCGATCGACAGGCTGGCTCGGTTTCAACTGGATTTTCCTCCCGCGGCTCTTCCCGTATTTTTATTCGTTGTGCCGTTCTGTAGTCACATGGGGCATTACAAAAGTACGGCATCGATGTTGCGGTCATAGACGACGTAAGACGAGCGGCATCGAAACGCGCTATGTTGCCCGCCACACCGCGCGATGATGTTGACCAGCAGCCGCGGCCACTACTCCCCTGCCTTCGCTTACAAAGACGGCCCGATAACCATGGGTGGAATGCTCGGAATCGAGATAATCTGGTGCATCAGGATTCCTTGCTGAAGCAGCACTCGCTTGTTGGGGACCAGCTCCAGACGATGGTTGATGACAAGATAAATGGCCTTATATTGGGGAACTCGCAGCACAGTTCCATCGGTAAACCACGGCACGTGGGGAACCGCATTGGTACCGATTTTGGGCAATGAACCGGTAACCGTAACCATTTGATCTAGTTGCAATCCCAGATTTCGAAACACGATGCGATTTGGGATGCGGTGGAACATGTGGTTCCAAAAGATGTACAGGGTTGATTGGTGATTGACACGCACCACTTCTCCCGCGTAAAAACGACCAGTCCCGAGGAGATGCCGCCCGACGGGCCACACGTCATTCAGCGCTGGTACCGGCACGGTTGTCACCTGGGCATGAAGCAAGAATCGCTCGGTTCCTGAGGCATTATTGACCGGATACAACACACCGTTGATGGCCATGTAGCGTTGATTGCTGCGTTGCACTCGAATCACGGTGCCGGATCGAAACGGCGCGATGACCGTGGCTCCTAGTGGATAGCCGTTTAACGAAGTCCAATGACGCAGGTGATGCGTTTCCTTCAACGCGTTGAGTACAGTTTGATTAGGGATCACATCCAGATGATGGTTGAGAAATTCGTATGTGACGCCATGAATCTGAATTAGGTCGCCGTTTGGCGGCGCCGGATTGGGTGCTGGCGTCGGATTCGGTGTGGGTGACGGGGATGGGCTCGGCGACGGTGAAGGACTAGGATTTGGTGTGGGAGACGGCGAGGGATTAGTGCTGTTGGATCCACCCGAAAACGGGTTTTGGTTCTGATACAAATTGAGTTCTTGCTGCCAGGTGAAATTGAGCGTGATGGGAGTGCCGGTGCCCACAACAGCATCTGCCATGGTGTAGCTGTTCATTCCCGATGCTTGAGTCTCGGGCGCTTCGGCGGTGCCCCCAACCAGTTCATAGGAGGGCGGCGACGTCCATCCGTTATCCGTAAAGACCAAATTCCAGTCCGTCAGGATATTTTGGCGGTGTCCCCAGCAACCACTCATGTTATTCGTTGTGCAGTCAATGTTGCCGCTGTTCAAGCCATCGTTGAACATCCAATTGAAATCTGAGGCTAACGGGTTGATATCTTCAGCCCAGTTGCTGCCCCATGTATAAAGGGTTGGCATGTTAGAGGACTGCCCTAACATCGGATCGGAATTTAATTTGGCCCCTTGCAGGGCTTGCTGATTAAAAATGGTGTTGGTTCCCACGACAGGCGGCAACCCAAAGTCCACGCGTTCAAGATCGGTCACCACAAACACCTGTTGGGCCGGAGTTAAACTCGCGTAATTGGGCGGCAGAACAAACGGCTTGGCTCCCTCGGCTTGTTGGACGGCATTGATTTGTTTCACGATAGCGTTGGTGCAAGCCGCAGAACTTGCACCCTTTGCGTAACAGACGGTATAAAAGGTCGGGGCAATGTTCGATGACGGGTCTGGAATGGGAGAATATGAGGTGCTGGCAGCAAATGCGGTCCCACCTATAAGCAGCCCTATAACGGCTCCTCCCAGAGCCACGCGCAATCTCATAAACCAATCCTTCTTTCATACAAAAGGTTGTGTCCCAAAGTCAGCGTCTTGGTCCAGTCCTGGGGGCCCACCTCGCATGGCACCCAAGTCACTCATGAGCGAAGTGCCGTTCGCCATTGGGTTCAACGGTGCAAAAATAGAAAAAGCTCCTTTCGGCCCCAGCATATCCCCGGCCTGAGGGCGCATGGAATCCCCACCCGGACGGCGTCGCTGTGGCAGACGAACAGGACTTCATTATTGGGCGGCAGCCACTTGGTTTTTGCCGCTTTGTTTTGCCAAATACATGGCGCGGTCGGCGGCTTGGAACAACATGTCTGCGGTCATGCCGGAGCGAAACGATGCTGCCCCGACACTAATGGTAGACGTCAGCAGGACGGTGTCGGACCATTGGAAACGATGTGCTTCAATTTCTTGGCGAATGCGATCGCCGACTTGAACAGCTTCCTGAATCGAGGATTTGGGCAAAATAACAACAAACTCGTCACCGGCGTAGCGGAAAGCTAAGTCGTCCTCACGAATGCATTCCCGAATGGCTTGTGCGACTCGCTGCAAGTGCAAATCGCCGGCCCGATGGCCAAACTGATCATTAATCGCTTTCAAACTATCGGAGTCAATCAACAGCAGTGACAGCGGCTGGCGTTTTTCCGTGGTCATCTCAATCGCGCTTTGCAATACCATGTTGAACCGCCTGGAGTTCCCCAGCCCGGTGAGGTAGTCCGTAAGTGCGATCTCTTGCGTTTGCTGATACATTTGCGCATTGCGAATAGCGATGGATGCTTGTGAGGCAATGGCAGACAAAAATTCCAAATGATCCGGGTCATACACAATGCGGTATGACTGGGCCGACATGGCACCCAGCACCCGGCCCTCATGAATCAGCGGTACGAACAACATGCCCAGAGGCTCTTTATTGGACCCGGTCAATGTGCCCCCCCGGTCCCCGCCATTCAGGATTAGGGGTTCGCCAGTGGTGATGACGCTCCCCGTCAGTCCGTCCGGCTCCACGGCATACACCTCGGGCGGATATTCCTCACCATCATCCCACAAATATTGCATCAAGAAGTTGTGGGGGTCATCGGGCAAACGCAGCGCCACAAAAAAGACGTCGATTTCCAACACTTCGGCAACAGCCTGATGCAGCGAGCGCGAGAGCTGCCCCATCTCCAAATTTCGGTTTACGATGCGGCCCACGCGTTCCAAAATGGCCAGCAGTTGTCCGCGTTTGGCGGCAACCGACTGCGACTCCTGATACCGGAGCTGGGTCGATATCACATCGGCCAAACTTTGAATGATGAACTCCTGCATCTCCAGGGTTTCCTGTCCCTGAATGGTCGCGAGCCCCATCCATCCATACAAGAGATCTTCCTGACGAAGCGGCACCAGCGCTAAACTGCGCATTCCCGAATTTCGCAAAAGCGCATGAAATGGGGCCTCCCAATCGGCCTCGTCATGGGAACCAATAACCCGAACCTCGTTGGGAAAAGCCCCGATGGACAAATCGATCCCGGTCGGTTTGGGCAGGCCTTGGATGAAGAGTTCGTGGGGTCGCTTGGCGGCGTCCAGACGAACGAAATAGGCGACATCAGAGCGGGTCATCTCCCGCGACTCTTCAAGCAGGCGGGACATCACCACTTCCATATCCTGTTCCTGCACAATTGAGTCCTGCAGAACCCGCAACTGAGACAATTGTTGCAGCTTGGCCTGATTCTCGCGGCCGCGCGTACGAGTGGTGCGGTACTCCCGTCCCAGTCCGCCCGCAGCCAACAAGAACACCCCCATGGTAGCCATGCGCCACCAGAAAAGGCGGCTGTCCCAAGCGCCGGTTGCCAGGCCATAAGCCAATACCACCGCTATGGAGCCTCCCGCAGAATAGCGCAAAGTTTCATAGGCTGTCAGGAACAGGGCCTCTGCCCCGTATAATATGTAGATATTGCTTGAGAGTCCGCCTCCCAGCCGAATGGCAACGCTGATGAGGATGAAATCAATCACGATGAAGATTTGGTTGACAGTCGAGAGCCAGTTGTGCCGATTCCAGAGGAACGCCCCGATGGCCAGCAATCCGAACCACGAAATCCAAATCGCCGTGTCATAAGGGTGTCCGATGGCAAAGAGCGCTGCAATAACCCATAGCAGCGCTCGAAGTGAAAACACTAGATGATGAAACCGGCCACGGTTCATTGTATAGACGCTGGCTGGCCGCAACATCTCGGCGCTCCACCTGCCTCCCGAATTCCCTCTTTTCCATAAAATTGGACACTTAGTGTCAAAATCCTGCATTTCGGTCGATTTTCTTTAGAAATTTAACTTTGGGGCGGCCAGGGAGCCAAGGCGGAAACGCGAATTCCCGCTGGTTCGCGGATTCCAGAAACCGCTACCATGCGCCGCACTTTGCCAAACAGCAAGTGACCAAATCGCTGATATCCTTTGGTAGACAGACGGGCCTCCAAAATCCCGGTTTCATCTACCAACGAAAAGAACACCACCAATCGGCCGCTGCGGGTAGGTGGGCGGTGAGGCCGGTAAAACAGCGCCACGGTCCGAACCGGCTGTCCCATGGGAATTTGATGGATCTCATCAATCGACAAAAAACCCTCCCGCTGGACGTGCGGACGCCACAAGGCCATCCATTGCTGATGCTGACCGAATCCCATCTGACGATAGTCAGCCTGAATCTTTTCGGAAAGGCTCCAGACCCGCTGCGATTTGGCAGTGGTCAACCTCAACCGGTTATTGCCCTGTGCATCAGCTAACAGCGCCTCCCGATCGGGATTAATCGCATCAAACGCCCCCACATCAATAAGCTTCATGACATGCGGACGGGCTTCCGGCACCCGCTCGATTATATCCTGCGGATGCTGGTACCCCTCTGGGGGCCGCATGGAAACCAGTGTCCTGGCCATTTCCGTCCCCATACCATGCAAAAACCCCAATCCGACTCGCAACCCGTCCCCGTCTTCCTGCATTAGCGCCCCGCTGCAGTTGATGTCTGCAGGGAAAATGGGAATACCGCGGCGTCGAGCTTCCACCAACAGCACATCAATGGGGTAATACCCCAGGGGTTCGGCGTTGAGAAGTCCTAAGAAATATTGCCGCGGATGGTGTTCCAACAAGTAGGTGGTGCGATAGGCCGTCTCCGCAAACGCGGCCGCATGCGCTTCATTGAATCCGTAGCTGGCATACCCCACCATTTGTTGAAACACTTCGTCCGCAACCTGAGCCTCAATCCCCCGGGCCAAGGCTTTTTCTCGAAACCGCTGCCCCAGCCCCTCCATTTCTTGCGTAGAACGGGCGTGTGTCATCACCCGCCTCAACATGTCCGCCTCGCCCGGGGTAAATCCCGCCAAAGCACTGGCGATGGCGATAACCTGCTCCTGGAACAGCACCACCCCATACGTCTTCGACAAGATGGGTTCCAACGCAGGATGCGGGTAGGTGACCGGTTCCTCACCGCGGCGCCGAGCCACAAAGGGATCGACCATGTTGCCTTTAATTGGTCCCGGGCGAATCAGCGCCAGACTGGCCACAATGTCCTCCCAGGTGCTGGGCTCCAACCGTTTGGCCAAAGCCCTCTGGGCTGGACTCTCCAGTTGAAAGACCCCGATACTGTCGCCCCGTTGCAGGCGGGCAAACGTCGCTGCGTCATTGAGCGGAATGTGGTCATAATCAAACGGCTGGTGCATCTCAATCGCTTGAGAAGCCATCTCCACGGCAGATAACGTGCGAAGGGACAGCAAATCCAGCTTGATCAACCCCAAGTCTTCGACATCCCGCTTGTCAAACTGCAGGATCTCCACACCTTTTGGCGACATTTGCCGCGGGCTCACCATGTCAATGGGATCTTTAGAAATCACTACCCCGCCTAAATGGGTACCAATATGACGCGGCAGACCTTCAATGGCCATTGCCCATGTCATCACTGCTTTGAGGCGATCGGACTCCGGATACTGGCGCAATTCGGGAACCTCATCCCATCGCTCTACGAGTTTGGCCAGCGGTGCTTCCGGCAGCGATTTGGCCAAGGCATCCAGTTCTTGGGGAGGAAATCCCATCACTTTTCCGATTTCTCGAACCGCCAGGCGTTGACGATAGGTTTGGTAGGTGGCCACCCGTGCGGTATGGTCAGCTCCATAACAAGCAGTGACGTACTGCTCCACCTCATCACGCCGCCGGGCGTCAAAATCAATATCGATGTCCGGCATCTCTTGGCGTTCCCGGCTCATGAAGCGTTCAAACAATAAATTTCGGCGCCAAGCATCCACATCAGTAATTCCAAGACAGTAAGCCACAACCGAATCCGCCGCCGATCCCCGTCCCGAAAATCGGATTTTTTGTCGGAGGGCATAATCAGCCACGTCTGCCACCACTAAAAAATAATCCGAAAACCCCAGTTCCTGGATAACCGACAGCTCCCGCTCAATCCGTCCCCGAACTTGAGGGGCCTCCGCACGGTAGCGCCAGCGGGCCCCTTTGAGAACCTTCTCCCGCAGCATCGCATCGGCTGTCACACCTGCCGGAGTCGGGAAAAGCGGTCGAAAACGGCGCTGAAAGAAGTCCGGCATTTCGAGTCGATCGGCCAAATCCAGCGTGTTGGACAGCACCTGGGGCCAGTCCCGGAACAGCTTCTCAAAGTCGCTCCACGGCTTGAGGTAGTTTTCCGCGTTCAGGCGGCGCACCTCAAATACCTCCTCAATCCGCCGCCCAGCTCGAATACAGGTCATGAGGTCATAGAGGCCAAACTGTTCCTTTTTGGCATAATGCGCCGCAGATGTCGCCACCACCTTCCAGCGGCGCCGCTGAGCAATTTCCTGGAGACCCTGAAACAGCCGTCGATCCCCTGGCAGCAAGCTGGTGGTAACCTCGACAAATACCCGGTCAGGCCCAAAAATTCGCTCTAACCGTTCCTCAGCCGCATAGAGGGCCGCGTCATCTCCCCGAATAAAAGCCCGCGCCAGCACCCCATCCCGGTCGCCGGTTAGCGCGATAAGTCCGCCACCCCACTGCTCCAGCATCTCCCATGTCACTCGCGTCTCCAGTCGCGGATTCGCTAAATGTGCCTGCGTCAGCAATTGGGTCAGATTTACATAAGCTGCCGCATCAGGCACTAGAAGAACGAGATTTCCCAGCGACGTGACCGAAACTTCAGCTCCCACAATACCTTTTACGCCATAGCGACGACAGGCCTTTAAAAACGCCACGATGCCAGAGACCCGGTGGTTGTCGGTTAGAGCAATCGTATCAATGCCCTGCTCAGCCGCGGCCTCTACCAGCGCCTCGGGCGTCGACGCGCCATTCAAAAAAGAAAAGGCGGAATGGACATGCAGGTGAGCACCCCGGCTCATTCCTCTTCAATCACCGTCACCAGATCCCAAACACGGGCTGCCAGCGATCCGGGCCGCAGTCGGTATTGATGCCTGCCCATTGTGACCATCTCATCTGGTATTTGATGTACAATCCGGTCGTCTGGGAACGGGATGACCACGCCCCGCTTAGTCATAGATATAATAGAGCCACCACTGGTTTTTCGCGGGATCCCACGCCAGTTCATAAACTCCCTGTTGTCGGCTCTGTACTCTCCAGAACCATAATTCCGGCTCATTATGCCACCACTCCCCAATATCTCTCCAGTAGTCCAGAATTCGCTGAACTACAACCAACTGCTGCTGCCACAAAAATTGATACGGCACCCGATCTCTCACCCAAACTGTCTCCAGTCGTGTCACCTGCGCCGCCCCGCCATCCGCCACAAATCCCAATGTTGCAAGAGCAATTCGCGGCGACTCGGCTTAAACCGCATCAATCCTGCCAACTCCGAAACTTGAGGGCGAACCCGAGGCATATCCCACCATTCCATTTGCTCCGGTGTCAGCGCGTCCAAACGAACTTCCAACTGCACTTCATCAAAAGGCCGAGAGGGCGGATGGTTCAAAAGCGACAACACTCGGGCTGAAACCGCCTTGGCATCACCGGCCGGCTTGGGCCACTCCCGCTCACGTCGCTCCATCCCGCCGGGCCGAAGCCAGGTCAAGCGCAGAAACCGAACGCCCTGTTCGCTCTTTCGACAGAGCACAAGGACCTCTTCGGCCATGTCGGCGAGGATGTCACCGAGTCCCTCGCGGATGGGGTCGTCAAACCGACGCACAATCTGAAATGTATGCGGCGGTTGCACGACCGGGCGGATGCGCGCCTCTTGACGGATACGAGACAAAAGGCCGGGCACATCGCCAACACATTGGAAGTGTCTCCGGCGCCATTGTTCTTGCATTTGCTGAGAGATGCCCTCTACGTAACGGAGCGGCATCTTAAGCCAAAACTGCTCCTCCCGATCCGGCCCAAGAACGTATGTTCGCCCAAAAGAATGCTCCCAAACCGGCACTTTCAATGAGGATCCGGCATCCGCCAGCCAATGGGCCATCCATGGATGGGAGGCTGCTCCGGCCTCAAATCGTTGAGCCCACCGCGGCACCACTTCCTCAACTAGTCGACGCCATTGCGTGGAATTCAAACGCGGCCATTCCCACCAGCCCTCGCGCAAATCAGTTTGTTCAAAAGCGGCTGCATGCTGAGAAAGCCACTCCTGCAACTGGGTCAAGGACTTTTGATAAAAATCGGGACGCCAAGGAACCCACGTGGCCCCCGGATGGCGCCACTTCATTTCTGCTAAGACATCCCCAGGGCGGATGCCCCGATCCCACCCGCTGCTGTCTACATCGAACACTCGGCCATCCTGAAAGACCAAATAAGCATCCAGCGGACGCTGAAACCCTTCCGCGGTAAGATGTCCAAGCTTCCAGTAGATGATGGCCATGGTGATTTTTCTCCTTAGGGAACATTTGTTCGTATATGGGATTATAGTATCCCAAAATCCGAAATTCAATACTTGAAGGAGGATAAAACTTGAGGGAAAAGATGGATCCCGCGATTAAGCGGGAATGCGAGAATCGGGAAGCCTCACCGAGATACTCGATCTCCCCGCATGGCGTGGTTCCTGCAGACGCCGAATCTGTCTAATTCAGCGTCTGCATCATACGAACAACCGAATCTCATGAAGAATCCGTCCGATCACATGCCTTGGCTAGCCTGTTCATGATTCGAGGTCAAGACCATGACCAGGGCCATGGCCTAACCACGGCGCTAACACACCATTATGAAAAGCTCATGCGCAAGGGCGAACGGAAGGCCCGCCTGGGGTTTCCCGCTGCATTTCTATCACCACCGCCTTTGACTAAACCTCCCTATAGAAATTTTCTTGTCACCAATTGGAAGGATTTTGAAGTCGGTGGCGAATAGGTTCTTATGACGGATAACCACCCCACAGCCATTGGCAAAGCAATCAAAGAAATCCGGCATCAGAAGGGCTTGAAGCTGGCTGGCGTGAGCCGACAGGTCTCAGTCTCCACCTTGAATGCCATTGAGCATGGGCGGATGGTCCCATCCTTAGCGCTAACCGATGCCATCACCGCCGGATTGGGGCTCCCGGACGGGTCACTGGACTTGCCGCTTCTGGCTTCTGCTCGTGATATCAGTCTGCGCACTGCACTGGTTAACCGCTTGCACCGGCATTTCGTACCATCGCTCAACATTCAACGGACCCTGCGCCAAGTCGTTCGCGACTCAGCCCTTCCGCCCTTGCAAAGAGCCCATGCCCAACTCTTGTCTGCAGAACTATTATTGCAACGAGGTTCGGCAGGGCGTGCTTACATCATCACGCATCACCTGGCTCAAAGTTCCACTGTTCGCGGCACATTGACAATGGAGGTCTTAAGCTTCCTTGGCAAGGTCTCACTCGCGCTGGATCGCCCGGATGAGGCGCTCCGCGCGTTGGTGCAAGCCACCCATCAGAAACCGCGCAATGCGGCTTGGGAGTCCGCCATGTGCAACTTAGGCTTGGCCTGGTGGAAAGCCGGCCAATACCGCGCAGCAGAAGATCAGTGGCTGGAAGCGGCTCGTGAGGTCCGCGAACCTAAACGGCAGGCTAACGCATACCTCGGACTGGGTCTGGTGGCTTTTCGAACCAGCCGGTTCGGCGAAGCCAAGAGAGCCTATCATGAGACCTTGCGGATATACCAGTCCATCGATGCACCAGACAATCTGAAGCTCCGCGTCCTCAACAACCTGCTTGCCTGTGCCATAAAACAGCGGGACTGGTCCGAAGCGGAATTGCTCGTGCACCAAGCACACACGCTTGATGCCACCGACCACGTTTTATGGGGTGAATGGCTCACGACGCAAGCCGAATTTGCCAACGCCCGAGGACAAACTGCCGAGACACTCACCTTGATTGACGAGGCCAAACAGCACCTGGGGTCTTCCCTCGTGGTTTCTTGGTTCACAGCTCGCATGCTGGAGATGGCAATCCGGGCCGACGACCGGTCTGTCGCGTTGCTGCGGGATATTCAAGAACAACTGGCCCGCGTCCCAGACAAGAAGCTCGTCGGCGCTCTCGAAACGCAGTTGGCCCAACGTGCACTCGCTCTGGGATCGTTGGATGACGTTGGTGTTCGTCTGCAAAACCTGAGGGCCGTATTCCCCGAAATATAAGGAGGAGATAACGCATGCGCAACCGATTTCTCTGGATTATTCTCGCTTTGGCCGCCGCCATGATGGCCGCGACCGCTTCCCCGGTACTCCAGGCGGCACAATCCCCTGGATTGCATCACATCATGGCTAGTTCAAGTGATCCTCCCATCACGGACGGCATCTCCATACACTCGTGATCCATCTGACCCCTCCGCCCGAGGGGTCTTTTCTATATAGGAAATCTCCCTGCGATCTCCGTTATGGAAAAGTTATTCCATCTCTGGAAAGGAATGTCATCGGATCCGCTCGAATTTTGTCAAGGTATCGCGATGCACCCATCACATTCAAGGGAGGTTACTACGATGAAACTCTGGACACTGACCGTCCCCGCTGGAATCGCGCTCCTGCTGGGAGCCGCACCCGCCATGGGCGCTGCACCTACCGCGTCGGCTCAACCACAGTTCGCCAGCCATATTGTCAACGCCCCGCGCATCCGCGCCAAGTCCTCTGCCCCTACCGGAAGCTATGGATGGTCCTCAAGCAACTGGTCCGGCTACGCGGTGACTGGCTCCACCTATAACTCCATCACTGGATCGTGGGTGGTTCCGACCGTGAGTTCCCCCCGTGGCACAGAATACTCATCCTGCTGGATTGGAATCGACGGATTCAACAACAGTGACCTCATCCAGACTGGCACAGAGCAAGATGCATCGTCCAACGGATCCACCAGCTACTCAGCGTGGTGGGAAATTCTGCCGGCTGCCGAAACGCCCATCTCCAGCATGACCATCCATCCCGGCGATCATATGTCGGCCAGCATCGTCAATAACAACAATGGGACCTGGACCATCACCCTAAACGACAACACCACGGGCCAGAGCTTTACCACCACGCAGGCCTACAGCGGGCCTGCCCAGTCGGCCGAGTGGATTATGGAAGCTCCGACTGTCGGCGGGCGCGTGGCCACCCTGGCTCATTATGGCCAAACCACGTTCGATCCCGGCACCGTCAACGGCACTAATCCCGGCTTTACCAGCAGCGACGGCGGCGTGATGATTCAGCACAATAAACAGGTCTCCACTCCCTCGAATCCCGACTCGGATACAGACGGCTTCAACGTGGCCTATGGCTCGACAGCACCTGCTGCGCCACAGTCATAGCCACATCAATGACGAAGGGCGGCCCACGGGCCGCCCTCTTTCTCTTTCAAGGTTATGCTTCCGGTTTAGCCTCCATGCGGCGCTGAATGAAGGCCGCCAATGCTACAAAAACCACGGTATAAGCCAACAGGATTAGCACGTCCGACCACTGGATGCTGCGATTCGCCAACAGGCCCCAAGCCGGATGGGCATAACGGTAGGTGGGCATCACACGGGCAATGTCCTGCATGGTCTTGGGCAGCACTTGGATCGGTGTCCACAGGCCTCCCAACATCGACAACGCCAAATACACCAATGTGCCCAGCACTTGCGCAGCATTGCCCGCTAAACCAATCAACACCCCGAGGGCGGCAAACGGCACTGAGCCAATCCAAATCCAAAGCACAATCTCAATCCATTTAGCAGCACTAAGCGAAACATGCTGGTCCAATCCAGCTACCAAAAACACCACGACCACAATGAGCAGCGACAACACCAGTTGGGTGAAAATCTTGCTCAAGGCGTAGCCCGCTGACGATAAAGGAGTGGTTCTAAGCCACCTCACCCAGCCGCTCTTGCGTTCGGTGGCCAACCGCACCCCCAGCGTGTTGACAGATGCTCCAACCACACCAAAGCTGGCCATTGAGACCATAAAATAGGCACTCCAAAAGGTGCCGGCAATATGAAGTGCGCCCCGCTGCTCATGGATAAAGATTAAATAGAAGCCAATCGGCATAATCAGTGTAAACACGAAGAACCGGCGATCGCGCACAGTTCTCAGCAAATCTGCTTTCCATTGGGACCACAATGCTCTCATACGGGTGTATCCTCCCGGGTCAAGCGCACGAACGCCTCTTCCAGCCCTCCGCCGCCAACCTCCACGTCCCGAATGTCATGACCATCCAGGAACAAGCGTTTTAAGAGCGCGTCGGAGTCCTGCGTCAATACCGCCAACTGCCTCCCAGCGACCTGTATATCCAACACCCCAGGCCAGCCCTTCATGTTCTCTGCAAGTCCCGTTTCTCCGCTCGAGAATTTCACCTGCCGCCCGCCAAACTGCATTTTAATCTCTTCTGGCGGTGCATCAGCGATAATCCGGCCATGATTCATGACGAGAATCCGGTCGGTCATGAGGTCGGCTTCCTGCAAATCGTGCGTCGTCAGCACCAAGGTCTTGCCCGCACTCACGAATCCCCGCAGGGCATCCCAAAAATGGCGTTTGGACGTCACGTCCATCCCCACCGTTGGCTCATCCATGAAGAGCACATCGGGATTTCCGGCCATGGCCAAGGCAAACTGCAGACGCCGGGTCTTGCCTCCGGACAACGCGTGGGCCATGGCGTCCGCATCTTCGGCCAATCCACCTAAATCCAGCAATTCATCCAGGGACTTAGGACGCGCGTAAAAGCCGCGGAACAAGTTCAGACATTCTTTCACCTTAAGCCGTTCCGGCACGCTGACATTTTGCAGAACCACACCAATGCGATCATGGCTGGCGGGGTCGGCAGGGTCGTGGGAAAACAGTTCCACCCGGCCTCGGGTGGGTTTCAACAACCCCAGCATCATCTGAATGCTGGTCGTCTTGCCCGCCCCGTTGGGTCCCAACAAGGCCACCGCCTGGCCCGCCTCCAGCCGGAATGTGACATCCTGCACAGCCTCTTTGGTTCCGAACACCTTGAAGACCTGATCAAATTCAATGACCGCCATCAGGCATCTATTGATCCTTTCTTGGATGGCCATTGCGGCGCCCGCTTCTCCGTAAACGCCGTAACGCCCTCATGAGAGTCCTCAGATAACGCCACCAGCGATACGAGACTCTTTAAGGCCTCCATGGCATCATCCATCCCCAGGTCTTGAGACAGCCGCCAGCCTTCCTTGCCCAGTCGGGCAATGACTGAACTGCCGCTCTTTATTTCATTCGCCAGCTTGTGGGCCTCCGCCATCAAGTCCGCCTTCGGCACAACATGATTGACAAACCCCCACGCCTCAGCAGTCGCGGCATCAATCATGCGGCCGGTGAGTCCCAGTTCCAAGGCACGCCGCGCGCCAATCAAGCGGGCAATCGGAGCGGTCACCACCATCGGATAAAGTCCCACCTTAACCTCGGGCAGTCCAAACCGCGTGTCATCTGCCGCAATCAGCAGATCCACCCCAGCTGCGAGCCCCATGCCGCCCGCCAAGGTATACCCAAAAGCCGCGCCAATCACGGGTTGCGGCAGATGCTGAAGCGTGTGAATCAGACGCGCCATGTTGCCAAAATAGCCCCGTACTGCATCGACAGAAGCCAACCGCTGCACCTCAGCCAAATCGGCCCCGGCACAAAACGCCTTGTCGCCAGTTCCGGTCAAGATAATCACCTCGACCTCGGGACTCTGCGCCATCGCCTGCAAGGCATCAATCAGTTCATTGATCGTTTCTGTATTGAGGGCATTGCGAACGTCTGGGCGGTTGATGGCCACAACGCTGGTGCTGCCCATCTGGACTTGAAGGTTACTCATTAAAGGTTCCCTCGATGCCTACTGGGACCATGCGGCCGCCGGCCTTGTAGAGGCGAGATGGCACGTTGTGCCCAATGGCCCCTTCGAGCCTTTTGGTGACGCCCAAGAGTCGATCCAAATCAATGCCGGTCTTGACCCCCATTTCCTGCAAGCAATACACCGCGTCTTCGGTGGCCAAGTTGCCGCCCGCGCCCGGGGAAAAGGGTGATCCGCCTATGCCTCCCAATGCGGTTTCAAACCGCGTACATCCGCTGATAACCCCGGCTAACAGGTTGGCCAGTGCAGTGCCGCGGTTGTCATGAAAATGAAGTCCCAAGCGAATAGTAGGCGCGTTCATGGCGAAAGCATGCACCATCTCCGCCACCTGCAAGGGATTGGCCACCCCCACGGTATCGCCCAAAGTGATGTCGGCGATGCCCATGCTCTCCAGCCGCACG
Organism: Bacillota bacterium; assembly: GCA_021799435.1. Taxonomy (GTDB): domain Bacteria; phylum Bacillota; class Sulfobacillia; order Sulfobacillales; family Sulfobacillaceae; genus Sulfobacillus_B. Next base: position 13,383 of record JAJZAN010000013.1, on the reverse strand, counting down.
GCGAGGTCCAAGACCGCATTGACCGGCACCCGTCCTTCATAAGGGCAACCGAAAGAGGTCACAATCACCGCGGTGACTGGGACCCCCTCGCCGCGAGCCATTTCGCCAATGCGGTGAAAGCCCGCCAGCGATTCGGAGATGGAACGGTGCACATTCTTATAATTATGCGTTTCACTGGCGGACACAAACACTGTCAGTTCGTCCGGCTGGGTGCTGAGCGCCCGCTCCGCCCCCTTGGGATTGGGGACCAGTACGGCATAGGTGACCCCTGGCTTCCGTTCGATGCGCGACATCACTTCTTCTGCCCCTGCCATCTGCGGAAGCCATTTAGGACTCACAAAGGACGTCACCTCAATATGCGGCACTCCCACCGCGGTGAGGCTGTCGACCAGCCTAACGCGCTCATCGATGCTCAGCACCTTAGGTTCAGCCTGCAGACCATCACGAGGCGACACATCTTTGATATCCACTCGTTCCGGCAAGTCTGTCCGTTCCAGCATCCCCATAACCTCCTTTAGACCGGCGTGACCGGGTGCCGCCTGCGGCTGAATTCCCGGTTCTTGTTTTCATACAGCGCTAGGCGCTGAGCCAATTCCCCTCTTAGGTGTTCAGGGAGAATCACCTCATCGACGATTAATTCTGCGGCTAGCCGCCCGATATCAATATCTTCCCGGTATTCCTGCTGCTTTTCTTGGACAAACGCGCGCCGCTCGTCGCCTTCCAACTCCTGGATGCGGTTAAAGTAGACCGCGTTAACCGCCGCTTCCGGCCCCATGACGGCAATCTGAGCGGTGGGCAAAGCCATCGTCACGTCCGATCCGAAAGCCGGACCAGCCATAGCATACAACCCCGCGCCATAGGCTTTCCGCACAATAACGCTGATTTTAGGCACTGTCGCTTCGGATACCGCCGCGATAAGCTTGGCGCCGTGACGGATAATCCCTTCGCGTTCCACTTTGGTGCCAATCATAAAGCCCGGGACATCCGCCAAAAAGACCAGCGGAATATTGAAGGCATCGCAAAGATTGATAAACCGCGCGGCCTTGTCGGCGCTGTCCACAAACAGCACCCCGCCCTTCACCTTCGACTGATTAGCGACAATCCCGACAGGACGCCCCTCGATACGGGCCAAGCCGGTCAGAATCTCCGGGGCAAACAAGGGCTTGATGGGGAACCAGCTATCGGCATCGACAATCCGCTCAATCACGCGGTTCATATCAAACGGCACGTTCTGATTCTCCGGCACCACTCGATCCCACTCCTCGGAGACGGGGGCCGCAAGCTCCATTCGAGGGGGCTTTGACTCAAAGTTCTGCGGCATGTAGGAGAAGTACTGGCGGCCCCATAGAAGCGCTTCTTCTTCCGACGAGGCCAACAGATCGCCCACCCCACTCACGGTACAGTGCATGCGGGCGCCGCCCATCTCCTCCAGGGTCACCTTCTCGCCAATCACCATCTCCGCCATGCGGGGCGAACCCAAGTACATCGAGGCGTTGTTCTCGACCATGATGACAATGTCGGTGAACGCTGGAATATAGGCACCGCCGGCCGCCGACGGGCCAAACAAGAGACAAATCTGCGGAACCCGGCCCGAAAGCTTAATCTGGTTGTAGAATATGCGGCCTGCCCCCCGCCGTCCAGGAAACATCTCCACTTGATCCGTAATGCGGGCCCCGGCCGAGTCCACCAAATAGAAAATGGGACAATTTAAATCCAAGGCCTTCTCCTGAATGCGGAGAATCTTCTCGACGGTCCGGAAACCCCACGATCCCGCTTTAACGGTCGGGTCGTTAGCCATCACCACCACCGTCCGGCCATTAATGCGGCCCGTGACAGTGACAACCCCATCGGCCGCCAATTCCGGGTCGCGGTTATTGGCCAGCAGGCCGTCCTCCACCCAGCCGGGATCCAAGAGCCGCCCGATGCGCTCCCGAACCTCCAGTTTTCCCACGTCGGGAAGCCGTTTGCGATATTTTTCCGGTCCTCCCAGGGATACGCGATCCCGCAGTTCCTTCAGATCATCGGCTTTCACAGCATCTCGCTCCTTAGGCTAGAATCACGAGCGGGTCCCCGTCGTTGACGAAGTCCCCTTCCTTGACTGGCACCTCATGAACGATGCCTGCTTGCTCAGCCTCGATAGGGATTTCCATTTTCATGGACTCCATAATGACCACTTCCTGCCCAACTTCCACCTGGTCGCCCGGTTTCACTAAGATTTTGAATACTGTGCCTGCCAGACTAGCGACAACCGCCGTCATAGCTCTACCCCCTCTATGTTGAGATGCCACAACAGCCGATACCAGCCCCCCGGGGCTGTCCACGGCTCGATCCGGCCCCACCGCCAATACCCGTCAGCCAAGGCGGCGCCGCGCACCCAAACCCCATCCGCATCCACACGCGCCTCGAGACCGTCGCTAAATGACAATACGCCGTCAAACAAGGGAATCCCCACTGATCCTTTCCCCGTGGGAACGACCCGCCCCAGAGGCCCGAGGACGGCGGGATGGAACAGCACCTGGCTGGATCCTGCATCCATCACGTCGATGCCCCGGCTGCCCCAGCCTGATCGAAACCCCGGGACCCCGTCCGGGTTGACACCATTCAGCCACGCCACATGCCATCGGGGACTTGCCAAGTCCCCTAAATCGTAAGCCTTCCAGACCCGCCAAGCCTCGTTGACGGCCCACCGGGAGAAGGCCATCAGTATCCCCGAGTAGTTAGGACCAATCAGGGCTGGATGTCCGAGCATGACGTCATCCAAAGCCAGAGGCGCCATGTCGCCCGACGGCCGGCACGCCGTCTGATGCGGCCAGTCCATCCGATAGGCCAGCCCTTGGTTCCATCCGGCAAGCCGCTGCTCCCAGGCGGCCGGCCAAGGGGCCTCGTTAAATCCGCGGCCCCGCACACCGATCTTCGTCACCGCCCCAATCCCAACTGACGCGCAATCACCAACCGCTGAATTTCGGAAGTGCCCTCCCCAATTTCCAACAACTTGGCGTCGCGCATAAACCGCTCGACCGGGTAATCTTTCATATATCCGGCGCCGCCATAGATTTGCACTGCCTGGTTGGACGCCCGCATGGCCGCTTCTGAGGCAAACAATTTGGCCATCGCCGCCTCCCGGGCATAGGGTCGATGCTGATCTTTGAGCCAAGCCGCCTTCAGCACCATGGTGCGAGCCATCTCCACTTCCATAGCCATGTCCGCGATTTTAAACTGCACGGCTTGGAACTCGGAAATGGGGCGGCCGAACTGACGCCGCTGCGTCGCGTATTCAATCGACGCGTCCAAGGCAGCTTGGGCGACCCCAACCCCTAACGCGCCAATACTAATGCGGCCGCCGTCAAGGATATCGAGAAACTGGTGCAGACCCTTGCCTTCCTCACCCAGCAAGTAGTCCTCGGGCACTTCGACCTGGTCAAAGTGAATCTCACACGTTTCCGACGATCGCATCCCCATCTTGTTGTATGCACACCGAACGCTGAGCCCCTCGGTGCCGGACGGCACGATAAAGGCGGAAATGCGGCGGTGCTCCCGGGACGTCCGGGCTGTCGCAACTATGTAGCCCGCATGCCCTGCATTGGTGATATAGCACTTCTCCCCAGAGATGACCCAGCCCCGATCGGTTCGTTCGGCAAACGTCTCCGTACCGCCCGCGTCCGATCCTGCACCCGGTTCGGTTAGGCCAAAGGCTGCGAGATACTTCCCCTGGATTGCGTTCACCAGATATTCGCGCTTCTGTGCATCCGTGCCGAACCAATAAAGGGGCGAGCAGCCCAGGGAGACGTGGGCTGCGAAACCCAGCCCGAGCGAGGCGTCAATGCGACTAATTTCCTCTACCGCCAACGCGTACATGACGGTGTTCCCGCCTGATCCTCCCCAGTCCTCGGAGAAGGGCAAGCCAAAAAATCCGAGTTCGCCCATTTGATGCATGAGATCAAAGGAGAACTCGGACTTTTCATCCCGGTCCTTGGCCCCGGGTGCGACAACGTTTTCCGCGAAATCGCGGACCGTTTGGCGGATCATGGTTTCTTCTGGCGTCAAATCGAAGTTCAAGACAAGTCCCTCCACGCCGGGTGTTTGCCTCCCAGAAGACATGATGCGGGAAACCGAATTATTCCCGGCGATCCAATTTTTCTGCAGTTATATGCTACCATCTAATCCATAGGAACGAAAGGCAAGGGAAAACTGCCCCGGGACGCTTCCCCGCACTCATATAGGAGGCACTTATGAGCGAGCGAATGACCGCGCAAAAACTTCGAAGCTATGGTAAAGGACAGGCCCCCCTGGTGTGGTTGACCGCCTATGACCACACCCAAGCGCGATTGGCAGAAGAAGCCGGCGTCGACGTCATCCTGGTTGGCGACTCGGTCGGCACCACCACGATGGGATACGACTCCACCATCCCTGTGACCATGGACAATATGGTCTACCATGCCCAGATGGTGCGGCGCGGCGCTCCGAACACCATGATGGTGGTGGACTTGCCCTATCTCAGCTATGCCACCGAGGAGCGGGCCATCCAAAATGCGGGCCGTTTCATGCAGGAGACGCTGGCCGACGCGGTGAAGCTGGAAGGCGGCCGGCGGGTAATGGCGGCGGTCGACATTCTCATTAAGAACGACATCCCCGTAGTAGGCCACTTGGGCCTTACCCCGCAGAGCGTCCATACCATGGGAGGATATCGGGTTCAAGCCAAGACTCAGGACAGCATCCAGCAGTTGGTGGATGATGCGCGGGCTCTGTCCGATCACGGCGTATGCGCCATCGTCTTGGAAGGCATCCCCGACCGAGTCGCTCAATATGTCACCGAACAAGTCGCTGTCCCCACCATCGGTATTGGGGCTGGAAACCAAACCGATGGCCAAGTACTGGTCTTTAACGAGTGTCTGGGACTCTCCTCGCGGTATCCCAAGTTTGCTAAACCGTTCGCCGATGTGCGCGGCGCCGTAATCCAAGGGATTCGCCAATACCAGGCGGACGTGCAATCCCGGGCGTTTCCTGATGACGAGCACAGCTACCACGTGACAGACAAGGAGTGGGATGCCTTTTGGCAGAACGATCGGGGGCGCCGTCCCTAGTCATTCTCGGCACTGGCGCCATGGGCCGCTACTGGGCCCATCGACTAGCCCCTCTGGACCCGCTGATTATCGGCCAAGCTGCCCCGCCCTATCAGGTGCAGGACCAATCTCGCGTAGTCACAGCAGAACCACGATGGCTGGCTTGGGACGCCGATCCCCCACGGTCACCCGACATCGTGTTGCTGGCCGTCAAGTGGAGGGGTATGGCCCGCGTCCAAGCCTGGCTTAGCCACCATGCCCAAGCAAGCCTGGTCATCTCCCTCATGAATGGCATGGGCCAAGAAGATGTGCTCCATGACGCCCACCTGGCCGTTGGAACCACCACCGCAGCGGTTTTACGCCTCGACACCCCCACAATGCGCGGGATCACCATCAACGGGTCAGGTGAAACTATTCTCCCGATCCGAAAAGACTGGCGCATGGACGCGCTCGAGTCCTTGAGCCGCACTCATGGTTGGAATTGGACCTGGGTGGACGATCAGGCGATGCTCACCCGCCGCTGGGTAAAGCTCGTGCAAAACAGCATCATTAACCCCTTGTCGGCCCTCGCCGACTGCCCCAACGGCGACCTGCCAAGCCACCCGCTGTGGCGCCTCGCCGACCCTCTTATCCGGGAAGCCAAAGCCACGGCAGAATCTGTCGGGGTCGAGTTGCCTCAGGACTTATCCGATCAGGTGCGGACACTGACCGAACAAACCCGCGACAACTTGTCCTCCATGCTGCAGGACATACGGGCGGGACTCGAAACCGAAATTGCCGCTATCAACGGCTACATCGCCAGGACGGCCGCAAAACGGGGAATGAGCGCTCCCACCCATGAAGCGCTCACCCATCTGATCAAGTCTCTCCGAGCCCAGCTTTAGACGCCCGCAAACGGCCATCCCCGCCCAAAGACGCGGGACAGTTTGAGCCGGTACTGCTGAAACGACAGCTCTTTCAGTGTACGAGCCGACGTGCCCCGGACTGGGATGCCGCCCCGGATCACCCATCCCACACCGATGCCGGGGTCGAGCGAAATGAGCATCCCGCGCAGTCTAGGCGTAAACGGAGCCGGCAGGGGCTCGCCCCGGATGGCCCGGGTCACCGCTTCCCCGACGTAATGTCCTGCCAAGGTGGCCAACTGGGCGGTCTGGGGCACCTCCTGGTTCCCAGCCCACACCCGCCAGACATCACCGGCCGCGAACACCCGCTCCGAGACGCGCCCTTCGGGGCTCGCAACCGGATACCCCTTCTGGTCTAAGGGCAGGTCCGTGTTGCGCAGCCACTTGGGCGCCTGAATGCCTCCAGCCCATATCAGAACGTCGTAATGAATCTGGTCACGCTCCAACTGCAGCGTGGTGCCCTCCACCCGCACCAACTTTTGCCCCATCAGGACTTTGACGCCGGCTGCCTGCAGCCGTTCCCGGGCGTACCGAGCGAGGCCCACCCCCAAGGCGGGCAACAGCCGTGAAGCCCCTTCCACCAGCCAGACGTCATGATCTTCTGCCAGAACCCCGGCCACCTCGGTTCCCGTGAGGCCGCCCCCCACCACCACGACTCGCTGATGGGCATTTTCGTGCAGACGATCCTTGATGCGCCATGTATCGTGAGCGTTGCGAAGAGGCAGAGAACGCTCCTCCAATCCCGGGATGGGCGGATAAGCGCTGACCGAACCGGGCGACACAATGAGCCAGTCGTAAGACAGCGTCTTTCCGTCTTCCAGAGTCACAGTCCGGTCCTGTTGGCTGATGTCCGCCACCCGGGCCTTCACATGGCTGACGCCAGTGTCTTTCAACAACTCGAGAAATGGCACTATGTGCTCCTCAATAGGATCATGCCGGCGGAGCGCTTCTGGCAGCTCCGGAATCAGTTCGTGGCCTTCCCCAGGATCAATCAGCGTCATCTCTACATGGGACTGGCGCCGCAACTCCCCGACTGCCGCCAAGCCAGCGTAACCACCGCCGATTACCACGATGCGTTCTGCCATGGTATCCTCTCCTTTTGGGCCCACGTCCATGGTCGATATCATCCCCCCAGTAGATGGAAGCATGCGGATACCCATGGGCGTTTCAAGACATCAACGATGAAAGGGGCTTTTTGGTAGTATAACGCCCATGTCAATGGTCATGAATTGGCGGGGAGGATTGTGAGGGTTCCTTTAAAGGTCCCGGATACGGCATCAATAGACAAAATGGTCATGCGGAGCGTCACCTGATGCCCCGCATCTCCCGTCAAGACAGCGCTCACGGTATCGTTATGGAATGTGACATGCTGGCTGGAAAAATAGTTGTTGAGGTTGTCCGGTTCCCAGAGTGCCTTGCCGCCGCCAATGCTGATGCTGTTGCCGTAGGTGGCTTGTCCCAGCAACTGGACGGCAATGGTCCCCGGCTCGGTCCCGGATACTCGAGCTTGGAGGTCGAGGGCAATTGCACCGGATTGTTGCTGTGCTTCCGTGAACGTGCCCTGCACCGAAGTCCGAACCGGCACCGGCAGCGTGGACGCACTTACATAGGCCGCTGGGATCCGGGCTCCTGACCCATGGCCGTTGTTGGCTATGCGATTCCATCCCGGTTGCAGTGGTCCGGACACCGCCCACAACACACCGGCTGTGAGCACACCCGAAACCGCCAGCATAGTCCTGGGATGCCGATTCGCTTGGCCGCCTGCCGGCTGCCATAAGCGCCAAAGGGTCAGACCGGCCACCACAGCGACGCTGCCGGCGTAATCTGCCATAGCCCATCCCGTGCGGGTGTCGCTTCCCGTTCCCAGACCGTGCAGCGTGACAAGGACGAACACCAGATAATTGACATAGTGAAACATGCGCCAAACCTTGTACCCAATCCGAGGCCGAAGCCATGTGGAGAGCCCCACAGCCATTCCCAGATACAAGGACACAATCCCCAAGGCCATCCACAGGGGCCGGTAATGACTTTTAAATGGAATCAGCACTTCGTACCAATGAAACTTCATGAAAGGGTCTAGCCAGGCCGAGATTCCGTGGACGGCACTAAAACATTCCCGCCAGCAAAAGCGTGTATTGATGGAGTTCCTGGTTCACGAAGCGGGGCCAGTGGTCCCGTGATTGGGCGCGCTGACTTAATAGGAGGCCGAATACGATGGACAGCGTCACCAGTCCATAGGCGGCAAACCCACTGGCTCGGACCACATCCCATGTCAACGCCGCGTTCACGCGAAACCTCCTGTTTGTCGCTCTTCGGGCCATCGACCTACCACGTCCAGCGTTCCGTCTTTCCACTCCATCTCGCCCGATAATCCGACCTCCAGCAAAAAGCGCTTGCCGGCTTCAGGCCCGCTGATGAGAGCGACCTTAGCGGCTACGTCCGCCTGCATAGCCGTGGGTGCCGCCACCGTTACGCGAAACAAGGAGTTGTTCACCGACACTCCTGTAGCCGGATCAATGAGATGATGACAGCGGACGCCCCCCCGGACCCACTGCCGACGAGCCAGTCCCGACGTTGCCAGCCCTCCCGTATCGAGATTAATGGCCGCATAGGGTTCATTCCCGATGCCAATCGGCCAGGGACCGCCGCCAGGGGGATGGCCCGACACGGCTAGATCTCCCCCCGCATTCACCATCACCGGGTCCACACCGGCGGCCTTGAGGTCGGTCACGGCTGCGTCGACCGCCATTCCCTTGCCGATACCGCCTAAATCCAGCCACACCCCGCGCGGCAACCGAATCGTGCCGGTGTCCCAAGCCATCTCGACGGCCTGCCAATTATGCGAGGGGCGGTCTATCAGCGGTACAGGCCCTGCCTGCTCTGGCGGAACGATTTCCCAACTACGGTCATATCCTAATTGGGCCAAGTGACGGCCCAATGTCGGGTCAAAACGCCCCTGGGTAGCTTGCGCCGCTCGAACGGCTTGGAAAACAACCTCAAACAATTCCCGCGACACGCGCACAGGACGGCCGCCAGCGCCATTAAGCCGGCTCAACTCGCTCTGCGGACGAAAACGGCTGAGACGGCTCTCCCAAGTCTCGAATACATGTTGGGCCCGCACCCGAGCCCACTCCACTTGACGAGAGCGAGCAACGACCCAGACCGTAGTACCCATGGCATGAAACGAACGCCTCGCCAACATCTTAGGAAACCGCCGTACTCGTCAGGGGCGTGGTACCGCGGGCGGGCGAGCTCACTCCGCTGTGGGTACCGAAAAAGCTGTGTTGGGAAGAGTTCCCGAAGAATTGCGACGTCGTGGGCCGCGTGGTGGCCGCGCCAGGCGATGTGACGCCGACGCGATTGCCGGAAGCCAACACCAAAAACGAGAAGAAACCGGCCATCGACAATCCCGCCAAGGCGCGCTTGAGATTGCGCGACATGCTAAACGCCACGTCGTGGGGCATCCGTTTTGGGGTCAAAGCCATGTGCTGTCACCTCATCTTGCGGTGCGGCGAAGACGCCGCAGGCCGACCTGTGTTAGCCACATGCTACCCGCAAGATATTGCCGAGCTGTTACGTGTTAGAAGGGTGGGCACCACGGTTGGAGCGATAGAGCAGTTGAGCCAGCACCAGTCCAGACAACACCAACGCGACGGCCGTCCAAGGCATGCTGTAGGGTCCCAAGAAATTATTCATGGTCCCCATGACAAGACTTCCACCCGTGGTTGCCAGCCCGCTGGCGCCGTTGATGAGTCCCATGGCTCCGCCGTGCAGCCGAGCCGGCAACGACTCAGCAACCGCCCGTTGAATGCCGATATTTAACAACGGGTACAACGGAACGGAGAATGCGATAATGACAATAATTTCCGAACGGGCCAAGGACATGGCCAGATACATGACCGTATAGGCGATGAGGACCCGCATCAAAAGCGCTTTGCCGCCAAACCGATCCGCCCACCGTCCAATGTGTGACGCTATCCCCCAGCCTAAAGCGGTGCTAATCGAGGCGCTCCAACCGACCCAGGTGGTGGGGATCGCCAAAGCGTGCAAGTAGAGTCCAAAATTGGTGAAAAACCCTTCGTTTCCGGCGTAAGCCAGAAAGAACGGCAATACCAGCAAAATGGTGAGGCCAGTCGCTCCGGACGCCCTTTCCGCGGAAGGTGGGGTGATCTCTAGAAAGTCGGGGGCCTTCCACATCAGCAATGCTGGAATCACCATTAAGAGAGCCAACCCCGCCTCCAAGTCGGCGAATCCCCGCGGTGCGATCGACGCCGCATATCCACTCACCAACCCGCCCAGAAGCCATCCGCTGGATTGCCACTTCAGCCGCCCTGCCAAACGCCGCCCCATATCTCCGCCACCGACGGTCAGCATGGTAAGGGTGGCGGGCGCCAGAGCCGACGTGAAGAGCGTCGAGGCCATCAGTCCGATAATGTACATCCACGCCCCAGAAGCCAAAAAAATGACCAATCCCGCCGCAAAATAACCGCCGATACCGATGTACGCCACGCGTCGGGTCCCGAGGCGGGACAATCGGTGTCCCCACCAAGTAGACCCTAAAAACATGGCTAAGGTGGGAGCCGCCGCCGCCATACTGGATAGCACATCGCTCGCATGAAAGGTTTGGTGCAGGTAGAGAGGGCCATAGCCCAACAGCGCCAACAGAAAAAACGCCTCGACGGCTGATGCTGCCAACAGCGCCCGTTGCAAACGGCCTCCTCCTCCCTCTTGCTCTCGCAGTGTACCAGAGCGGCCCGGGGCCCGAAACCAGCGACGGAATCGCTGAATATTCTCTTAAATACGACGGGGTGCCGCCATTCTTAGTGCTTTTATCGGTAGAATAAGGACGAACAACGTTTCGAGTCCTGCTGCTCGACATGACTTACACCGGGCTCACCCGAGGAGGACTTCAGTTGAAAGATACGGCGCCAATCTTTGTGGTTGGCATGCCCCGCTCCGGAACCACCCTTTTAGCCTCGTTGCTTAGCGCTCATAGTGCCATTGCGGTTGGTCCCGAAACCAACTATTTCAGCCGGGTGTGGAAACCGCTGGCACGCGGCCCAGGGTTCCGTGACTGGGATGTGGTCGAAGCCACTATGGTGCAATGGTTTAAAAAACCCACTCTTCAGCCTATGAACCTTCCACGCCAACAGTTGCTGGACACGTTTCGAGCCGCGTGGGAAAGGGGAAAACTAACTCACCGCTTCATCTTGTCCCACATCATGGAGCAGCACGCAGAGAAGCGGGGCCGGGCGATTTGGGGAGAAAAGACTCCGGAGCATTTCATGTACGTGCCCGCCATCAAGCGCGTCTTTCCCGATGCCCGCATCGTAGCCATTATTCGGGACCCGCGCGACGTGCATCTGTCATTGCTCCAGGTGCCTTGGAACCGAGGCAACGCCTTCAATCACGCGTTCCAGTGGCGGCAATATCAAGTCTTGTCGCATCGCTACAAGACTCTTTATAAAGATGACTACTTGACCACAAGGTTCGAAGACCTGATTACGGATCCTGGTTCGGAGATGAAACGCCTGGCTGCGGATCTCCAACTGAGTTTCGAAGACAATATGCTCGTGCGGTACCGCCAAGAGCCCCTGTTCGATCCCAAACAGGAGCCTTGGAAGCAACGCACCACCACTGCGATTGACGCGTCCAACGCCTACAAGTGGCGTACTCGCATGGCCGACGAGGAGATCGGAATTTTTTCCTTCGTATGCGGCTCCTATCTCAAGCGCCACGGTTACGAGGTTCCGGGTGAGAGCCGGTTTCATTCCAAGGAAGCGCTGGCGGGGCTTGACCGGCGCGCGTTGCTGTGGTGGGCTCGAACCCGTTGGCGAGTCTCCCGAAATCGGGATCCTTGGACTGACCAGCCCATCGAATGGAGTCGGACGCCCTCAGGCGTGCCGATTAACTAGACGACGCTGTCCCAAGATCGGCGCCGGATAGACGGCATTACGCCGGCCCAGCGTAAGAGTCCTACATAGACGGCCAGTGCGATTCCGGCAGTAGCCACCGTTTTGATGACAAGCAGCAGTCCAAACGGGCTCAAGGCCAGACGGAACTGCCCTACGCCCAACAATAGAATTCCAACAAAGAGAGCCAGCGCCGCAGACTCTGCGGCCACGAACTTCAGACGGGGGCTGACCCGGTTTTCTCCGCGGGAAAAAAGCCATGCGCCCAGCCCAATAGCCCGGCACCATGCCGCCAGGGATGTGGCTAGGGCTAATCCCGACGCGCCCAATGGATGGATGAACAGGAAGTCGCCAGCTACGTTGGCGATAATGCCCACGATACTAATCCAAGCCGTCACACGCGTAAGCCGCTGAGCGAATAAGGCGCGCGAGAAGAGACTGCCGAGTGCAATGGCGGGCAGGCCAATGGACCAAAACATGAGAAGATGCGCCGTTATGTTGGTCGAGTGGGTGTTGAAACGTCCATGTTGATAGAGAATCCGGATGATGGGAACCCGCAGTATGATAAACGCGAGCGCGAGCGGCATGATAATCAGCGTAATAAGCTCAAACCCGCTTTGCAAACTAGCCCGAAAGGCACTGCGGTTGTCCCGGTTAAAACTCTGAGACAGTTGGGTGTAGAGAGGCGATATCACCGGATTAATCAAAAGCGTAATAGGCAAGGTGCTGAGCACATTGGAGTAGTTGAGGGCGGCGATGCGTCCCACCGGCAGAAGCGAGGCAAAAATCCGGTCTACCATGATTCCGCCTACGTTAGCCCCATGAGACGCAATGAAGGGCAACGCCAAACGGCCGCTCTGGCGCGTCCAAGGATGGGAGAATCGGAAACGAAACCTAAGGTGGATGTGCTGAGCCCACAGGGTTGGCAGCAAATACACCAACTGCAACGCTTGCGCGATCAGAAATCCATATGCCACTCCGCGAATTCCGATCCACAGTCCCAGCACCACAATGCCCGCCACACGTCCGACGTTGATGATAATCGGGGTGATGGTCGAGGGGGTGAAGATGCGGTTCGCCTGCAAAATGCCGTTAATCAAAGAGCCCATGGCCATGAACGGCATGGTGGGCAACATAATGCGGACCATCGCTACCGCCAGCCGGTAGCGAGCGCCTGTGAATCCGGGTGCTACCCAATGGATTAAATGGCTGGACAGGATTTCACCGATGACAGCCAATACCACGGATAACACCAACGCCCAAGTAAAGACCTCGTTAATGTAGATGTCGGTTCGCTCCGACTTGTCTACGGTCTCTACGCGGCCCGATAGAACCGGCACCACCACATTGGTCAGAGTTTGACTCAACAGTCCGTACAACAGGTTGGGCACGATGCTCGCCATGAGCCAACTGTCCGTGTCGGCAGAAGTCCCAAAGATGGTGGCCATAGAAAACTGGCGAATGATCCCGAACACTTTCGACACAATACTGCCGGCTATCAGATCGGAA
>JAJZAN010000093.1 GCA_021799435.1 Bacillota bacterium | reverse complement strand
ACCCAATCGCCAAGCCTCAATGACCGGCCGAGCGATCTTCACATAGCGGGGGCGGATCCAAGCCAGTCGCTGGGGGGTGGACTGAGCGGTCCCGGCGTCGTCCAGGGCCAGCGGAATGCCCCGGCGGTGCATGCGCAGAATGCCAGCCTCCGTCATACTGGGTTCGCACACCCGCTGTTCCGTCAACTCCATGACCACGGCATGGCGATTGCGAAACGTGGCCACGGCTGAGCCGACTGATCCGAAAGGACCTTCCGACTGTCCTAGGTGGTTGGGATTGATATTCAAAAATAAATAGCCGGGGAGCGGTTGGCCCTGGCGCATCGCCTCGCGAAGGGACAGGCGGTCGAGTGCGACTCCCAGACCCGCCTCGACCGCCGCATCGAAGACCGTATCCGGCGCAAAGTCGTCAAAGCGTGCCAACGCCTCAAAACCCAGAAGCGTTTCGCCATCGGCTTGCCAGATTGGTTGAAAGTGATGATTCATGGTCCGCGATTCTAAAACGGACTGGATTAATTCCACGATTTTAGACATAGTTCCTCAGCGACAGGTGTTTTTTTCCTATCCTATCGGCTTAGCGAACCCAGGTTGAAGTTTTAAGTGCGTATTGAAAGTCTTGCAACTTCCAAAAGCCGGAAAAACATACTGTCGCCTGACTACTCCGAAAAGGCGCGCAGGGTATTCCGTTACAGGGTTAGCCGTTGCGCAAGATCGCTCGCCCGCATATAATAAGAATTACCTTGAAAGCGCCGAATTCAGGTGAAGCGGAGGACCCAGTCAGTCGGGGTGAATTGTGTGAAGCAAGGGGCACGACCACGGCCCTAACCCGTCAGCTAACTTCGTAGGCGTTGGGGGCTCAAGGTGTATTCCATATCGAAGTTCCCTCTCCCCCCGGGGTTCCTGGGGCCTTTTTTATGCCCAGGTTTTGAGGGAGGATGACAGCTATGATTCGCCGCGTTTTGGAAATCTCTTTACATGCCGATCCGCTCACCTATGGCGACAGCGGCGCGGTTGGCGGGCAGCAAATCTTAATTCGCGAATTGGTCAAGAATATTCAACACTATGGGTACGGCGTGGATGTATTGACCGCTCAGGCCAACCCCTTATGGCCCGAAAAATTTAGTTTGGGGCATCTCGGGCAGGTGATTCGCTTGGCCCAAGGCCTGCAAAAGGAACGGGAAAACGAGTGGCTCTCCTTGGTCGATGTCTTGACTGAGCAAGCCATGGCTTGGATGGACGCCAGCGGACGCAGTTATCACCTCGTTCACAGCCACTACTGGATTAGCGGTTTGGTAGCAGAGCGGATTCGGCAGAAGACCGGGCTGCCATGGATTCATTCGCCAGTGAAAATGGCGGAGTGGAACCAGCGGCCGGGCGACAATCTGGATCCGATTCGTGCGGAGGCAGAGCGACGCCTTTTGGAAGCGCCCAACGCGGTGGTGGTGTCTTATCTCAGCGAGGCGGACATCATTCACCGGGCCAACGCGCGCCTGCCGGTTTACGTGGTGCCCCCTGGCGTGGATCCAACACAATTTTTCAGCCGCGATGCCGGTCCGGTTCTCAGGACGCGGGGACTCGCGCGGCGTCCGGTCATTTATGTCGGGCGATTGGAGTCGGCCCGCGGATTGCGCCAAGCCATGGATGTGCTGGCGAGCCGCACGCTGCCGGACGACTTCGTGTTGCTGGTGTTGGGAGGAACGCGGCAGGAAGTGGACCGCGGAGTTCCTGTGATGCCGGAATTGGGCGCCTTGCAGGAAAGACTGGGTTCTCATGTGCAGTTTATCGGGGGCATGCCGCACCGCGGCGTGGCGCCGTACTTGGCAGCCTCTGAAGTCATGATTGCGCCTAATCAGGGGCCCACGCTGGGAATGGCGGTGCTGGAGAGTCTGGCCTCGGGAGTCCCGGTGGTGGGAACTCGAGTTCCGGGAGTGCAGGACTGGATCGAGGACGGGAGCGATGGGTTCCTGGTTCCAGCGAACGGCATCGAAGCTCTGTGGGATAAGGCCCTGGATTTGTGGCAGAACACCACCGAGGCGCGGAAGATGGGACGGGCCGGGCAGGAAAAGGTCCATCGGCAGCACACCGTCCAGCACATGGCTGAGCAAATGGCAAGTTGTTATCAGGAGGTGACAGGCATTGGCCGCGATCAAGTGGGTATTGGCGTCTGACATAGACGGGACTTTGGTGGGGCACGGCGGTGAGTCGGAACTGGCGCAGTTCTTGGCTCAGCGTCCCGATATCGGCGTCGTCTACCTCACCGGTCGGACGCGTGCCAATGCTGAAATGCTCATTCGGCGCCACGGCTATCCTGATCCCTTGGCCATGGCGACAGACATCGGGGCCGACGTTTATTGGGGACCCGACTTTCACGTGGATGAAAACTGGGCCTTTCAGCAACGCCGAGATTGGTCCCCGCGCCGGGTCATGCGGGCCTTGGATGGCGTGGCGGGAGTATCGTTTGCCGGCCGCAGCTCCCATTGGCGCTTGGCGTTTCAGGTCCGCGATTACCATGCGCTCAGTGCTGCGAGGACGGCGCTGGTCCAAGAGGGCGTCGTGCAGCGGACCTTATGGGATGAGGACGAGATGCGGTTGGACGTGGTGCCGCGCGGCGCGCTCAAGGGCCGTGCGCTCAAGTACATTTTGAATCGGCTCAACGTGCGGCCGCAGCAGTGTTTTGTGGCCGGCGACGCCGAGAATGACGGCGACCTGATGGAGGGACGGTACCACGGTGTGCTGGTGGCCAACGCCACGATTCGTTTGGCGGATCAACTGCCCCCAGTGATTGTCCGTTCTCCGTATGAGGGTGCGCACGGGGTCTTGCACGGGTTGCGCCAGTTTCTCGACGAACCGGCGGCGGTCATGGAAACGGAATACGCCGGCTAAAGGACGCAAGATTTTTCTTTGAGCCCCAGAACCCGGAAGGGATCTGGGGCTTTCGTTTGGAATTGTGGGATTATCACCGAGAAAGGAAGTGCATCCTTGGCAACCGGATATTATCGCTTTCCGACCATCGCGGGCGACCGGGTGGTGTTCGTCTCCGAGGACGAATTGTTTGAAGTGGACCGCCGCGGCGGGCCCGCTCATCGCCTGACCACCGGCTTTGGCCGTGTGACCCACCCTGTTTTGTCCTCTGACGGACGGTGGCTGGCGTTTGTCGGTCATGAGGAGGGGGATCAAGAAGTCTACATCATGCCGGGTGCAGGCGGGGCCGTGCGTCGGCTGACCTACGTGGGCGGTGGTGCCACGCCGGTCGCTGTAACGGACCAGCATGTGATCTTTGTGAGCCGTCATGGGCAAGCGTTTGCCAGCCAGAACCGGCTCTATCGGGTGCCGGTCACCGGCGGTGAGCCGGAACTGCTGCCTTATGGTCATGCGAATGCGGCGGCCTTTTCACCGGACGGTGGCGTGATCCTCAACTGGTGGGCTCGCGATCCGGCCGATTGGAAACGGTACCGCGGCGGGCGCCGCGGCGTGCTCTGGATCGACGCCCACGGCACTGGGGAGTTCGCACGGTACGCTCGCGAAGATGGGAACCTGGCGAGTCCCATGTGGATTGGCGGCCAGATCTTCTTTTTGAGCGACCACGAGGGCATCGGCAATCTCTATTCGATGGATCCCTCCGCCACGGATCTTAAGCGCCACACCAACCAGCGGCGGTATTATGCCCGCAATGCCTCTACGGACGGGCAGCGCGTGGTCTACCACGCTGGCGGAGATTTATACGTGTATGATCCGCGAACGGGCGAAGAGCAGCGCTTGGCCATCGATTTGGTCAGTCAGCTGCGTCTCCGTCAACCTAAACATATTGACGCAGCCGAGTACTTGACCGAATATCGGCTGGACCACGACGGCTCGGCCCTCACGCTGGTCACACGCGGGAAGCCCTATCGCCTGGGACCGTTTGAGGGACCGGTGCTGCCGCTGGGTGTTCCCCAAGGGGTTCGGTATCGGTTGCTGCGATCGGTAAGCCTTGACACGTGGCTGGTTGTCTCGGATGAAGGCGGCGAAGACGGCCTGGAGATTCGGCGGCTGGAGGCGGATGGATCCATGGGGGTCCGTCGATTAGCGGGGGATTTTGGACTGGTTCAACAGATGGAAGTGTCACCCGACGGCGGATGGGCTGCTCTCAGCAATCAGCGTCTGGAAGTGTGGGTGATCGATTTACACAAAGGGACGGCCGCTAAGATAGCCCAGTCCGAGCATGGAGCCGCGCAGGGGCTGGCATGGTCTCCGGACAGCCGCTGGCTGGCTTATTCATTGCCGGTGGCTCGACTCCAGTCAGCCCTCTATCTTTACAGTCTCGAATCGCGCACATCCACGGCCATCACGGAGCCGGTCCTGTCTGACCGAAGCCCGGTCTTCGATCCCGCCGGCCGCTACCTCTATTTCCTGTCCAAGCGAACCTTCAAGCCGGTGCACGATGCTGTGCGCTTTGACCGGAGCTTTCTGCGGGCGGACAAGGTGTATGCCATTGCCTTAGCCAAGGACACCCGGTCTCCTTTCTATGCCGTCGGGCGCCCCGCCGTGGGCGGCGGCGAGGAGACCCCAGTCCTGACGGGCCCCATGACGGTCGATCTGGAAAACATTCAAAAGCGCGTGGTGGAGTTCCCCATGAAGGCAGCTGATATTGCCCAATTGCAGGCTGCCCCAGGTCGGGTCTTTTGGACGACCCGCGACCCGGAGGATCCGCCAGCGCTCTATGAGGGACCGAAGGGCAGTCTCACGCTTCATCAATATCGGTTCGACGAACTGAAGGAAGAATCATTAGCCAGCCATGTCACCAGCTTCCAACTGTCTTCGGATGGCCGCGTCATGGCAGTGCTGAGCGGCCGCACCTTGCGGGTGCTCAAGGCGGGCGACAAATGGGAGAAGAAGCTCGATGAAAAGCCGGGTCGTGACAGCGGGCTGATGGATCTGAGCCGCGTTGCGGTGATGGTAGAGCCGGAGGCGGAGTGGCAGCAAATGCTGCGGGATGCTTGGCGTCTCATGCGTGCCCTGTTCTGGACGCCCAACATGAGTGGAGTGGACTGGAATGCCGTCTACGACAAGTATTCGGTATTGGTGCCCCGTCTGACCTGCCGTTCGGACCTCTCCGACCTCTTGTGGGAAATGCATGGGGAACTTGGCACGTCGCACGCCTACGAGATGAATGGGGATTACACGTCCAATCCGCGACACCGCATGGGGTACTTGGGAGCTGACTACCGGTGGAACGGAAACGCTGGGGGGTACGAAATCACGAGTTTGGTCGAAGGGGATGTGTGGGCTCAGGACCAGCACTCGCCACTCTTGGATCCCGGCGTGAATGCGGTCGTGGGTGACGTCATCACGGCCATCGACGGCGAGGCACTGTCGGAATCTCTGCCGCCGGGCGCACGTCTGGTAAACAAGGGTCAAAAGGACGTGCAACTTACCCTCAAATCGGCGAGCGGCGGGCACTCGCGGACAGTTGTGGTGCGCACCTTGGCGGACGAAACGCCGGCCCGCTATCGTACGTGGGTGGAATCGAACCGTAGGCTCGTGCACGAGCGCACCGGAGGCAAGGTGGGCTATCTCCACATTCCCGACATGCAGGATCCCGGGTTTGCGGAGTTTCACCGGGGCTTTCTGCAGGAACTGGGCCGTCAGGGCCTCATTGTGGATGTGCGCTTTAACCGCGGCGGCAGTGTGAGTTCATTGCTGCTGGAGGAACTCTCGCGGCGGCGTCTGGGTTATATGGTTCCCCGCTACGGGAAGCCGGGAACCTACTTCCGGGAAGGCGGGCCTTTGCGCATGGTGGCGTTGACCAATGAGTTTGCTGGCTCGGACGGCGACATTGTCAGCCACACATGGAAGATGCTGGGGTTGGGACCCCTAATCGGCACGCGCACATGGGGTGGGGTGGTAGGCATTAACCCCCAGTACCGGTTGGTCGACGGAACCACGACGACCCAGCCCTTTATCGCCTTGTGGTTCTACGACGTAGAATGGGGCGTCGAGAACTACGGCACCGATCCGACCATTGAAGTGTTCAATCGCCCGCAGGATCAGGCACGGGGATATGACGCGCAGATGGAGCGCGGATTAGAGGAGATTCAGCGCATCCTGGAAGAGGACCCGCCTATAGAGCCGGCCTTTGACAAGAGGCCCAACTTGGCCGTCAACCTAGAAGATTGATGAGATGAGGGGGCGGATTGCACCGCCCCCTCATCATGAGCGTGGGCCGATTTCTTCGATGAAGGCCCGCACGGGTGCGCCAATGCCGTCTCGAACGGGCCGAACAGCGTTTCTCATATCTTCTTCGGTGCCTTGAGCCTTGGCCGGATCGGGGAAACCCCAATGGATCGGCTTGACCGAGGGCGGCGTCCACGGGCAACGCTCATCGGCGTCTCCGCACAAGGTGATGGCGTAGTCCGCCGACGTGAGAAGACCGAGGTCGATGGTAGTGGACGCCTGATGGGAGATGTCGATGCCGATTTCTTGCATGGTCTCGACAGCACGCGGATTAAGCCCATGGGCTTCAAGGCCGCCGCTGACTGCCTCAATTCGGCCTTCACCCCAAGCGCGGGCGAGGCCTTCGGCGATCGGACTGCGGCAGGAATTGCCGGTGCACACTGAGTACAGAAGAGGTCTCGTCATGGTGTTGCACCTTGCGAAAAAACAGTTCATCCCACTCCGCTCGAGGTTCAGTGGCATTCAGGGATATAATAGCGGTGGCGGCTTTTTTGGTCGAATTTTTCATGAGAGACAAGACGAGGAGGGGCACTATGCTCAAGGTCCGGTCCATAGAATGGCACGACGAGGCATGGGAGGTGCGGTTCGAAATTCGTGAAGGCGTATACTCCTTGGACAACTATCCGGTGCGGATTACCCATTTAGGACGCTTGGAGCAAGACGGGTTTCAGGACGATTTGGCCGTGGTGGCGTCCGGATTGCTGCGCGGGCACATGCGCCGCGGAGCCGTTCCACCCAACGCCGTGGTGATTAACTGGGGCCGCGTGCTGAGGTTCAGTCACGGAGCCGCGCAGGAAGTGCGGGCAGCGCTGGCGCGCATCGAGCAAAACCGCGCCAGCACGTTAGGTGAGGCTGTCTCTGCGGAATTTTGACAGAAGCGGCGAGTTGACAGGACAACGGTCATTGGCTACAATCGACTACGGCTGTTAAGGAAAATACCTTTACAGGAGAGTGGCCGTGAAATCTCAGGATCGTGTCAGAGCGGGATTGCTGTTCGATGTCTATGGCCCGCTGTTGACCGAACACCAACAGGAGGTTTGGCAGCTCTATTATCTGGAGGATTGGTCCTTGGCGGAGATTGGGGCGGCACAGCAGGTTTCGCGGGCGGCCGTATACGATTTGCTGGACCGTACCCAGAAACTGTTGGAGGATTACGAGGCGCGTTTGGGGCTCCTGCAAGCCTTTGAACGCCGCCGCGAGCGGCTCCGGACGGTGGCAGCGCTGATTCACGAGGTACATCCGTCCCCTGCGTTGACCCGGGTTCGCCAGGAAATTCACCAACTGGCCGAGGAGGAGGGCATCGGCGATGTTTGACGCACTGACCGAAAAGCTGCAACAGACGTTTAAGCGTATGCGCAGCAAAGGACGGCTCACCGAAGCCGATGTCAAAGAAGCGCTCCGTGAGGTGCGCTTGGCACTCTTGGAAGCTGACGTCAACTTCAAGGTCGTCAAGGAGTTCTTGACCCGTGTTGAAGAGCGCGCGGTGGGCCAAGATATCCTCCAAAGTCTGACCCCGGACCAAGGCGTCATTCGCATTGTTCGGGATGAATTGGTGCAGTTGATGGGCGGATCGCAAGAGCGGGTCCGCATGGCATCCAACCCGCCGACCGTGATCTACATGGTGGGTTTGCAGGGCGCCGGGAAAACCACAGCCAGCGCCAAGCTGGCGCGCATGCTGCGCCATCAAGGCCGGCAGCCGCTTTTGGTCGCTGCCGACATTTATCGACCAGCCGCTATTGACCAGTTAAAGGTGCTGGCGGACAAGATTCAGGTTCCGGTCATTACAGAGCCGGAGCGAACGCCGGTGCAGTTGGTAGAACTGGGCATGACCATGTCCAAACGGCTGGCCAAGGATGTCATCATTATCGACACTGCAGGCCGCTTGCACGTCGATGATGCGCTGATGACCGAGCTGGAAGACATGAACCGGCGGGTCCCGGCACACGAGATGCTGTTGGTGGTAGATGCCATGACCGGTCAGGACGCGGTCCGGACCGCGTCGGCCTTCAAAGAACGCTTGCCGCTAAGCGGCGTGATTATGACCAAACTGGACGGCGACGCGCGCGGTGGTGCAGCGCTCTCCATCCGGGAAGTCACCAATCTGCCGATTAAACTGGTGGGGTCGGGCGAGAAGCTGGAGGATTTGGAGCCATTTGCTCCAGATCGCATGGCATCCCGTATTTTGGGCATGGGCGACATTTTGAGCCTGATTGAAAAGGCTGAAGCGACCATGGATCAAGGCGACACCGCGGTGCTGGCGGAGAAGATTCAAAAGGCCGACTTCACCTTGAATGACTTCTTAGCCATGTTGGGTCAGGTCAAAAAGTTGGGACCGCTCTCCAAAGTCATGGAGATGCTGCCTGGCATGAGCGGCCAGATGGCTAAAGTGAAGGACAAGGTGGATGACCGCAGCCTGCTTCGGGTGGAGGCCATCATCCAGTCCATGACCATGAAGGAGCGGGAACGCCCCGACATCTTGGACGGCAGTCGGCGACTCCGCATTGCCCGCGGCAGCGGGACCAGTGTGCAGGAAGTCAACCGCCTCATGAAGCAGTTCGAAGAGATTAAAAAATTGATGCGTCAGACAAAAGGCAAAAAGGGACGGCGGCTGGGCCGCATGCCCTTTCCGCCAATGGGCTGAGGAGAAGGGAGGTTAGAATGCATGGTTAAGATTCGTTTGCGCCGCATGGGTGCGAAAAAACGTCCTTTTTACCGCGTGGTGGTGGCAGATTCCCGCTCCCCTCGCGACGGCCGCTTCATTGAGGAGATTGGGTACTACGATCCCACCAAGGAGCCGGCGGTGATCAAGATTGATGAGGAGAAG
Organism: Bacillota bacterium; assembly: GCA_021799435.1. Lineage (GTDB taxonomy): Bacteria > Bacillota > Sulfobacillia > Sulfobacillales > Sulfobacillaceae > Sulfobacillus_B. Next base: position 3,912 of record JAJZAN010000093.1, on the reverse strand, counting down.
GCGATTCGTTGGATTAACAACGGCGCCCAACCGACCGACACAGCGCGATCGCTTTTGAAGAAGACCGGTGTGTTGCAAAAGGTCCACGAGCAAAAGCAGCAGAAGGCCTCGGCTCATGAGTCGTAATGGACGAGAGGTGTGGCCGGGACACGTGATGATTGGCGAGGTGACGGCGCCGTTCGGCATCGACGGCTCGCTCAAGGTGTTCCCGACGACCGATTTTCCGGAACGCTTGCTGGGCTTGAAAGAGGTCACGGTGGATTGCTTGGGCGAGCCCCGTGCGGTCCTGCAGAGCCGCATGCACCCCCCGCTGGCCGTGATTCAACTAGCTGGGGTGAACACCCGGGAGCAGGCAGAAACGCTTCGGGGCGCGCTATTGATGGTACCGGAAGAGCGTTTGCCCAAACTCCCCCAAGACGAGTATTATTGGCATCAGTTGGTGGGCATGGCCGTCGTGGAGGCGGAGAGCGGGCGGCACTTGGGCAAGCTCGCGCACGTACTCCGCACTGGGGCCGGGCACGATGTGTTTGAAGTCGAGCGTTCCGAAAAGAAGCCGCTTCTGATTCCCGCCCTGAAGTCGGTGGTGAAAGCGGTCGATGTTGAAGAACGCGTGATGACAGTGGAACTGTTGCCGGGACTCGAGGAAATCTCCGAGTGATGGTCATTCAGGTGGTGACGTTGTTCCCGGAAATGTTTCCGGGAGTGATGGGGTCCAGCATTCTTAAGCGGGCTCGACGCCGAGGTTTGGTGGACATCCGGATTGTGCCCGTAAGGCCGTTCGGCATTGGCCCCCATCGGCAGACGGACGACTACCCTTTCGGGGGAGGCGTCGGAATGCTAATGCGCAGTGATGTGGTGGTCCCAGCGGTAGAGTGGGCCGCCATGCATGTCGCCGCAGCGCCTCGGATACTCATGACGTCCCCGCAAGGCCGACTGTTTGATCAGCGGCTGGCGGAGGACCTGGCAGACGAGCAGCACCTGATTCTAGTGGCTGGGCACTATGAAGGCATCGACGAGAGGGCGCGCTTATTGCTGAACGCCGAAGAGGTCTCAGTAGGCGACTTCGTTCTGACTGGCGGCGAGCTTCCCGCCATGATTGTGGCTGATGCTGTGGCTCGATTGGTGCCAGGGGTGTTGGGCGATGATGACAGCGCCCGCCTGGATTCCTTCAGCCGCCAGAATGGCTGGCTGGAAGGGCCGCAGTACACGCGGCCAGAGGAATACCGGGGGATTAAAGTGCCGGAGGTGCTGCTGTCCGGTAACCATGAAGCGATTCGTGCCTATGGCGATCAGGTGGCCTACGAGTGGACTAAAAAGAGACGCCCGGATTTGCTGGGCGAACGCGAGAAAGGGGGGAATTAGGGATGGATTACATTAAGCTTCTGGAAGAAGATCAGATGAAAAGCGACCTTCCAGTCTTTCGCCCCGGTGACACGGTCAAAGTGGCAGTGAAGATTAAGGAAGGCAACCGCGAACGTGTGCAGATGTTTGAAGGGGTTGTGATCCGCAAGCGCGGCACGGGGCTCTCCAAGACTTTCACGGTGCGCCGGGTCAGCTACGGTGTCGGTGTAGAGAGGACATTCTTGCTGCACTCGCCGCGTTTGGAGTCGATTGAAGTGGTGCGGCGCGGCAAGGTGCGGCGCGCACGACTGTACTACCTGCGTCAACTGCGGGGCAAGGCCGCTCGTATCCGCGAGCGTCGTTAAGGGGCGGGCGAAGACGGAACGGTCTTCGCCTGCATTCATTTTCCGGATGAGGTGAAAGGTTGGCGGACAAGAAGAAAAGCGGCACTCGCGAATTAATTGAAACGTTGGTTGTGGCCCTGGTTCTGGCATTCTTGATCCGTACGTTTTTGTTCGAATCCTACCAGGTCCAAGGGTTCTCGATGGAACCCACCTTGCATAATAGCGACCGGGTGTTGGTCAACAAACTAGCCTTTGTCTTTGGCAAGCCGACCACCGGCGAAATTATCGTATTTAAGAGTCCCGTCAATCCCAAGCAGGATTGGATTAAGCGGGTGATTGCCGTCCCGGGTGAGACTGTTAGTGTCAAGAACAATGTCGTGTATATCAATGGCAAGCGATACCCTGAGCCCTTTCTGAAGTACCGCAAGTCCATCAATGTCTCCCCTCGGCGTGTTCCGCCCGGCTATCTGTGGGTGGAAGGGGACAACCGCCCCATCAGCTATGACAGCCGCTACTTCGGCATGTTGCCGATGAAGAATGTGCGTGGGCAGGCCTTCCTGATTTGGTGGCCTCTCAATCGGTTTCGGTGGCTGCCCTAATGTCCAATCGAGGCTGGTACCCCGGCCACATGGTGGCCACGCAAAAGACAATTCGGGAACTGGCTCCCTATTTGTCCGCCTTTGTGGAAGTGGTCGATGCGCGCGCTCCAGAATTGACGCGCCATCGACCTTTGGCGTCCTGGGTGGGAAAGACCCCCATCATCCTCGTGTTAAACAAGAACGATGTGGCGGACCCCGAGATCACCGAGGCCTGGATTCAATGGTACCGCCACAACGGCATCACCGCCGTGGCTCTCAGCGCGGAGTCATCGGACGCCCAGAAGCGGCTCCGAGGAACGATTAAGGGCCGGTTGAAGCCGCCGTACCGGTTATCTGTGGTGGGCCTTCCCAATCTGGGCAAGTCGACGGTCCTAAACCGCATGGTGGGAAAGAACCGGGTACGGACCGGGGGTAAACCGGGTCTGACGCGCGGCCCGCAATGGATTCGGATGGATGATGGCTGGGAATGGCTCGATTTGCCAGGGGTAGTGACGCCGTCCAAGTCACGGGATTGGCGCTTAAAACTCTTGGGGGTGGCGCCGTTGGAAGCAGGTGAGGCCGAGGATATTGCCGAGCGTGTCTGGCATCTGTACTATCCGAACGCCGAGCCTGAGGCTTGGCTGGAGTGGGGCAAGAGCCGGGGATACCTGCAACAGGGCGGAGTAGTCGATCGGCAGCGGACCGCCGACGCGGTGCTCGCCGGATTTCGCACCGGCAGTTTGGGGCGTTTGAGTTTGGAGCGTCCGGGAGAGGACAGTGACCCCCGGTGATGCCTCCGTCGTGGGACGTATTAACAATTTTTGAGGATGTCTTTTGGCAGCAGGGGTTGTTGGTGGCGGGGACTGACGAGGTGGGGCGCGGACCCCTGGCTGGCCCCGTGGTGGCCGCTGCCGTGGTGTTGGATCCCGCACGCCCGATTGAGGGGCTCGATGACTCGAAAAAACTTTCCGTGAGCCGTCGCTTGGAGCTGTTTGAGCTTATTGAAGCCGATGCATGGGCTATTGGGGTGGGAGCTGCTGGTCCCCGAACCATCGAGCGGATCAACATCTTTCAGGCTGCCCGGCTCGCCATGCGTCGAGCCATCCATCGGCTCCCGGGGCAGCCGGATGTGGTGCTTTCGGACGCCATGCCGCTTCCTGGGTCTCGCCACCACACCGTGGCGCTGATTCGTGGAGATCAACGTTCAGCCTCTATCGCGGCAGCATCCATCGTGGCGAAAGTTGTGCGGGACCGTTACATGGAGGCTTTGGCTGAGCAGTATCCGGGCTATGGATTTGAAGAGCATCGCGGATATCCCACACCCCGGCACCGACAGGCCATTTTGGCTTTAGGGGCCAGCCGGGCTCATCGGACCACCTTTTTAAACAAAGTCACTCCCACTACCCGCTAAGTGTTCGGGAAAGCAAAATATAGCGGACGACGTGGACACATGAATGCCCCCAAGATCGCGTATTCTAGGCCGGCTTTCCCCGTGCCGCGGCAAGTGACATGAAGGTCGGTCCTGGCGACGCAGCAAGTGGGGCAGCGTGGAGGGGAGCTTCACGCACCCCCCTCGGACCGTTTAGTGCATGATTCGCGTCGTCAAGCACCGGGTCGATGGACGGAAATGGGGTATTGGGTGCCGTGAG
>JAJZAN010000092.1 GCA_021799435.1 Bacillota bacterium | reverse complement strand
TGCAGCGGATGATGACCTACGCGAGCAAAATCACGATCCCGGGGGTCTCGGGGGGAAGTGGGAGCGCCGGAGGTGGCGGAGGCTCCGGGACCCCGGGCGCGTCGGGCGGCGGCGGCACGAATGCCTCTGAACGGGCCACGCAATACGCGCAAGAACGCATGCCGCCCCGGGCCCGCGAGACGCACGGACGATCCGGTGCCCCGAACGCCTCGATGAACTCGGGGCAATTTTTGACGAACTTTCAAGACGTGATTCAGCCCATCCTGCCCCAGTTGGATCAGATGATGCAGCAGCCGGGCGGCAAAGCGAACGCGACCAGCGCCCTGCGCCAGCATCTGAGTCAGGTGCAACGCATCGCCGCGCAACCCGCGGGGTCGAGCGCCGAGAGCCAAGCCATTTTGGCGGCGAACCAAGCGTCGGGCATCGATCCGGCGGCCTTGGCGAGTGCCGCCGCGCAATACCGCACGACGAACCCGACCCATGGCGCGGTCATCAACGCTTACCTCAAGGCCCAGCAGCAGGCGGCGGCAACCGGGAGTGCAGGGGGCGCAGGTGGCACCGCCATCACGGGCGTGATCCAGCGTTTGGCGGGCGCGGCCGGGTACGGCGAACTGGGCGGCTTACTGGGCGGGGGCCTCGCCGCCACCGGGGTCGGCGCCGCGGCCCTCGGCGTGGGCTATGTGGCCTCGAATGTGCGCCAAGGTTGGTCGACGTACCTCCAACAAGGGACGGCCTTCTCGGCGCTCTCGAAGACGCTCGGAACACTCGGAGAGAGCTTCAACACCCTCCGCACGCAAGTGGACGCCACGAGTCGCGGGTTCGCCGAAAGCGTGCCGACCATCACGGCCGCGACGCAAGCGATCGCGCCGTATACCGGCAACATCGGCACCCGGGGTCTGACGCACCTGATGACGGCCAGCCAAGGCCTCGCCTTCTCGATGGGGTTGAATCCCGTGAGTACCGCACAAGCCTTCGGCCAAGCCGCCCAAGTCGGCATTCTGGGCACAGGCGGCAGCGTGGGGCAGATGAGCGGGAATCAGTTCGCCGCCTTGATTGCGAATGCCACCGCCGCGGGATCCATGCAAGGACGCCAAGGCCAAGTCCTCGCGGCCATGCTGAGCGTGAGCCAGCAACTGGCCGCACAATTAGGCCACGCGCCGAATGCGAACCTCTTGGCCAGCATTATGACGAGTCTGAATAGTTCGGGGAGCCCCGTACTCCAGGGGACGATGGGTGCACAAGTGCTCGGATCGATTAACCAGGGCATCATTAGTCCTGGCGGCGGCAGCGCCTTTCAGCAAGCGGCCTATCAGGCGCTCAACCCCAACAACAAGCTCAGTTATGCCCAAGAAAGACTCCTTCAAGCGCAGGGAATCAATGGTGTCAACCCCACCACGGGCGTGAGCAACTTCGCGGCCGAACTCCACTATTACATGCGGAATCTGCCGGGCGGCAAAGTGCAATACCAACGCGACAAGTACGGGCGCATCGCCACGACCCAGTCAGCCAATGCGGCCATGATCATGGGAGTCGGCATGCATCTCACGCAACCCCAAGCCCTCGCGGTCATGGAAGCGTTCAGTGGCAAGTCGCTGAGCCAAGTGAACCACACGCAACAACTCGCAGCGGCCCTCGGTCCCACGGCGCTGAGTACGCTCATTAAGAAGGGCGGCATCGGAATCCTGGGCGACATCGCCAATGCGCAGCATGTCAGCGGTCGCCATGGCTTAAACGCCTTGGCACACGAGGTCACCGGGAACTTGCACGGTCACGTCGCGCACCACTTCTACCAGCTCGAAAAGCAATATGCGCACCTCGGTCCCGGGCACGCCCATCAACGGGCGCTGGACTTCACGCAGATGCAGAAGACGCTGGGGCAGAGTGTGCTGCATGGCCCGACGCTCCAGACGAGCCTGGATAAACTGACCTCCACCATGACGAAGGCGAATCTGGAATGGGCGCGCATCGGGCGCGATCTCCATCCCATCGCCCAGGTTCTCGCGGGCCTGAACCTGACATACAGTCGGGGGCTGGGGCAGATGCTGACCAGCCATTCCCCGACGTCGCTGGGATTGTCTCTTCTCGGCCCCGTTCTGGGTCCGTTGCTCGACCGCGTCCTGGGCGCAGGGAAGGCTACGGGATCGACGCCGTTGCCGGGGATACAGCACTATCCGGCGTATCGGGGGTCCCTCCCGGCGGGGACGACCGCCTATACCATTCCCGGCGTGGCGGGGAGTTCCCCCCAGACCCAAATCGGAGCCACCTTGGCGAGTTTCGTCCTGGGCAACCAGCAGAGCAGCCTCGGGGCGCTCTTGGCGGCGGCCATGGGCGCTCGCACGGGCGGTGGACCGGCGCCGACTCGCACCGCCGACTGGGTCACGCCTTTTCCGGTGCCGAGTCCGGGCGCTAGTCCCGCGCAAAAATACGTGCAACAGTTTCTGCCGGTGGCGCGGTCGCACAATGTCACGCGCTGGAACAGCCTCGCACAGCAAGATATGGCGAAGTTGGCGCATCGGAACCCGCACCTGAATCTGGCGGCGATCGATACGATTCTGGGCACGCAATCGGGCGGCCTGCCGGGCCTCACCTTCTACAACAAGAAAACCGGGACGACGGATTTCGGCCTGATGCAGTTGGATTCGGGTAACTTTGGCCAGTGGCACCTCAACGCCCGGCAGGCGCTGAACCCGCAAACGAACCTCGCCGTGGGAATTCAGTTTTTCAACCACCTGCTGAACCAGTATCACGGCAATGTGGGGAAGGCGCTCGAAGGGTATGCGGGGATTAGCCCGCAAGGGGCGACGGATGCATCGGACATGTTGGCCGTGCTCCAAGCCTTGTTGCACCACACCCAACGCATCGAGAAAAATACGCGGCCGTTGAAGAACGTCCATGGATCCACCTTGGGAGCGTAGGCTACGGTTGCGTCGCGTACGCGCTGGCGATGCCGTAGCCCCCGGGCCCTGAGGATCCGTGCGCGAGGGGTTGCCCGTTATAGTAGATCACGACGCGCGCTGAACCCCACGGTTGTTGGTCTTGGAAGTAGCAGTTGACATCCAGAGCGTTCGCTGAAAATCGGCGAGACCAGGGCAACGTGACATTATATGTCGGGTTGTTGCTGCCGTTCATGGTATCCGTGGAGCAACCGCCCTGCCAGGTGGTGCCGGGGGTGCCGGTCATCTTCACGAGCCACGGGGATGCGGAGACCGCAGACGACTGGGCACCACACCCGGACAGTAGAGCTGCGGCGATAAAGGCCGCGGGGATCCATCGATAAGACATGCGATTCATCCTTTCATTCCGCAATCCATTGCTGGCCGTCAAACCACCAGTCGTGGGCGAGCCACGCGGTCAAAAGACTATGGAGCACATCATTGTCGCCCACACTGAGCACGAAGGGCACCATGCCGCCTGCGTGGGCCAAGACACCATTGGGGTGCCCGTGGATGCCGACGACGGGGACATGCACGACGTCTGAGCCTACAATGGCTGGATTATCGTGACCAGCCACGAGTCGTACCTCGACTGGAGTCGCATTCGCGAAAGACGTCGGTGCTCTACTGGCCGCGAGAATCAACGGCAATAGCGCCAACATCCAGAGGCGTTTTGGGCATATCATGGGCCATCCTTTCACTCCATTGGCGACATAAATCACCACCCGGGCCTGTCACGCTGCGCTATTGGGCATAGGCGCCCGTATTAAGTGATCCCTGGACATCGGTCAGACTCGGAGCGCCCGCGGCGTCTGTTGCAACCGACTTGGCAGTGCTCACGGTTATCTGCACAGGTTGCCCGGTTGGTGTGTTGGGTGGGAGATGCACGGTTAAGACAAGCATCCCTTGGCTGACTTGTGCCGCGGAGACGGGCCAAACCGTCCCCCCTGCGGCTGTGACCTGATAATCCGCCATGTTTTGATCTGGAGTTTGTCCGTACCCCAAGCCACCGTGGTTGTAACTGACATAAATCACGGCCTCGGGAGCGCTGGGAAGTCCATCAGTGTAGCCTGTGAGTCCTGTGGCCCGAACGCCATAGTTGTAAGCCAATACGGACGTCCCTTGAATGTCATGCCCACAGTTCACGACGAGAAACCCGCCCGTACCTATAGGAGGCGTAAACAACCCTCCGTTGCGAACCACATTCGAGTATCGCGAACTCAGGGAGTCTCCAGCCCGAATGGCCACGGTACAGCGCGGCAGATTCGTCTGTGGATAGGCCGACCATTGCACTTGGATCCCTTGCGGCGTCACATCGCCAGAGATGTCCAACAGCGGGGGTCTCGGGGACGGCGTAGCGGGCGGTGATGATGATGGTGCTAGGTTGGCATTGCTCGTCTGTGCCGAACTGGGAGGCGATGAGGGAGAGGACACCGTCGTCGTGCTGTGGTTCGACGCAGACGACGAAGATCGACCCCATTCATAAAGCGCTGTACTCATCCAGTCAAGCGCCGAACTGACTCCGTGCACCATTTCGCCCGTTGCTCGATAAAGCGAATCGGTTGAGCCCGCAGCGGGAATTTGCGACAAGTCCTCGCCGGTAGGATCCCACGACAATGGGGTTGATGGCGCAGCGATTCCCGTACCGACAGCCCATCCGGGCGCCTGCAATCCAGAGTTCTCTAAAGCGGCATCCGCATAACTCCCGGATTCTCCCAGTTGCACATATTCGTTGTGGGGACCTTGCCATCGTACAATCAATGCTGGCCATTGAGTCGCCTGAGGGAAGGCATCCGAAAACGCTGTGACGATGGCAGCGGATGCAGCCGCCATAAGGGTGGCTGCATGGTGTGACAACGGTAACTTCGGGGATTGAAGAAATAACACATACGAGGGGTCAGGGCGCGCCTCTCTGAGGAACGCGAGTCCTGAACTTGCGGAAGTGTTTCCCGATAAATCGACCCCTATCCCAAGAGCCGCAGACGGCTGAATACCAATCGGCGCAAGGCCTTTCCATACGTTCCCGAGTTGCGACCACCACGGCTCCGCAACAAATCCCTCCAGCACTCCCACGTTATGGGACGGTTGGCCGTTGTGTTGTCGCGTCCAGTAGTGAAAGCCTGCCGGGAATGATGACAATATTGCAGAAGCATTGCTTTTTCGTAGAGCACGATGGGGCTTTTTTGTAGTCAGGCAGTGAATCGTCCCATCTTCATTCATGGACACCGTTCCCGATGGGCATCCATTTACAGAAGTCGTTCGGGACGCCGATACCTGATGCGAGGGGGAAGTTCCACACCCTGATGCCCCTACCAAAAAACCAGCCGCTGTCACAAGTCCCATCACTGATCGGATATTCATTACGGTCCCCTCTTTCACGCGCCCGGAGGGTTGCGGCTATTCATGAAGTAAAGCCGAACGCCATTCAACAACATATTCACGATTAGGATAGCACCAGCCGCGCAAAAAGGCGTCGCCAAGCGCCCGAATTGGCCTCGGCGTCCCTTTCCCACGCAACACGCCTTAAGCGCGCCAGCGGGCCTGAAAACACACCTCGTGCGAACGCTTTGGGGGAGCAGAGGACCGATACCGACCACGCTAGCGTCAATCCTTTGTCGCCGGAACGATCAGGATGCGCTCTGAGAGGTCAGAGAGGCCCCAGGACAAAAAAACAGACCGAATACGACCTGTTGGCCATTCTCAGTCTGTTTGTCGCCTTAGCGGCCCGAAAATGGGTCTATGTTATGTGCGTTGTTGCGGCACCCATCACTCTGCAAAGTCCTTCGTGGACATCGGAATGATACTCCCCGGCTTTTCCTCGGAGCTCGCCCGTCCCCCTACTGGTTGCACCGGCAGCTGCGTCTGTGCCTCTTCAGACTGCTCTCGCAACATGCGATCCAAGAGGCGCACCAGTGCATCGTATCCGTTCATTTGTTGCCGCCTTCCCTGTGCGTATCCCGAATGCACGCGGCATTGACCAGATCCGACTGTTGAGCGCTGGCCTCCGCCCGCCTCCGCCTCACAACACGCAACGCCCACTGGACGAGCGCGCCAACGTCAAGCAGGTCGTCATCCCCTGCATCGGCACCCTGTGGGTCCTTGTCGTTCAATGTCCATTGACACCTCCTGTGCTTACGGTGTGCTGTCAGGTTCGTTTCCGGACTCCTTCGCGGCCACCGGGTCGCTGGCTCTGGGCGGACTTGGTCGACCGCTCGGGGCGGAGCCCTTCCCCACAGGATTCCCTGCACCCGCCGGGCCTAATCCCTCAGCGAACGTATCGTGCCTGACCTAGCATGTCTTTGTCTGAATGGGAATTGCCACCAATCCATGGCCAAAAAAAGGGGCTCTCTGCGGAAGAGAGCCTCTGAGAGCAGCCCACGTGCACGTGCTCACGGTCTGGACGGCGGATCGGACCGCACGACCGTTAAGGGGCGCCGTGGCTGGCGGAGTGTGGGATCCAAGGTCGTGCCTTCGAAAAGCCAGTCATCGAGTTCCCCGTCTAACAACGCGCATATCTGCTGATGCAAGCGTTCGGCGCGAGCGTGGCGTTCAACCGCCAAATCCGTCGGCGCTAACACTGTCAGGCGCGGTGACATCGTGTTGTCCCTCACGACGGATCCCCCTCATGGCGCTCACGGAGCCGCTGCAACCGGGCCTCCCGAATCTCCGCCACCGCCGACCAATCGGCGGGAATCCGCCCTTGGGCCTTTAGTTCTGCGTCGGCGATGAACGGTCCCCCGTGGAAAACGTACCAATCGTACTCCCCGGCCCAGATGGCCTCGGTGTGGAAGAGCGACTGCCAATCGTCGTCCGAAATGCCCCGCAGGGGGGACACGGCGCGCGGCGGGTTCTGTTCCAGCGCCGCACTCGTCGTGACGACCGTCAGATACGTGGGACGCGGCCTCATGACACGCCACCCGCCTTCCGCGTGCGGGTGGCTCGACGCGCTTGTTGGCGCACCACCCGCAACCACGGCTTGTCCTCGTCGGGAATGATGGCGCCGCCGTGGACGAGCCAATCATCATACTCGCCGGCAAGAATACCGAGTAGGAGGTCCCCGCAGGCCCGTGATTCCGCCAGGCGCTGTGCCTGACGGGCTTGACGCTTCACGTCCAAGTTAAGGGGTAGAACAACGGCCACAGAGGCGTTACGACTCACCACGGGTCACCTCCTCGGGAGGCCACGGATGAATGTGAATCGTCGGCGCCCAGTCTGCGGGAATGAGGCCGCGCGCCTTCAGTTCGGCGTCGGGCAGAAACGGGCCGCCGCGTATGAACCAATACTCGTAATACCCCGCGTGAATCTCCTCGCTGTGTTCGAAAATCTCCCACTCTTCATCGGACACACCGGGCACTGGAGAGGTGTTTCGCGGTGGGTCGATGTGGAGGTCGGTAGCCGTGGTAACCACTTTGAGGTAGGGCGCCCGCGGCGCAGGGATGGCGCGCATCCTAGCGCACCTCCCCTACGGCGGTCCCGGTCAGCGCGACGTAGTCCAGCCATCCGTCTTGGAACAAGGCCCGGCCTAAACCACGCTCGGCGGCACGACGCCGCTGCATAATCTCGACGGCCTCCGCCCATTTTGTCGACGGGCGGCGCCACCGGGCGAGCCACGCGAGCTCCCACGCGCTGACAGCGCGGTATGTGTCGCGCTGCATCCAGGTGCGTTGGGCTTCCTCGTAATACGCGGCATGCGGTGTGGACCAGATCCCGACCAAGAGTCCAAGTACCCCCTCGGGATATCCATGGAGCGCCTCGGCCGCTTGCCACCCTGCCGCATAAAAGTGTTCCGCTGCGTCGAAGAGGGCCCCCATAAACTCGGCGGTGAGCCTGTCCGCCTCGCGCCAATCCGAAATCAAGTGTTCACACCGGTCAGATAACGCATTCCATGTGGGTAGCGCAAACCAGGGGTTTCTGTAGCAATGGAACGAAAATGGCAATAGATTGATTCGGTGGCTGCGGACTCATTGGTATACATTTCTATGATGATTTGATGCGGTCTTTTTCGTTCGCGCTGTGAAGACATCACCGGCCCATTATGATGCGCGGGTGCGGGCTTGTTTCTCCTTCGTCTTGCGAATCCATCTATCATATTGTAATATCGCAATATCATAGTGTGGGGGTTAGGTCATGAACCTACAGAGCATGGAGACCTACACGTTGTGGGCGGATTTCTGGCAGGCGCTGAGCCACCCGATTCGTTTGCGGGTGCTCGAAGCGTTGCGCTGCGAGGGGGCCCTCAATGTCGGGCAATTGGTCGACCGCCTCGGGATTGGGCAAGGCCATCTGTCCAATCACTTGGCCTGCTTAAAAAATTGTGGGCTCGTGACCACGGAGGCCCAGGGCCGCTATGTCTATTATCACCTGGCCGACGATCGGGTCCCGACTCTGCTGGATGTCGGGGAAGCGATTTTCCGCGATCACTGGGCGGGCGTGGCCACCTGCGCGGTCGTGAGTCAGAAACCGGCGCCAACGCGGAGCTAGCGCGTGCCGTGCCGACGGTTGCCCGCGTGCCCACGAGGTAAGCTGGCGCTGCGACACCGGCCGCGCGGCGGTAAGTCGCCCGGGTGGCCGAGCCACGAATAAGGCATTGCTGACGGTGGGATAGCTGGGAGGGCGGCACGTGGTGTCGACCCTATCGAGGAGGCGATAGCCAATGACAGACAAGGCCCGGTATCAGATGGAGATTGAGGGCATGACCTGTACGGACTGTGAAGTGCACGTCATCCACGTCCTCGAAGGGATTGGCGCTTCGGATGTACAGGCGAACTTTCGGCGTGGAGAGGCCACGTTTTGGGCGCCCCCTGAGTTGGCGTTTAATCAAGCGCGGGGGGCCGTGCAAACGGCCGGATATCACCCCCGCGGTATTCGGGAAGTTCGCGACCCGGTGGTAAAAAAGGTAACGCCAGATGCCGAGACGGACTACGACTTGGTGGTGATTGGTTCCGGCAGCGCGGCCTTCGCGGCAGCGATTGAAGCCCGGGGAGCGGGTGCACGGGTCGCGATGATCGAACGGGGGACGCTCGGCGGCACGTGTGTCAACATCGGCTGCGTGCCATCCAAAACTCTGTTGCGGGCTGCGGACGTGCATCACATGGCGTCGACGAATCCGTTTCGGGGTCTCAAGACCCAGGCCGATGCCCCCGACTTGGCCACCTTGGTGGCGGAGAAAGACGCATTAGTCGCGGACCTGCGGCAGAAAAAGTATGCCGATCTGATTCCGGAATACCAGATTGACTGGATCCATGGCGAAGCGCGCTTCCTGGATGACCGACGCCTTCAGGTCGGCGACCGGGTGATGACGGCTGGGCGCTATGTGATTGCCACGGGTGCCCGCCCGCGCATTCCGGAGATTCCGGGTTTGGATGAAGTGCCGTATCTGACGAGCACGTCGGCGTTGAGCCTGACCCGTCGACCGGATCACCTGATCGTGATGGGGTCGGGATATATCGCGCTGGAGTTGGGGCAACTCTTTCGCCGTTGGGGATCGCAGGTCACGCTGATTCAACGGGGCCTGGTGCTCATGCCGGCGTACGACGACGAGGTCCGCGCGGTGATTGCGGACATGCTGGACGAGGCGGGGATCGAGGTGATTTGCGGGGCGGCGTACGAGCGGGTCGAAGGACAGGCATCGGACATCCGTGTGCACCTGACCGTGGCGGGAGCCGAGCGAGTCGTCCGCGGCGATGCAGTATTGATCGCGGCTGGGCGCGACCCCAATACCGAGGCACTCAACCTCGAGGCTGCCGGGATTCGGATGGGCGACCGGCGCCAGCCGCTCTTTGACGCGCATTTGCAGACCAGCAACCCCCGGGTGTACGTGGCCGGCGATGTCACCTTGGGCCCGCAATTCGTCTATGTCGCCGCGCACGAAGGGAAGATCGCGGCACAAAATGCGCTGGCCTTGACCGCATCGCCGGTCGCGCTCGATCTCGAGGTTGTGCCGGCGGTCACGTTTACCCAACCCGCCGTGGCCGCCGTGGGATTGACGGAAGCGGAAGCCGAACGCCAAGGTCTCGCGGTCAAGGCATCCGTCTTGCCGCTGGACGCGGTGCCGCGAGCGTTGGCCAACCGGGACACTCGTGGCGTGATGAAGTTAGTCGCCGACCAGGAGACCGGCCGATTGCGTGGCGCCCAAGTGGTGGCGGACAACGCCGGCGATGTCATTTATGCCGCAACGTTGGCGGTCAAGCATGGCCTCACCATCGCCGATCTGACTGAGACGCTAGCCCCCTACCTCACCATGGCGGAAGGACTTAAACTCGCGGCATTGACATTCGATAAGGATGTCAGCAAGCTGTCATGTTGTGCGGGATAAATTGTGGTCGCAGCAGCAGGTTCATCCCAGGCCGAGGAGGCGTGGGCCGGCTCAGAGTGGGGGGCAATCGTGAAGAACTTGGGGTTCGGGTAGCAATGGAACGAAAATGGCAATAGGATTGGGTACCTAGTCATCCAACGACGATAGTGGCCGGAGATGACCTTGCGCGACGACCTCGGGGACCTCGAAGGAGTAGTGCCCCAACATGGTAATGTGGTCATGCCCGAGCGGGGAGAGGCGCGCCACGTCGTCGTCCAACACCGTGGTTCCGCGCTGGCGGATTAATGCCAGCGCCTGTTCCATGTATCGCGCATTCCACAGCACAATGGCATTGACGACCAACCCCAGCGCGTTCAGTTGATCTTCTTGACCTTCGCGGTAGGCTTGATGCAATTCGCCCCGTTTCCCGTAGAACACCGCCCGGGCGAGACTGTGTCGCGCTTCGCCCCGATTCAGTTGGGTGAGAATCCGCCGCCGGTAGGTTTCGTCATCTAAATAAGCCAACAGGTACCGCGTTTTGTAAATCCGACCAAGTTCCCCGATGGCGCGCCCCAGCAGGGTCGGTCGCCCCCCGTGCTGCAGGGCTTGAATCAGTGCGGTGGCATTCACGGTCCCCCACTTCAACGATCCCGAGACCCGCAACATGTCGTCCCAATGGCGGAGAATGAGGTCGGCACGAATGCGCTGGCGGGCCAGGCGATTGAGCACCCCGTAATCGGCTTCTGCATCTATGCGCCAAAAGCGGGCCTCGCCGATGTCGGCGAGACGTGGGCTGAATTGGTAGCCCAGCAAGCCAAACAGGCCAAAAATCAGATCGCTGTACCCGGCCGTGTCGGTCATGATTTCGTGGGGGTGCAGTCCGGTTTGTTGGTCGAGGACCCCTTCTAACACGTTCAGAGAGTCCCGAAGGGTTCCAGCAATGACGAGCGCATTAAATCCACTAAATTGGTCGCTGGTAAAGTTGTAATAGGTGACACCCCGGCCCGCGCCGAAATACTTCGGGTTAGCGCCGGCATGCAGGGTGCGAACCGGCACGACAAAGCACAGACCGTCGGCCGAGGCGACCTCGCCTTGCCCCCAGATCTGTGCGAGCGGGCGTTGCGCATGGTAGTCCACCAATAAGGTGTTGGCGGTCGCGAGCGTTTCAGCCCGGACGTAATTTTGCGCCACCCAGGTGAGCCGATCATATTCCAACGCCGGGATCCCCGCATGTACCACGGGGTCGAGACCGATATTGCATGCCTGCGCCAGTAAAACGGCACACACACTGAGCGCCAAATCCTTGACCCGTTCGCCCCCCTGACTCACGTGGGTGAAGGCGTCGGCAAACCCGGTCCAGTGATGTACTTCCAGGAGTAAATCCGGCAACGTGGGCCGCGGCAGCAAGCTCGCCACCCGGCTCCGTAGCCGGCGCAGAGAGACCGGGTCCTCCAGCCGGTCTAGCGGGCTCAACACCAGGCGGTCTTTACCCGCAAACGCTTCCAATCGGACGGCGGGATTGGTGTCCCAATGCGCGGCGGTCGTTTGGTAAGCCGTATCGAGCGCCTCTCGCAAGGGGCCTAAGGCCGATTCCGCATCGGCAGCCCAGTTGAGCGTGCGCAGAATCTGCGGGCGTACCGCCTCCCACGCCGCGCCTTGCAGGAGTTGGGATCGGGGATCGCCATAGCGTTCGCTCGGGGTCACATACAGGTCGTGCGACGGCATCAATTCCAGCATCCGGAACATCACCCAGAAGGTATAAGCTTTCTTCGACACCCGGCCGTTTTCCCCCACGACGACGGCTCGCCAGGTAGTTGTCATGCCGGTCATGGGCGCTTCGGGCCAACTCCGCATGGCTTGGCCTTCATGATCCCGGAGAAAGTGCCAGGCGTCTAAGGTGCCTTGACCCGCCGGTGTCGCCTGCCAGGGCATGGTGGCGAGGAGTCGTGGGAGTACCTGCCGAATCATCGGGTAGTGGGGCCAGAGCTCCTGGAATGCGAGCCTTTGATCCGGCGGATGGGTCAACGTATCCACCTGGCGGATGGGTCAACGTATCCACCTGGCGGATGGCGGTGGCGAGCGCCTCCTTTGACACCCGGGCAAAAATGGCGGCCCGTACATCCGTTTTGGGATCCGCGTCTTGTAGGAGGACCGCACACGCCTCGCGCAGCGCGCGGGCCGCCGCATCCAAGTCCCGAAGCGTGCGCAGTCGTTTTTTGTCGGAACGGCGCTGCGTGCGGGCGAACAGCTCGGTCAGGTAGCGGTCAAAGAGTGCAATGACGTCATCTTGGGCCCGCATGGTGAAGACGACGACAAAGGCTACGAGGGTGGCCAGCCGCCGGTCCGGTGGCATCCGATCCAGGGCTTGCGCCCGAACCGTGGCCGCATGACGCGCCAAGGCGGTCAGTCGCGTGGGGGGAATCGCGCGGAGGTTCCAGCCCGCAGCCCCGAACGTCCGCAGCTGATCGAGCCGGTCGAGAGCGTAGTGGAATCCTCGAATGCTGGGGCGGGTGGGCGCACGGCGGAGTCCATCCAGCGCGGTTTGGCGGGTCTTGGGGTCGACGGCTAAGATGCTTTCCAACGCGTCTCGTTGGGCGGCACTCGGCACGGCGGCGAGACGCCGCCAGAGTCGTCCTTGGGCCCGATCGCGGACCTGGGCGACCAGCCGGGTGAGGGTGGTCACCCCGGGCAACAGGATTTTCTGTTCGACCAAGTGGGCCGTGGTCCGGTCAAACAACAC
>JAJZAN010000012.1 GCA_021799435.1 Bacillota bacterium | reverse complement strand
ACTGTTACGCGGATGCGTGATCCCACAGAAGGGTCAACCGTCGCGAGAGAGCGCACGAGGAGACTTCGACGCAGAACCCCCATTTTCATGCCGCGGGGTGCCGCGAAAGCGGCATGGGGAACTGTTACCACAGTAGTCAATGGCTTTGTGGACATGGGACCAGCCCTCATAGGCCATTTGGCTATTTCCATTGCGCTGTGGCTGTGGATGGCGAATGTCTTGCTGGCCGTCGTCTCGGGAATAGCCGTCCCGTTCTTCATGTTCGTCAGTCACACCCACACCGTAGACAAGTTGACCGGGCTTTGGCTCATGCCGGTGGTCCCAGCCGAGGTAACGGCCGCCAGCGTCGGCACTCTAATCCCCCATATCGCGGGCCTTGATGCGGAAAGAAGTTTGATGGTCGTGGGACTGGGGCTCTGGGCCTTCAGTGTACCTCTGGCCTTTCTGATGTTGGGATTCCTCTTCTTGCGTCTAGCTCTCTACCGTTTACCACCCGCGGAAATGGCCATTTCGACATGGATATCCCTGGGAACACTGGGGACGGGCATTATGGGTCTCATTGGCATCGGACGGGTTCTCCCCAGGATCGTGGGTCCCGTCGGGTTTACGATGGAGGGCGCGGCGGTCATGATCTCCTTCGCGCTTTGGGGCTTTGGGCTCTGGTGGCTGGCTCTGAGTGTGCTTACTACTTTATACACCGCTCGCCGCCACTTGCCGTTCAATTTAGGCTGGTGGGGACTCACATTTCCTCTGGGTGTTTTCACAGGGGGAACGGATTTGTTGTATGACCAGCTCCATGTACCGGTGTTGGCATGGATTGCGCATGCACTCTTCTTTTTGCTGGTCGGTTTCTTTGTGTTGGTATTGGCTCGAACGTTGGTCGAATTGCTGACAGGAAGACTGAGTTTTTCCGGAACATTGCGCCAGTCTTCCGCCGTAACCCCCCGAGGAGTCGCTGGCCCATCTCGCCCTCCCTTGCGGGTTGCCCCGACTAGACGTTCATTACTAGTTCGCAAGAAACGCCGGCTGTAGTGGCGTTTGGTGGGCGACCGGCGAGGGCTCGCCCGGGCCACCGGCCGCATCGCCTAGCCGTAGCACTCATAAAAGCGCGTCAAGCAAGTCCTGCGAAACATGCGGATCATTGGCGCAACATGACCGGGTGACACAGAAAAGTGCGGAACAGCACAAGAACGCGGGCGTGGCATGTCCAGTCGCAGCTTCGTTCAAGCTCGGGCGGCGCCACATAAATTCGTCTCTGCGACCACGGCACCTATAGCAGGGCGCATTGACTGGATTGCAGTGACGTTCCAATCTTGTGATGTGTTGAGGGACCACGATTAGCGTTTAAAACTCGAAGACCCCGGCCCAGACGAACGCGTTGGAGCGACCCCGCGCCATCATTTTCGGTCAACGAGACATTTGTTCCGTCCTCTCCTGGCCGCCTCCGGGTGAAAGGCCATACCCAAACATCCGCCCCACACGCCATCATGTCGCGCGACCTGGTCGGAAAAATCCGGCCAGGTGGACTCGTCCAGCAGTCTTAGTTCATAATCCATGGGTACTCCCTCGTATCGAAACCACTGGCTGACCGCCGCACCTCCAATAACTAGCACCCGATTGGGCGTCCCCATGTGACCTGGGCTCGGACCTCGAGATCCAACCATCCCTGCGCCGCATAAGGGGTTACGAGGTCCCGGACCCGACGATCGAATTCCAACTGGCGGACCTCCGCCATACGCTCCCTGGAAAACCCATTCTGTGAATGGATCGCTTCAATATAATGGTCTACAGATTGTGTGAACCGCACAGCCGCCGGGTCTCAACCACCCAAACACATGCTCCATAACCTCCCCCGCCCGCTCGACGTACTGGAGGCTCCGTACCCTCAGTACGACGTCGACACTCTTAGACTGAAACGACACCTCTTCCATGCGGCATCTAATCCATCGGATTCGCGGAGCCCGAATCTGGAGTTCCCTCATCGCCGTGGACGGTTCTACCGCCATGACTTGGCGAGCCCCCTCTTGCAGCATTCGCACCGCCCAACCGCCGCTCCCTGCGCCCAAATCCCACCGTAGCCCCCGCCAGCGGCGGAAACACGCTTCTCAGCGCAGGCTCCTCCACGTAATCGGGCTCCATCCGCTGGCGCCACACGTAGCGCTGTACGCTCTCCGAATCGTCCCAGACGTCCACCGATTAGTCCCTCCCTCGAGTCACGCCGCCGCTTCTCTCGCTAGACTATTACACGCTCCACAAACGGTCTTACCCCCAGATGCGCTGCGCGGTTCCGACCATGGAGAAAACGCTCCCCGAGTTGGGGAGCGCTACCGCCTAGCCGGACACGCCGGCTGTTAGAGAACCGCTCAATTGACGTAGTTGCCGCTCGAAATAATGGGGTAGTGGGAAGCCAGCACGTCCTGGGCTGAACGAAGCGTGTTGGCTGCGTAGCTTGGCGGGACGACAACCCAGTTGAGATGCCAAATCGGGCTGTACTGTGGGTCCCCCGGAATGGAGTCATAGATGTTGAGTTGCAAGGGGACGAATTCGGCCCAATCATGCGCTTCGCTCACGCTGTAAACAATCACATACTCCTGCGCCACTTTGGTTTTCGAGGGGTCGATCAGCAGCGGAATGTTGGGGCCGAATGCCCAATACTTCTTGCCGTCGACCCACGCCGTTTCAATCGGTTGCAGCAGCGGATTGTTATAGTCGAGCTGCTCCGTCAGCTGCGGGCTGCTCACGCAGCGCACGCCTAACTTATCGTATATCGGGAGGTCCACCACCGGCGTGATGCCGTTCCACTGTTTAAATGCCTGCACGCCCGCAGCGGTGCCCGGCCCAAAAATCCCGTCGATTGGCCCAATGTTGAATCCCAGCGACTCCAGTGCATTCTGAATGGCTTTGACATTGGCGCCCGTAGTGTACGGTTGCGTCAAGGTGACGGTCGTGCAGGTCAAGGTATCGCTCATCGTTTCGCCCCCTTTCTAGAGTACGGCTCGCACAAAGTAGTTGCCCGTCGGGATAATGGGATAGTTGCTGGCCTTGATCGCGTCCTCCGACCGAAACCGAGCCGGATCGTAGCCGCGAGGCACAATAAACTGCACCTCTTCCATGACATGTTGGTAGTGGTAGCTTCCCGGTATGAGGCTTAACACCGGGAAGTGGCCGGTGGGATCCCCCGGCTGTGTTGGATCGCTGCTGCTGGGATAATAAAACAGGTACTCCTTGACCGGAACCTGCGGCGGATCGATCCAAAAAGCCTGGGTATGCTGGTGCAGTCAAAAGTAGCGGTAGTTGTTATACCAAACGGTCTCCACAGTCTGAGCCAGCGGATTGGAGTAATTGAGCTGCTCGGTGAACTGGGCTCCCACGCGGTATATCGGTCCTGCGTTTCTTCCACACTCTCATCCCCTTTAGGCCGCCCTGAGTGGATGCGGAGGTGGCCGCAATCGCGGTCCTCCAAGTGGGCATCGCTTCATGACGCGCGTTTGGCCTGGTAGATCCTACGCAGGGCTGTTGCGATAGCGAAGGGGCGATTTCGGCATACAGAGAGCCCACCGCCCGCGCGCAGATACTGGTTTCCGCAAGATCCGCTAAGTGGTGGACAAGTTTCACCGCATCGGCGAAACTCGGGTAGAGAAGCATTTTGAGGCTACACCATACGCCAGGGAGGATCGAGTGAATGGCTGAGGTCACCTTAAAGTCGTTGCAGCACGCAATCCGGCAGGTGGATTTCCGCCCCGACCACACGTTTTTCTATCTCACCAAGTTGATGGAAGAGGTCGGAGAGTTGGCTCGGGCCATGCGGCAGGATACGCGATGGGCCGACACAGGACAAATAAAGGGCACGCTGGATGAGGAATTATACGATGTACTCTACTATGTGGCCGCGTTGGCCAATCTCTATGACGTGGATCTGGAAGCGGTCATGCGCGTGAAAGATCGACTGGCTGCTGAAAAGTATGGACACGAACCTCTGCTGGCGTATATCGAAGGACAACCAGACCCGTCAGGTGCGTAGGCCGAAGGGCTACGCATTTAAGAGCGTTTCCAAGTTGGAGAGGCCGCGCCCCAATGCATCCCGCTCCAGAGCGTGAATCATGCCAACAAGAGCGGTCAGTTTCGGTATCGGGTACTCATGCTCGCTGGCAATGTCCAGCACCGGTCCGTATTGCGAATCCACCTCGGTGCGCCGATGATGGACTGCCATGTCCCGCCAAACCCCCGTTCGCACCTTGAGATTGCGGCGCATGACTTGGGACAGGCGGTCGAACATGGCATCGGCGTCACGGTCATTGTCAAGTGCGTTGGGGTCCCACCCGTCGAAGGGCACCAGTTCGATGTCCTGCAGGCGAGCCAGCCCAACCACTTCCGCACCAATGGCTCGCAGCACCGCACGATAGCGGGGATGGTCCACACAGTCGGCCATGGTCTCGTCTGTCGTTGCGGTGGCAAACAGCACGGCTCCATAAGCCAGTTTGGACCATAGAAACCCCCAGATATTGTCCGTGAGCACCGGATTAATAAAGTGCGCAATCCAACCCCCGATGCGATCCACGCGGCGTGATACCGGACCATCCCACTCCCCAATCGCAAAAGTTCCCGGTCCCCCGTAACTAATCACCCCCGGAGCCATCACATCGGATGAGAAGTTCACAAAACAGCCGATGGTGCGGTGCCGTCCGATGTGCCGGGCAATCGCGAGTTCATTCAATCCGTTTTGTGCTGACATAACCCAGCCGGACGGAATGAGCCGCGGCGTAATCCATTCCATGGCGGCCTCGGTGTGGGGCGCTTTGGTGGCCAAAAAGACCTCCTCCAATCCCCCTTGGAATGTGTCCGGGGTGTCCGCCGGCACGTCAACGCGAAAAGATTCGTTGAATGCATCGATGACTAAGCCCCGCTGGCGAATGGCGTTCACATGCTCCCCATTGACGTCTACCAGGTGGGTGGGAATGCCAGCCCTCTCCAGGTAAGCAGAAATGGTCCCGCCAATCGCCCCGGCTCCCACGATGACCAATCGCTGCGCCATTCCCTCTCCCTCCACGAGGCGTTTTCATCACACGCCCTGCATAATGGCATCTTATCAAGTTCCCGCTTCTCTGGGCAATTGCCAGCACTTCTGCCAAGGGATAGCATGGGGGAAAAGAGGAGGATGCCCCATGGAACTTAAGCCGAGTCTCGTTCCCCCCCACCATGCGACTTATGAGGATGCCCGCCAGCACCTTAAGGAGCGTCTAGCCGGCGCCTTCCGCTTATTTGCCCGCTATGGATTTGATGAAGGGGTGGCCGGACACATTACCGCCCGTGATCCGGAACATACCGACCGCTTTTGGGTGAATCCCTTTGGCCGCTACTTCGGCAACTTGCGTGCGTCGGACCTCATCCTGGTGGACCATGAGGGACACGTTCTGGAAGGCCAGGGTCAGATTAATGCCGCGGCGTTCACCATTCACGCCGCCATCCATCAGGCCCGTCCGGACGTGGTCGCGGCGGCTCACAGCCATTCGATCTACGGTAAGGCCTGGTCCTCTTTGGGACGACTCTTAGACCCTATCACCCAAGATGCCTGCTCGTTCTACAACGACCACGCTCTGATGAGGGAATATACCGGCGTCGTGCTCGATCCCGCCGAAGGTCGGCGCATCGCTCAACAGTTGGGCTCCATGAAAGCTATCATCCTGCAAAACCACGGACTCCTGACGGTGGGACAGAGCGTGGATGAGGCGGCCTTCTGGTTTATCACCATGGAAAAGACCTGTCAGGCGCAATTGGCGGCCGAAGCTGCCGGAACTCCGCATGTGATTAATCCAGAATACGCGCAACTGACCCATGACCAAATCGGACTGCCGCTGGCCGGGTGGTTCAGCTTTCAGCCGCTGTGGGAGATGATTCTTAAACAGGAGCCGGACTTCCTCGATTAGATGCCGAGGTCCCGCCACAAAATTCTCGCCCTGAGCCAGTATTGCCCCAGCCAGATCTCAGTCCGATGCCAGACTTGAGCCAGGCCGCCCGAGGACGATTGGTGGCCCGCGGTACGGTGTCTAACAATGGCTGTGTCTACCGACAGCACTGGCAGATTCACATGCCGCGTGACGAAAGGACTTTGCTCGGTCACGAAATGGTAGTGATAGGCAATGCCGAGGCGGGTGTCTCCCCCGCCGGCCTGCCACTGCACACTGATGGCAGGCCGCAGGCCGACATACAAAGGGACGTGCCAATCGTCCTGGAGTTCCGCGAAGTATCCTGCCCGCCAGGTCGGGTCGGCCACCACCCATCCTACGGAAGGCAAATAGAACTCGACCCATTGGTGCAGACCGCCGTGGCCCCGACCATTGTTGGTGACATAGCCGTTGATAAGGCGGGCTGGAATTTGATCAGTCCTAAGCATCGAGACATAGAGCTCGGCAATATCGCTGCATACGCCTCGTCTGGCTCTCAATGTTGCCAGAGCCGACCCCGAGGCCTTGTCGCTGTAATTGTACCGAATATGCTGGGCCACCCACTGGAAGAGCACAGACGCCCGCTGATAGGGATTTGTCAGGCCTCCAACCAACGACTGGTCGAGGGCCTCAATGGCTGGAGCGTCGGTCTCGACTTGCCGAGCTTCCAAGCTGGGATTGGTATACCGCTGGACAATCGCAGACGCCGTGCTATAAGGCGGATACTGCGCGGGCAGGTGGTAGGAAATGTCCGACGAAGTGGCCTGGTAATGGAGCGTCACGGTGACCGAATGGTGGGGCGCAATCTGACTCCATTCATAGGTGCCAACCAGATTTCCCGAGCGATCGTAATACGTTGCCACAGCCGGACGCGAATACCCTGTCAGCGACACGTGTGCGTAAGCGGTTCGGGGCGGCAGCAGGACCACCTGGGCCTTAACGTTAAACGCCGCATTCGAACTGTTGTTGGTGAGGGTCACCGTTTTCGTAAACCCGTAAAAGGCCGGCAGCGCGGTAACCGCAAATGAGGACGACGGAAAGGAGGCGGCCGAAACCAGCCCGCCCATCCACACGCTGCTTATCAGACCCGCCGCCAGCAGGCCGGCATGCCAGATATGTTTACGACTAACTGTTCTCACTCCCCACTTGTGCCTCCAGTATACCGGGCCGCGGAACCTGACGAAACCGGGAAAGATTGGCTATCCATGCACTATCTGTCCGAGCGGCATCGCGGCGCAGGAGTCTTATCGCCGTGCGTTCGGGCTCTCGGGGATATGACGGATTGCCGCACTCCTAAACAACACGGCACCTGACCCCTGGACGCCCGCAGCCCATGGGTAAAGCCGCCAGAAGCGTGAGCTTAGGGGAACAGTCCACCCCATTCCGCCGTGGTCATCACCGCCGCCTGGCGGGGAAACACCTTTTCCATCAGCACCCGATGCACCTCCGGATCCGCGTCCAGGCAGGCATCAGACAGCACGGTAAGCCGGAAGTCCATATCGGCGGCCTGCCGTAGGGTGGACAGCACCACGCCGCTCGTCGCGATGCCGGATAAGATGAGGTGGTCGATGTCCATGGAACGGAGAACCAGATCGAGACCGCTGCCGGCAAAGGCGCTCACCCGACGCTTGACCACCACGACCTCCCCCGGGTGCGGTTCGACTCCGGCCCAGATCTGGGTAGCCTCGTCGGTCTCCAACATGCCTCCCCGGCCTTTCAGGGCCGAAAAGGACCGGTTGTTGGAACTGACGTCCAGATACCCGGGTCGAAATGCTACACGCACAAAAATCACCGCCAGTTCACGTTCCCGGGCCTTAGCCAGAGCACGTTGCAGCGGACTCAGCACCGCCTCGTCGCCAGCATAGTTTCTGACAATGCCATTCTGTACGTCCATAACCAATAAGGCGCTCTTGTTCATGCCGTCATCCCTCCATGTCGCTCCCATAATACCAAAAGCGTTTCCAGTGCATGGGCGTTCGGGTACCATAAAGAAAAAACAGGAGGCTTCCATGGACAAAAGAGACCGGCTATCCACGCTCACCCCCATGCAATACCAAGTCACACAATTGAACGCGACTGAGCCGCCGTTTCGCAACGAATTCTGGAACAACACCGAAGAAGGCCTGTACGTGGACGTGGTTTCCGGCCAGCCCTTGTTCTCGAGTCGGGACCAGTATGACGCCGGTTGTGGATGGCCCAGTTTTACCCGCCCCTTGAACCCCGAAGAAATTGTGGAGAAGACCGACCTCTCGCACGGCATGCGCCGCGTCGAGGTGCGCAGCCAAACGGCCGACTCGCACCTGGGTCATGTCTTTTCCGACGGTCCAGAGGAGACGGGCGGCCTGCGCTATTGCATCAATTCGGCCTCCCTGCGGTTTATTCCCAAGGCCGATTTGGACAAGGAAGGCTATGGAGCATACCGCCGTCTGTTCGAATAGCGTGGAGGGACCAACTCGATGTGTTCAAAGCGGCGCAGCAGGTCATTGAGCGGGTCGCGTTGGCATTCCGCCGCCGTGCCATCCGCGCGGATGATCCGGTGAGTCGGAATAAGATACGCCAAAGGTGCGCGGCTCATGGCGCGTCCAGCGGCCCGGGCCCTGCCCGGGAACCCGGCTAAATGTGCGAGGGTCGAGTAGCTGCAGGTGCTCCCAAAAGGAATCTCGGCCGCTGTCTTTAAGAGGGCCTTTTCTAACGCCGTGAATCCTGTGTCGGCGAGTTCCCAATCGCTGTTTGGATGCCCAGCAAAGAGATCGTCCAAGATCTGCGCAATCCACCCCGGCATGGGCACGATGGCAGACTCGGCAGCCATAGCGAGCGGCCCTGCCCCAAATTCCGCCGCATAAAGAATGCTGCCTGCATGCCACACCCACAACGGACCGACGGGGCTCGAAAAAACGCTTATCCGACGCGGCGAGTTGGGCTCTGCTTGCACCCACTGCATTCGACATCCCTCCGCATGAAATGCGCTCGTATGACCCATGATAGCAGGCATGGACGCACTAATTCGATGGGTCATGCTGGCAATGACCTGGTTTCATTTCTTGGCACCGCATCCCTTGTCGTCGGATATGACCGCACAAGCGGCCCGAGCCCATTTGCAACCCTTGGTACAAGAGGAGCTCAACGACATGGTTCATCATCGACTGGCGGCTCTGAAAAACCTCTACGTGAACACTCCAGACGCCCAGCACGCGTTGCAGGTGGCAGAGGTCCGGTCCGATTATTTGACCCGATGGGCGAAGATGCGCAGAATACAATGGACCGGGGTTACCACCGGGCTTCACACTGATGGGGTCTGGTGGATTTCTCCCACGCGCATTCGCTTTTCCGTGTGGGAGCGCGAAAACTATCATTACCACTATCGGAGTCTCGCCAAGAAACCCCTGTCCTTCGGCATCGCTTCCCGCCATCAACTCAGCATTGTGGACGATAACGGCACCTGGCGCTTTGCCACCGACGACTTCTTTAATCCTGTGCTGCCCGACGACATGGCTGGGCAAACGGTGCCTCAACAATTCGGTGGACCTACGCCGCATGCCCAGCTGTCCCCCAACCGCCAGAAAGCCGTGGCCTATGCCGAGGAGTTCTGCGGCAACGCGCCCGGGTGCGGCAACGGCGGCCGCTACAACGCGGCCTATCAGGACTACAATGGAAACGGCGGGGATTGTACCAATTGGATTTCCCAGGTGCTGTGGGCGGGCGGCTTCCGCATGACCAGCGAATGGTCTTATGATCAAGACACCGACGAAGGCAGCCCCGCTTGGAGCAATGCTCGAGTGCTGGCTGACTTCATGTCCCGCACCGGGCGTGCCAGTCTCATCGCTTCTGGATCGTACGCCTCGATAACACATGGAAGCCCAGAATGGCCGCACGGACCTATTCAGACCCTTATTCCCGGCGACCTCATCAGCTACAAAGAAAAAGGCCGTATTGTGCATACGGCTGTCGTCATCGGATACGACCCCAAAGGGGTGCTGCTCACCGACACGCACAGCAACGACCGCTTCCACGTTCCCTGGGATTTTGGATGGAGTGACAAGACGGTCTTCTTTCTGTGGCGGGTCCACTACCCGGGATAGACGAAATAGCTCCCCATCCGGCCGTGGAACCATACGTCAGCCAGCATCCGATACCGCAGCAACGTAAACTCGCCATCGGAGCGCTGTCCACGCTGCTCGAATCCCAGGCGCTCTGCCACCCGCTGGCTGGGCCGATTCGTATCTCGGGCTTCAATCCAAATTTCGCGCAACTGGTATCGATTAAATCCCCACGCCAACAACTCCGCGGCGGCAGCGGTCATGAGACCCCGCCGGCCGGCCGATTCCACCAGCCAATATCCGATGCTCGCCGAGCGGATGTCCCATTGGATGGGGTGAAACCCGACCGTGCCCAACACGACGTCGCCGCGGAACAGGCCCCACTGAAAGCCTAGATTCTGCGCCCATTGCTCCAGGGACGCCTGCACCCATTGACGCGCCTGCAAGGAACCGTAATCCGCGCCGGCCCATGGCAGAAACTGAACCAGGAATGGCTGATTCTCCTGTACGGCCTGTACCAGGGCGGGCACATCGGAGAAGTCGAATGGTCTCAGGATGACCTCGTGCGGCAAGTGGATCATGTTGGCCACCTCCGTCTGCAACTTGTCCCCACATTGAAGGGAGACTACACTTTAACCATACCAGAATTCGCTAGGAGGACATCCCTGTGCCGACCGTTTCCCCCCGCCCCATCATCCTCGATGTTGACACCGGAGTTGACGACGCCTGGGCACTGGTTTATGCGTTGCGCTCCCCGGCGTTGAAAGTGCTGGGCATCACCACGGGCTATGGCAACGCTGATGTTGACACCACCACCCGCAACACCCTCTTGCTGGCGGAGCTGCTAGGTTCGGAGGTGCCGATATACCGCGGCTCCGCGGAACCTCTATTCCGCGCTTGGAGCGGACCCGTGCCGCAAATTCATGGCGTCAACGGACTCGGCGATGCGCCGCTTCCCTTGGTGACGCGCCAGACCGCGGACAGCGACGCGGTCCAATACATTCGCGACACCATCCGCGCCAATCCCGGTCAAGTCACATTGGTCACTGTGGCGCGGCTTACCAACGTGGCGCGCGCCCTGCTCTATGACCCTGGCTTAGCGGCACACATCGACCGCATCATCTGCATGGGCGGTGCGGCGTTCTGTCCAGGCAACGTCACACCCACAGCCGAGGCCAATATCTGGGGTGACCCGGAGGCAGCTGACCTCGTGTTCCGCAGCGGCATCCCCCTTACCATGGTAGGCTTGGATGTCACCCATCAGGGGCGCCTGTACCAGCGGGACTTAGCCCAATTGGACCCAGCTTTGCCATATACGGAACTCTTGCGTCGCGCCACAGACTTTTATATCGAAGCCTACATCAAGGAGGATCCGCGCAATGACGGCTGGTGCCCGCTCCATGATCCACTGGCGGTCGCCGTAGCTGAAGATCCCACCTTGGTGAGGACCGAGCGCTATCCCGTGCGTGTTGAACATACGGGGGTCTGGACCGACGGCATGACGGTTGTGGACGCTCGCTGGGGCCAAACCCCGACCGGCGTTGACGTCGCTCTCGACTTGGACGTGGATCGCTTCCTGGCCTTGTTCCGGACCCGGGTCGGTCTCCTTTAGGCTTCCAAATCGTCGCTGAAGTGGCTCAAGGACTTTAAATGGGTCCGATGCGACCACCAATAGACCGCCCACCCAGCTACAAACACGCCCGCCATCAAGGCTACCAGTTCGCCCCAATGCGCATGCAGTGCAGTGCGGTATAAGAGTGCCATCACCACGTTGGTGACCAACACGCCTACCGCCGTGGTCCAATAAAAGCGCAAGACCGGCACCTGGCAGGTGCCGAAAATCATGTTAAGCACATCAAAGGGAATAAAAGATATCCATCGCAAAAGAATTAAGGCCAGCGGGTTAAGCCGCCCAACCCCGCGAACAATGGCTTGCACCCGGGGCTGGTCTGACCAGCGCCTCAAGATGGGCGGTCCAATCAAGCGCCCCAGCATGAGGGAAATCGATGCGGTAACCATGGAACCCAGCCACACCACCAAAAGCCCGCCAAATGGGCCATAGAGAGCAAACGCGGCCAATGTGGGGATTTCCATAGGAAAGACAATCACCACGCTGTGGATGGCCAGCGCCAGGATAATCAGCAGTGGTCCCCAAGGACCCAACGCGCCTGCGAGATTGCGAAGCGACGTCGATACCAGGCGGAAGGCTTCTCGAATGCCGACGGTACTCGCCAGCACGTCCCATGCCCACCATCCCAGGGCAATGATCAGGACGGCAGCCAGTACGGCCCAGACCCACTTGTGCACCGCCAGCCAGCGGACACCGCGCTTCATCACATTGGGGTGCATCTAACCAACCTCCCCCGGGCGGCGTCCTCCGCTCAAAAATTCAATTCAGTATAGCATATGCCTGTCACTGAGGTGGGCATACCGAAACGCGAAAGCCCCGGGCTGCCGGGGCTTTCGCGTCATTTGCTGAAGTGCGGCACCATAATCTTGGAAATTGGCCTGAGTGTCGTTTGATTCACCATCACATGCCACACCGTCCGGCCGCGCGAGACCGTGCACATCCAGACCGGCTTCCCTACCCAGACGCTCGGCGTTACCGCCTCCACGGTTCCTCCGCCGGTAGCGCTCAGCGCCGATCGCTCGACCAGGTCCAACCGAGCCGACTTCATGGGGAGCTTGATGTCGTTGTGTCCAATACGGAGTATTTTGATGGGACTCGTGTGCGTCCTCTGCGTCGTCTGCGTGGTCATCATATGCATGGAGGCCATGCCGACCAACACCACCAGCCCCTTGACACCGATCGCTGCCATTACAACACCTCCCTTATTTGGGAGTTATTGTGTCCGAGAGCGGAGGCGCTATGCGCCCGCATGCCACATAAGAGCGAAACCACTCTGGCGAAGCCATCGCTGCGCCTCTCGGGCACCGGGATAGACCGCCGCCAGTGCCGTCCAGAATGCGGCTCTGTGATGGGGATGCAGCCGATGGATGAGTTCGTGCACCATCACGTAGTCAATGACGGCAGGAGGAGCCTGCAACAGACGCCAACTCAGCCCGATCACTCCGTCTTGCCGGCAGTATCCCCAGCGCGTAGTGGCATCGGATATGCGAAGACGCGTGTAGGAAATCTCCAGTTTTTCGCTCCAACCCCGCAATCGGGGCTGAAACACCGCCGCCGCCTCACGACGGTACCACTCGCGCAGACTCCGCTCCAAAGGTTCGGGGAATTCCTCTGATCCGACGGGGCGCCGCTCGCCCATCAGGTATACCCACCCGCCCGGGCGCACCTCAGGCGGGGGCCAGGCGCTCTGCATTTCATGGTGGCGGCGCAAAATCCAATCGCCATGCGCCCGCAGGACCGCTTCCACCCGCCGCCTTGACCATGCCCCAGGCAGCTTGACGATAATCTGGTCGGAGGCTGCCATGCTCAGAGCAGCCGACCGGCGGCGGGTGTTGACCTGTACCGCATACCGAAACGGCAAACCGTCGAGCACAACACTGCCTGTCAGCGGCACCGTCATGACGGGCGGTGGGCCGCCTCAATATCGCGCCGCCGAGCGCGATAGGCTCCCCAAAAGGCCAAAATGGTCAAGACCACCGACACGCCTTGCCCGGAAAGTGCCAACCAAGCCGACACCCTTCCCTGCACTCCCCACCACAACAGCAGGTAAGCCAGCGCCACCATAATCAGTGTGAACACCGCCGCCACCCAAAACCAGCGGATGCTGGTTTTGCTCCATGGCGTAGGGTCCGCCAAAAAGCGCTTTAATCCATTACCGTTCACCGAGCGTCCTCCTTGCTATCCTGCAGTCTATTCTAAACGAAACCGGTGCAGAAAACCGCCACCATCAGAAACGGCAGGACTGGGCATAATCTCAGTTGCGGGCTTCTCCCTAGGACCGATATACTGAACCCGCAATGCTTGCAGAGGGCTCACCCTCGTGACGGAAGGAGCAGAACAATGAGCGAGAAGGTTGTCATTTTAGGCACTGGTCCCGCCGGCTACACCGCAGCCATTTACGCTGCCCGTGCCAATCTCAATCCTGTGGTGATTGAGGGTGACGAGCCCGGCGGCCAGTTGATGCTGACCACGGAAGTGGAGAATTTTCCCGGATTTCCCGATGCCATTATGGGGCCCGACTTGATGGAAGCCATGAAAAAGCAAGCCGAGCGCTTCGGGGCCCAGTTCGTGTTTGGCCGGGCTGAGTCCGTGGACCTGAGCCAGCGTCCTTTCAAGGTCTCCATGGACGACGGCACCACTTACGAGAGCGACGCCTTAATCATTTCGACAGGGGCCACCGCCAAGCTCCTCGAGATTCCTGGAGAGTCTGAACACATTGGCCGGGGCGTCTCCACCTGTGCCACCTGCGACGGGTTCTTCTTTAAAGACAAGCGTATTATCGTGGTGGGCGGCGGAGACTCGGCCATGGAAGAGGCGACCTTCTTGACCCGCTATGCATCGGAAGTGACCATCGTACACCGCCGCGACACCCTGCGAGCGTCCAAGGTGATGCAGGAGCGCGCACACAGGAACCCCAAAATTCGATGGATCATGGATGCCACTCCGATTTCCGTAGAGAGCGCCGACAATCGCATCAGCGGGCTTACCGTGCGTCACAACAAAACCGGAGAGACCGAAACGCTTTCCACGGAGGGCTTGTTTGTCTCGATTGGCCATCGCCCCAATACCGAATTCCTGGCGGGTCAAGTCAAAACCGATGCGGTCGGATACATCATGACCAACGGGCTCGACACTGCCACCAACGTCGATGGGGTCTTTGCCTGCGGCGACGTAGCAGACTCCCGATACCGACAGGCTATCACAGCAGCCGGCAGCGGCTGTAAAGCCGCCATGGACGTCGAACGCTGGCTGGAGAGCCGGGAATAATTGGATTTTGCAGTATAATAATTCCAGAATCCGGCCCTTTCGGGGCCCGGCAAGGAGGGATTGCATGCAGTTCAATCGCGAATGGATTGAAGGCCGCTTGAACGGTAAGTCTATGCGCGCCTATCGGGTGCGCCCGCAAGCCGCTGGGGATAAGCCGCTCCCCACCGTCCTGGTGATTCAGGAAATCTGGGGCGTCGACGAACATATTCAGGACATGGCCGACCGGTTTGCAGCGGCAGGTTACGAAGCCATTGCGCCCGATTTGTTCTCCTATGGGGAAACGCCCGCGGCCCTGAAAGCTCCACGCATCCAGGCCGTCAAGCGGTTCCTTGACACCATGCCCCCCGCAGGTTGGGGCAACCCGGACGTGATGCAGCAACACCTGGACACGTTACCGGCAGATGAGGCGCAGAAGATTCAGGAGACGCAGAAATTACTGTTCGGGCCCAAAGACGAGGAAAACTTCATCGCTCAATTGAAGCAATGGACCAACCGCGGTCTCGAACATGGGCCCGCGGTACTTAGCATCGGCTACTGCATGGGTGGACGGCTCGCCTTCCTGCTGGCGTGCCATGATCAGCGCATCAAGGCCGCTGTGTGCAACTACGGCACCGCGCCCAGCGACGCTGAATTGGCGCAACTCCAAAGCCCCGTCTATGGGTTCTATGGCGGCACAGACCACCGCATCACCGACGCGGTGCCGGGCGTAGCCGAGAAACTCAAGGAATTGGGCAAGACGTTCCACTACGCCATCTACCCCGAAGCGGGGCACGCGTTCTTCAACGACTCCCGCGCTTCGTACGACGTAGACGCGGCGCGCCAGGCGTGGTCTGAAACCCTGCACTTCTTCGATCAAGTGCTCGCGCACTAGCTGCCACGCGGCACAAGCACAAGAAAAGGCCGGTTCTCACCGGCCTTTTTGGCTTTAACGAGTTCGTCCTGCCATTTGCTGCTCAGCCATTTCAATCATCTTGCGAACCATGTGTCCGCCGACGGCGCCGCACTGCCGCGAGGGAATTTCGCCCCAGTAACCGTCTTCGATTCCTTGAAGACCAATTTCACGAGCGACCTCATACTTAAACTGGTCAAGTGCCCGTTCAGCTCCCCGCACCAGAGCGCGGTTGCCGGTGTTGCTGCCTTGTGCCACTGCTGTTCACCTCCATCTCGGGTAGTGGCGTTATTATCGCCCACCCTTGTCGGATTTACCCTTTTGAGGCAATCCAATTTCTGGAGATGGAACCCCTAAGTCTCAGATACAGCCGGCGTGGTCTTTTTGGGCTTCACGTCGGGAACCATCAAGAAGGCTCCCACCCCAACCAGCGACGCAATCATGACCGCCCCAAACATGCCCGAAAAGCCGCGGGCTGCCTCTGCGGCGGTCAAAATAATGGGACCCGAGCTCATCCCAATGCCGCGGAATACTGCCGCCACCGACAATGCCTCGCCCGCTTGATTTTCGCGGTACAACCCCAGTGCCATTCGGTTCAAAGGCGCTCCCATCGTAAAGGCGGTGCCGATGCCAAAAAATACCATGGCCACTAAGAACCGAACGAGTGTCAACGGCGGCCAAGCCAGCAGCAAACCGCCCACGGCCCCCGCCAGAAGACCGACCACCAAAATCTTTCGCGGACCCACTCGGTCCACCATCACCCCGCCGACGCCCGACAAGATCGCGCCGCTAAAGGCTGCCGGCAACAGCGCTAATCCCGATGCCAAAACTGAAAAGTGCAGCGTGCGCTGCACCAGGGTCGGCACAAATACCGCCGCCGACATATCGAGGCCGATAAGGGCCGCGCCTACCATCATCGAGACGCCGGAACCCTGACTTAAGGGAGAGGGGTCCAAGAAAGGGACAGACGCCCGACGTTCCCGCCATAAAAACAGACCCAACGCCGCCAGGCCCGCCACTAAAAACACCACGCGCGACAGACCGGACGCCGCCAGCACCAGCAGTCCAAAGGTCAGCATCAGGGAAAAGCTGACCCCTCCGATCCAGTCCGGCATGGACCGCTCCTCCACATCGGACGCCGGCGCCCGGGATGCCATCCCCAGCACAATGAGGGCAATGGGCACGTTAATCAAAAATACCGACTGCCAGCCCAAATACTGTCCTAACAAGCCTCCCAAGGTGGGCCCTAAAACGCTGGCCATGCCAAACACCGCGCCAAAAATGCCCAGCGCCATGCCCCGCCGTTCGGCGGGAAACGCTTTGATGCCTTCCGCTTGCGCGTTAGGATAGACGGCCCCTGCACCTGCCCCTTGGATCGCCCGAGCCACCATGAAGATGCCAAAGTTAGGCGACAACGCCGCTAAGAGGGATGCCAGCATGAACGCCAGAATTCCCCATAAAAACACCCGTTTGTGGCCCAACCGGTCTCCCCAGGCCCCCGAGAGCACCGTCGAGGCAATGTACGCCACCGTGTATACGGTGATAGTCCAGGCCGCAGCGCCCAGACCCACCTGAAAATGGCGCATGATGAGCGGGAACACTGGCGCCAGCACGTTGGTATCCAGCGCCCCCATGAAAATCCCGACTAAGTACACTGACAAGGCCCGTGCGTTTGGACGCACCCTCGATCGCCCCCCTCGTTTGCTCAAACCAATGCGAAGCCGCCGCCAGACTGAGCCGCGGCGCCTCGATTTTCATTGTAACCACATATTGGCACTCTACCCCTCTATCCCATGGTCACTGCACGGAACAGATTGGTGGTCTCCCCTGGCGCGTATACCACATACAAGAGCAAAAACACCATGAGTCCTGAGGCGGCTGCAATGAGCCAAATGCTGGCCGTCCAGGGCGCGATGCGCCGATGTTGCTGAAACCGCTCTAAGAGCGCCCGGCGAATGGTGATAATGCCGATAATGGCAGCCACCGTGGCCAAGGTCGCGTGGGCTTGCAAAAAAATCATGTAGGCCAGCGTGTACTTGTGCGGACCGCCAAACGTGGTGTCGCCCACGAACAAAGTCCGGAGAACATAACTGATGAAAAAAGCCGTGGCGAAGGCCGCACCCGTGAGCATCAGCTTCCTATGGGTCTCCCGTTGACCGCGCCGTATATAAACCCACCCCGTTGCGATTAATACAGCGCTGACAATCATAAACAGCTCATTCAGTGCGGGCCATACTTGCATCTTCATCCCTCGTCCCGCGGGCCGGTGCAGCCCGCCCGAAATTTCGACAACTATATGTCGAGAATACCATACCTGTCCAGTTCCCGGGGAACCAAAAGACCCGCGCAGCGGCGCGGGCTTCCACCAATCTAAAGCGGCTTGAATGCTTCAAAGGGATTCTTGCAATGGCTGCAATAGTAGAGACTGCGGCAGGAGGTGGCCCCAAAGAGGTTTTGCAGGACAGTCGACGAATGAC
Source organism: Bacillota bacterium (assembly GCA_021799435.1). Lineage (GTDB taxonomy): Bacteria > Bacillota > Sulfobacillia > Sulfobacillales > Sulfobacillaceae > Sulfobacillus_B. Next base: position 34,654 of record JAJZAN010000012.1, on the reverse strand, counting down.
CGCAGAACGGACACTCGACATCGTCCAGCGAAGCGCCCGGCGGGGCAATACCCGCCTTGCGAAGCGCCTCGCGGCCTTCCTTGGTAATCCGGTCCGACGTCCATGGTTGGGACAGCTCGAACCTTACCGCTACCGTGGATGTGGGAAACGCCTCGCGCAGCTTCTCGGTTACCTGGTCCTGAATGATGCGCTGGGCAGAACATCCCACGAAGGTTGGCATGAGTTCGACCAAAACCCGGTCGCCGTCCGCTTGGATCGCGCCCACCATGCCTAAGTCAACAATGCTTACAGTGGGAATCTCGGGATCGCCCACTTCCTGCAGGATTTGCGCCACCCGCTGGGCCAGCACGCCGCTCCCTCCTTCCCTGACTACCAGTTGGCCGTCGGATCGAGACGGTAGACTTCGGACAAGGTGTCCAAGGCCTGTTGCAGCGCCTCCGTGTGTTCGCCCCGCCGCCCATTTTCCCTGGTCTGCATCCGCATCTCCGGCAACCCCAACACACGGGCCATTTCCGCGACCCGCTCGTGATAGTGGCGTACAACGCTATCGACTCCTGGGCACAAGCCTGCGGATTCCAGTGCCGAGCTGTAAGGACCGAGATCCGCCAAGTCCCCAGCCCAATCCTGCGCGCGACGCCATGCGTCCTCGAGCCGGACGCGGGAATCTGCGTCGTGCCCAGCCATCGTGCGCATCCACAGTTCCTGGTGGGCTAGATGATATCGCTTTTCGCGCAAAATCTTTTCGGCCGCATCGCCTAACGGCTCAAAGACGGAGCCCGTCAAAGCGGTCAAGAGCGCCATCTCCCATACATCGTGCAGGTAATGCCGCACGATGGTCCAGGCCCACTCATAACGCGGCGACTCGAGATAATGTCCGGGTCCGTTGGGCTGTTCAATCAACACGGAGTTGCGCCGTTCGCTGACTGATCTTAGAGATGCCAAATCGTCCGCAGTTCCAAAACCCAGGCGCTCCAGAATGCCGAAATACAGCGCCGCGTGCCCAATTTCTTCCTGGCCGATGGACCCAAACGCGACGTCTTCTTCGATATGCGGCGCGAGACCTAACCACTCCTGGTCGCGGAACCCCATCAACAAGTCATCATCCGCCAACTGCCACAACAGCTCGGCTGCCAGTTGACGACGCTCCGGGTTCTGGGCGACGTCTTCAATCGTCCATCGTTCCATCGACTGTCCCTCCCGCAGCGGGCGATCCATCGGGATTCATGGGATGGTCCCGATAATAGCGCCACTTGTCTCTGAGATACTTGTAGTCATCCGTAGTGCGATAGGCTTTGGGGGTCTTTTGAAACCCTTCCCGATCGTGGAAGCCAATCTGATGGATCTGGTCGCGCCGAACGACCCACAAGCTCACAAATTCGGCCCGGCGGAAAAAGTTTTCTTCAGCCAACGCCATAGCCATGTCCGGCGATGACGCCAAGACGTTAAAGACGTGTACGTGCGGGCTCAAGGAATCAGACTGGGCAAACACTTCGTACACATCGAAATCCAATCGTTCGTCCATGGCTCCTCCTAACCCGCCGTGGGAGACAAGGCGATGGTTCGGCGCACCCACTCGCCTTCCTGGTAGGTCGTCGAGCGCAATCCCAGCCGCGCTTCCGACCGTGGGCCGCGATTGTTGACGATCTGCCGGAATTCCTCCCAGTCCGGCTGCGCATAGGTCCACTCCTTGGTCACGGGATCCTGATACAGGGTGGGATCTGGAATGGTCAGCCCCAATGACCAAATGCGGTGCACATATTTGCTGAAGAAGCGCTGGCGCAGCTCCTCATTGGTTTTGGAACGAATCCGATAGCGGATGTTGCGCAATTGATGCGTGGACAATTGGTTCTTCTCGGGCGGCCCAAAGAACATCAGCAATGCCGGCCACCAGCGATTCAGGGCGTCTTGCAGCATGGCCCGCTGCATGGGCGTCCCCTCTGCCAGCGCCATGCAGATGCTCTCCCCGTGCTGGATATGAAAGCCTTCCTCCTCGACGATGCGCTGCAACGCCCGCGCGTAGGGGGCGTACGAACAACTGAGCGACATGCCTTGGGTAATCACGGCAGCCCCGTCCACCAGCCAGCCGATAACGCCGGCATCAGCCCAGGTCGGCGTCGCCATATGGAACACGTTGTGATACTTAAGGCGGCCCGTAAACAGATCGTCCATAATATCTTCGCGATTCTTGCCCCAGGGACGCATCAAGTCCTCTGCTACCCGGATGAGAAGCTGACCGTGCCCGACCTCATCCTGTACCTTGGCCGTGATGGCCAGCTTGCGGTACAACGTGGGGGCACGGGGAACCCACTCCTTTTCCGGCAAGGCGCCCATAATCTCACTGACTGCGTGCATGGCGATTAGCCGCACCAACTGCTGACGGTAGTCTTCAGGCATCCAATCGTCCGCCTCGATGCGGTCTCCGCGATCAACCCGCTCTAAAAAGTACGCTTCTTGGTCCGTCAAGGTCTCTTCCAGCATGTGCACCCCTCCCTGAAAACCAAGCGTTTGCTTGTTATTAATGACATTATGCCGTCGTCCCCAAGGGGTGTCAATCAGCCTTCAGGACGCGAAGCACCAATTGCACATAGCGTTCAGCCACCGCTTCCGCACTGAGACGGCCACCCGGACGATACCAGCGGATAATCCCGTTTAGCGCTGACAATATGAAAAGCCGCGTCAGGGTCTCATCCTCCACCCGGAACTCGCCGGCTGCAACGCCTTCCTCCAGCACCGCGTCCCAGAGCCTCTCATACTCGCGGCGCAATCGGCGGGCTTCCACGCGGGTGTCTTGGCTCAGCTCGCTGTCGTCGTCCAAATAGACCCGCGCCCAAGCTCGAGATCCATCAATGACACCTAAGTGGGCGCGGATCATCCGACGCAGCTTAGCGGCTGGTCCCGCTGGTTCCTGGAGCACCGGTTCTACCGCGCGGGTAAAATCCTGCGCCGCCCGCTGGACGATTTCCAAGTAGAGATCTTCTTTGGTCGCGATGTGCGCATACAGACTGCCCGATAAAATGCCGGCTTCCTCTGCGATATCTCGGACGGTAGTGGCGCGAAATCCTTTGGCGGCAAATAGTTCAGCAGCCGCTTCAACAATGGCATCGCGCCGATTTTTACGCGCCATCGTTGCACCGCCCGCCTATCCGCGATTTGACCTCCCGCGCCACCTCCAACGCCGCCTCAACGTTGTCCGCCAACACGTTGACATGGCCTACCTTGCGGCCGGCCCTCATCTCCCGCTTCCCGTACCAGTGCAGCTGCACGCCCGGCAGCTCCAGAAGATCAGGCATGGATTCCAGCCCCTCGAGGAACGAATCTCCCAAAAGATTGACCATGACGGCCGGCGACAGCTGGCGCGGTTCCGCGACCGGCCACCCCATGACAGCCCGCACGTGCTGCGTGAATTGGGTTGGCCAAGCTGCATCCAGAGTCCAGTGTCCGGAATTGTGGGGGCGCGGAGCCATTTCATTAAACAGCACTCGACCGTCTGCCATCACGAATAGCTCCATGGCCATGAGGCCGACCAGTTCCAAATGCGACGCCAGTTGTGCCACACCCTGTTGTGCCCGCGTGGCGACCTCAGCCGGCACGCGGGCTGGAACAACACTGTAGTCCAGGATGCCGTGATGGTGGTGATTTTCCGTCACAGGATAGGTGACGATGCGACCCGCTTCATCGCGTGCCACCACCACCGAAATCTCGGCGACAAAATCCGCCCGCCTCTCGTAAATGAGGGTCTGGCCCCGTGAGGCGCGCTGAAGATCCCGAAAGCCCTCCATGGCACTGGCCCGGTCCCATAGAGCCGCCTGCCCCTTCCCGTCGTAGCCCCCCTGCACCGTCTTCAGGATGGCCGGCAAGCCCAAATCCCCCATCGCCCGTTCCAATTCGTCCACGGTGGTGACGGCCGCGTACGGCGTCGTCGCGAGGCCGGCCTGACGAGCCCGTTCCTTCTCCCGCAAGCGGTGTTGGCTCACATGCAACAAATTCGGAGATGGATGCACCGGCTTAGATTGGGCTAACGTCCGCGCCGTCTCAAAGTCCACGTTTTCAAATTCATATGTAATCCGGTCTACCTGCTGTAAAAACTGCTCCCTAGCCTCGGGATCGTCATAAGGGGCAATGATCGCGGCGTCGGCCGCTTCGAAAGCCGGGCTTTCGGCTCCGGGGTCCCAGATTACGGTATGAATTCCCATCTCCCGGGCGGCGATAGCCATCATGCGGCCCAGCTGACCCCCGCCCAAAATCCCTAATGTGGCGCCGACTGGCGCTATCGTGTTGGCCATGACCGCACGGTTCGCTCCTGTTCTAACACTTGGTCTTGCATAGCCTTGCGGTATTCGATGAGACGCCGGCCGACGTCCGGATTTTGCACGGCCAACATTCGCGCAACCAGCAACGCGGCATTCACGGCCCCTGACTTTCCGATAGCCATGGTGGCCACCGGAACCCCGCCTGGCATTTGCACAATCGACAACAGCGAATCCCACCCGCTCAAGGCATGACTTTGCACCGGCACGCCGATCACCGGCAGCAACGTGGCGCTGGCCAGCATGCCCGGCAGGTGGGCGGCTCCGCCCGCCCCGGCCACGATGGCCTGATATCCCTGACTCTCCGCGCTCTCCGCGAAGGCCAGCATACGTGTCGGCGTTCGGTGCGCCGACAAGACATGCAGGTCATACGGAATGTCCAATTCCGCCAATGTTTCGGCTGTGTGGCGCATGGTCTCCCAGTCAGACTGGCTGCCCATGGCGATTGCGATCACCGCTTACCCCCCTATGTCCTTGGAACATGTTGGCACGCCAGCCATCAACCTCCAGGCCGCGCACGAAACCGCTATTCTTCCATAAGCATAGAGTATTTTGCTGTAGGAACCAACTGAGGAAAAGGGGGACGTCGCATGTGCGGCATCGCGGGATGGATTGACTATCAACGAAACGTCGTGCGCGAGCAGCGGCATCTGGAGGCGATGGCCCAGCCGATGACCTGCCGAGGGCCAGATGGCAGCGGCACATGGGTCTCCCCACACGCCGGGCTGGCTCACCGTCGACTAGTGGTCATCGATCCGGAAGGCGGCATGCAGCCCATGTCGCGCCGCTGGGGTGACACCGTCTACACCATCGTTTACAACGGTGAACTGTACAATTTCCAAGAGTTGCGCGAGGAGTTGAAAGATCGCGGCTACCAATTCCAGTCGCGGTCCGACACCGAAGTGCTGTTGACCGCCTACATGGCATGGGGCGAGGAGGCGGTCCAACATCTTAACGGAATTTTTGCCTTTGCCATCTGGAACAGCAAGGACGAGACGCTGTACATGGCACGCGACCGCCTAGGGGTGAAGCCGCTGTTCTATGCCCACAAGGATGGCCATTTTCTATTCGCATCTGAAATTAAAGGGCTCCTCGCCCACCCTGCCATATCACGGCGAGTCGGCGCCGACGGTCTGGCCGAAGTTTTTGCCTTAGGACCGAGCCGCACCCCGGGCCATGGTGTGTTTCAAGACGTCCAGGAATTGCGCGCCGGCTGCCACTTGCACCACTCCCGGCTTGGGACGCGGACGGGACCGTACTGGCAGTTGACGGCCCTGCCGCATGAAGATGACTTGGAGACCACCACAGCTCGCATTCGAGAGCTCCTGCAGGATGCCATCACGCGGCAACTGGTCGCCGATGTTCCGGTCGTCACCCTCCTGTCGGGAGGCCTCGACTCCAGCATCGTCTCCAGTGTAGCGGCAACAGCGTTTCTTCAACAGGAAAAGGGACCCCTTACGACCTTCTCCATCGATTTCAAGGACATGGAGCGCTATTTCACCGACAATGGGTTTCAGACCAACATGGACGCCCCTTGGGTAGAACGCGTGTCGGAATATCTGGGCACTCGCCACGTGCGCGTGGAGCTCGATACCCCCGACCTCGACGCCTATTTGCTGCCCGCAATGAGGGCCCGGGATCTTCCCGGACACGCCGACGTCGATACGTCGCTGTTGGTATTTGCAGGACATATCAAGAAACAGGCTACCGTGGGTCTCTCGGGCGAAGCAGCGGACGAGATTTTTGGTGGCTATCCGTGGTTTCACCGCTCAGACGCTCTGGGTGCGGACACCTTCCCCTGGTCGCTGCGGTTGAAGGATCGGGTGAGCGTCCTAAGCCCAGAGCTATTAGACCACATCAAGCCCTTTGACTATGTGGCGGCGCGCTACCATGACGCCATCGCCGAGGTACCGCACACGCAGGACGAAACATCCGAAGAGCGCCGCATCCGGGAAATCTCCTATCTCAGCATTACCCGGTTCTTGCCCACGCTGCTCGACCGCAAGGACCGCATGACCATGGCCCAGAGCTTAGAGGTACGGGTTCCCTTCTGCGATCATCGATTAGTGGATTATGTCTTCAATATCCCGTGGGAGATGAAGAACACCCAGGGGGTGGCCAAGGGCATTCTCCGCCGGGCGGCTCACGGGTGGCTGCCCGACGAAGTGCTGATGCGCAGAAAGTCACCCTATCCGTCGACTCCCAACCCGACATACTTCCGGGCCATGGCCGACCGGATGTCGGCGGTGCTGGACGATGCGCATTCGCCCTTGCGGCCGTTTCTCAACCGGGAACGCATCCGCCAAGTGGTGCAAGCAGGACCCCAAGCAGACCAAATACCCTGGTTCGGGCAGTTAATGGGCAACGCGCAATTGTTCGCCTTTTTGGTGCAGGCCGATGCTTGGCTGCGGGAATATCGCATCGAGTTGGTCTAGACAAGATCCGGAGCCTGCAACAGAGCATCCAAATAGCGCACCGTCGGGCGTCCCAAGGCCTTCAAGGCTGCAGAACCCGTCTTGCCCAAAGGCAGCGCCAGCAAATCTGACAGCTCCCGTTCTGGACCGATCGGGCGGCTCAGAAAGCGCTGGCGCGCCTCCTCCTGGGTGAGCCACAGAGGTACTTTGACGGCGACGGCGACGCTGCCGTCGCGCAAATCCTCCGTAAATCCCACCACATCAATGGATCGGACAATCTCACAATTGCTGAGATCGAGACCGGTCTCCTCCGCCACTTCGTGCCGAATGGAACGGACCGGATCAAAAACCCCGTCTGCGACATCTGAGGGCTCGGCGGAACCCCCGACGGCCTGGATCCAACCGGGCCGGACCGTCTTATCGCCCATCTCCGCGACCAAGAGCTGTCCGTCCCGAGTAATGAGGCACGCCGCTGCAAACAACACCCGCACGTAGCCTGGGTGATCGGCCGGCCAATAACGGTGGCTGTACAAAAAATGGGCATAATCTGTCCAACGAGTATAGAGAGTCACGCCATCCATATGCTCTTTCACCCCGGTGACACTCAGTACCGGTCCACGAAAGAACTGCGGTTCCTCCAAAACCACCAGATCCCAGAAAGCATCTACGGCATCTTGATACACCGGCTCCAATGTCCAAGGCTGGGGGTCCACCAGGACGCGGAGGTTTGGGGCCGCGTGCCACACGGCTCGAAAAGTCAAACCGCCACCGCCTCATACACCACGCCGAACAACATGACCACGAACACCACCGCACTGATGGCCACCGAACGCTGGTGCATCGCGTGAAAGACGGCACTTCCCGCCGACATCTTTTGCATGGCCGCCAATATCCGGTCCGCCCACCACACCAGCAGCAGGTTTATAATCCCCACGATGGTCGGAATCCAAGAACGGACTCCCGTCTGCACCCGCATGCGCAGAACCGATCCCAGCAACAGGAGACCGCCCAGCGCCAGTCCCATGGCATAGTAGACAGGGAAAATCGCGTCGACCAGCCGACCCGCATCGCTTTCCGGCAGCACCCGAAATACGTTGGGCGCAATCGCCACGAATAGAAAGAAAATGCTGCCCAGCCACAATCCCGACCCCAGCCGCCACATGAGCCGTCCCCAGCGTTCCATAGCCAGCCTCCTTGACCGCTCTCTATCGGTACGATACAACGTATAGGATAGACTAACCTCGCGGGTCCTCACACCTCAAACTTGCTGGGGGGAAATCTTTCAAGGGAGGGACTCAGATGCGACCCGAAGCGCGATTCGTTCACTTGTCGGCACAGGCACCTCCCGAACATCTTAGCCTGTCCCCGGTCTTGGCGGAGACTGTAGCGCGGTGGAGTGCGGACCGGCAGTCCAGCGCAGTGGTGATTCGGCATCAGAAGCCGTATGTTTTGCTGGGTCCGAAAGATCGGCGCCTGCCGCATCTCGATGATGCCGTGGCTTGGCTGAACAGCCAGGGATATCCGGTCTTTATGCGCATTGGCGGCGGCTCGGCGGTGCTCTTGGACCAAGAGTGCCTCAGCTTCGCGGTGAGTGAACCGTGCCGAGACTTTACTGTCTGGGAGAGCAATTTCAAACGCATGGCTCAAGGTGTCATTGACGGTCTCCGCAGCCTGGGCATCCCGGCCGAGTTCGGACGGGCGGTCGGATCATATTGCGAAGGACCCTATGACTTGGTAGCCGGTCAAAAGAAAATCGCCGGCATTGCCCAAGCCATCCGTGGTGGCTTCGCCCTCGTCAGCGGCATGCTCTTGATTCGCCAGGACCCTCAGTCCACCACCCGGCTACTGCAAGAGTTTTATGTCCGGGCAGGAAGCGACCTGCAGTTGAATCCGGACGCGGTGACCGCGCTCATGCACTTGCCGGGCATGCAGGCTGTTACCACGGACGAGGTCGAAGAGAGTCTGAAATACGGATTTTCCCAACACTATCAGCTGGTCGATGATCCGCTGAGCGACGATGAGCTGCGCCTGGCGGCGAGTCTCATGGCCGAGCGCCACATGAGCGCCTAATTGTAAAGGAGCGATACGATGCAAGCAGTCATTAACACCGACAAGGGCCAGATGGTGCTGGACCTGTATCCTAATGAGGCCCCTGGAACTGTGGCCAACTTTGCCAAGCTCGCCAACTCCGGGTTCTACGACGGGCTCACCTTTCACCGCGTCATCCCCAACTTCGTCATTCAGGGCGGGTGCCCCAAAGGGGACGGAACGGGCGGGCCCGGCTACACCATTAAGTGCGAGACGGACAACAACCCGCACAAACATATCCGCGGCACACTGTCCATGGCGCATGCCGGAAGGGACACGGGCGGCAGCCAGTTCTTCATCTGCCACAGCCCCCAGGCCCATTTGGACGGCGTCCACACGGTGTTCGGGCAGTTGGTGGATGGATTCGATGTCTTAGATGCCATCCGCCCTGGCGACCACATGACCAAGGTTGAAATTCACGAGTAGCCAGGATTGACGGAAGGACCTCTGCCCGCCGGCGGAGGTCCTTCGCATTTCGTAAGCCACTAAGCCTTCAAGAATCGGTCGAACCAGCCCTGAATGCTCCGCAGGCGATACACCCGATGCCAGGGTTTGCCGCCGCGGCTCATGCCATGCGACTCGTCAGGATACAGCAGCATCTCGACGGTGCGGCCCAAATATTTGAGCGCGCTGTACAACTGTTCTCCCTGCTCAATAGGCAAGCGGAAATCCTTTTCCTGATGCTCGATTAAGAGTGGCGTGTGCACGTTCGAGACATACTTCAACGGCGATTGCTGCCAATACGGCGCGGGGTCTTCCCACCACGGCTTGGTACCGTACTGAGGAACCCGAAGCCAGCCCATGTCGCTCGACCCCATGGCGCTAAAACGATTCACCACCGACCGCATCGTGACAGCTGCCGAAAACCGCTGGTCGTGCCCAATGATCCAGTTGACCATAAACCCCCCGTAGCTGCCTCCCGCAACCCCGAGACGATTCCGGTCCAACTCCGGCCAACGCTCCAGAGCCTGTTCCAGCCCCGCCATGACATCCCGATAGTCCTTGTCCCCCCACTGACCCTTAATCGCGGCACAAAACGCTTTGCCATAGCCCGTGGACCCCCGCGGATTGGTATAGACGACAGCATACCCGGCCGCGGTCAAACATTGAAACTCGTGAAAGTACCGGTACCCGTACATGGCCATGGGCCCTCCGTGGATTTCCAGTATGACCGGATGACTGGTGCCGCTCTGCGGTCGGAGGCACCAGGTCTGTACACGGGTTCCATCCCCCTCGGTCGCCCAAAATTCCTGCGGCGCCACCGGGCCGTCCTCTTGTCCATCCCACGGCGTAGGAGCCCACACAACGCGCTCTGTCCCGTCCGGTCCGACCAGCGCAATACCCGACGGATGAACCGGATCCGCCAGAGCTAACGCCATGCCCGATGCGGTCGGCGCAAAATCATAGACTGCCCGCGGTTGATCCTGAAACCGCTCCACCTGTCCGTCTTGAAAGGCTGCCGCCATCACGCGCCCCTGATCCGAGAGCAGGGCCCATATCCGCTCACCGTCAAAACGAGGCCCCGCACTGCTGGGTGCCGGCACATCCGTACCGCACTCATCACTGACCCATTGGTCCGATGCGCTCGACAAGTCAACCAGCCGTCCACTGGCTGCATCCCACCGATACAGGCTGGTTAGCCCGTAACCGTGGTCCTGGTCTGGCTGACTGGCCAGAAAAGCTATAGATGTCCCATCCGAGGATACGGCCAAACCTCCGATGGCCCATCGGGGCAATTCCAGCGTGGTTTTCTCCCGCCCCGGCCATTCCCAGCGGTCTACGAAGATGTCAGAGGGACGGTCACCCTCCGGATCATAGTCCCGGCGGAGTGCATACAACGCCCCTCCCGCTGGTGAGAAGCGCGGTTCCGCATAATTATGAAAACCGCTTGTCAAGAGATCCATGTGGCCGTCTGCCGACACCCACACCAATTGGTCACGCCCTTCGTCAAAGAACCCGGCGCCGTCCAACTTATACCACTGATGCGTAATATGTTTGACATCCCGATTGTAATAGCGGTCCCACTCGCTGTCGGGCGCATCCGGCGCCGGTTCGGCAACATGGTGCTCACGCTCCAGAAGGCCATGCTCAATGTGGGCCACCACCACCCATCCGCTAAGATCAGGAGCCCAGCTGAAATCCTTGACTCCTCCTTGAATAAATGACACCTGCTCGGGCTCGCCTCCGTCGAGACGCATCCGCCACAACTGCGTCGATCCCGACCGCCTCGACAGGAAGGCCAGCCAGTTCCCGTCCGGCGACACGACCGGGCGAAAGTCTTGCGTTTGGGTGGTCACCGGCCGCACCGCCATGCTCTCCCAGTCCATCGCCATCAGTCGCTGGCGCATGCGATTGGTTTTCTTGTCGGGCTTTTGCTCCACGAAATAAAGTCGCCGTCCAAGTGGGTCCGGCGCCAGTTGTCCCCATGTGACAATTTCAAATATTTCCTCCGGCTTCATCTACATCCCCCTGTTTCCTGGTGTTGTGTCCATGCTATCACGAACCCAATGTCATCTCTTGATATTGATTCTCATTCTTGACTCAGCGCCTAGAAGTTGGGTATGCTACGACAGGTTAGCATAATATGATATTGATTCTCATTCTTGGTTTCCGAAAGGAAGTGCCTTCGGAGTGTTGCCGACGCTTGTCATCTTCGCCCGAGAATCACTCGAGGGCAGCATGATTGTTGCCATATTGCTTAGTTACTTGGAGAAAATCGGCCAACACCGAATGCGCCGACAAATTTGGGCCGGCGTGATTCTCGCTCTGATCGTGGATTTGCTGGTCGGCATTGTCATTTTCGCCACGGTTCACCAATATGCGGGAACCCGATTGCAAACCATCTTGGAAGGGTCCACCTATGTCCTAGCCGCGGTTATTTTGACCTCGATGAGCTTTTGGATGAAGAGCCAAAGCCGCGGCCTCAAAAAACATCTGGAACACAATATCGACCTTGCCTTGGAGCGCCGGTCGCGTGTGGGTTTGGTCACCTTGACAGGCATTACGGTAGGACGCGAAGGATTAGAGACGGTCGTGTTCATGCTCGCCGTTGCATTCCAGACCGGCATTGTCTCTCTCGTGATCGGAGCGGCCATTGGCCTGGCCATCGGGCTGGGCATCAGCGATTGGATCTATCGTCTGGGTCGCCGCATCGCTCTGGGAACCTTCTTCAACGTGTTCGGAGTCCTGCTGCTTATCTTTGGTGCCGCTCTGTTGGCTGATGCCATCGAAAACTTTCAAAGCATTGGCTGGCTGCCGTGGGCGCACCCGGTTCTCTGGCACACAGGGCGCTTTCTGAGCGAACAATCGGCCGGAGGCGATGTCTTGCACACTTTCTTCGGGTATGCCTCCTCCCCCAGTGTCCTGCAAATGGCGCTCTACGCTCTGTTTTTGCTCCTGACCCTGCTCTTTTACCTCAGTCCGGCAAAAAAGGACCCTCGACCGCGCTAGGCGGTGAGGGTCCTCGACGGCCGGAACGTCAGCTGTTCTGGACCATCTTTAATACCATCTCTGGCGTGACGGGCAGAGTGTCGACCATTCCACCGAACGGTGCCAATGCATCTGAGATGGCACAGGCCACCGCGGCCGGCGCCGCGATGAGCGATCCTTCAGCCATCCCCTTGATCCCGCCTTCACCGTCGGAGGGCGTTTCAATGTGCTGCACCTGGATTCTGGGTACATCCGTGCTTTCTGGCAGAAGGTAGTCCAACAGCGACGTGGTGACCAACTGGCCATCCTCATCGTAGCGCAGGGCCTCCAGCACGGCCGCGCCAATACCCTGGGCGACCCCGCCGTGGATTTGGCCTTCCACAATAGTCGGGTTGATGACGCGGCCGCAGTCATTGGCCACCGCATACCGGGTGACCTTCACCACACCGGTGTGCACATCAACTTCCACCTCGGCAATATGAGTGCCGTTGGAGAACGTCACGGGCCGCTTCGGCAGATAGCGCCCGGTGACTTCTAAGCCGATGGGCATCCCCTCCGGAATCTTGCTCACGTCCAGGTAGGCGGTCTGAGCAATGGTGCGAATCGTCAGCGATCGGTCCGGAACCCCGGTTACCCACGCCTTGCCGTCCCCCAACTCAATATCGTCTTCACTAGCCTCCAATAGATGGGCGGCGTACTTTATGAGTTTCTCTCGCATCTGCCGTCCCGCGACCAGCGCTGCACCGCCCCCAATCGGGCCCGACCGGCTTCCACCCGTTCCGCCTCCATAGGGCGCGCTGTCCGTATCGCCGTGCAACACCACGATATCCTCAAGGGGCACTCCCAATTGGTCAGATAGTATCTGCGCCATTGTTGTCTCATGTCCCTGACCGGAGGGACCTAAACCCAATGCAGCCGTCACGCGCCCCGATGGCTCGATGCGGATGGTGCAGGACTCATACCCCACCTCACCCGCCTCCGAGGACGCCATGGCGGTCGGCTCCACAAATACCGAAATTCCCACCCCAACATAGCGGCCCTGTTGGCGGAGTTGGGCCTGCCGATGGCGGAAGTCCTCATAGCCGATGAGTTTGAGCGCCTCTTCCATGCTCTCCAAATAAGAGCCCTCATCATAAATCATGCGCGCGGCGTTCCGGTACGGGAACTGCTCCTTACGGATCATATTGCGGCGTCGCACGTCCGCCGGATCCAGCTTCAGATGACGGGCCACTCGATCGACCAGCCCTTCTTGGATAAACGACGCGATCGGACCCCACACGCCCCGATAGGCGCCCAGCGGAGTCTTGTTGGAGTATGTGCAGTCAATCTCCGTGGCCAAGTACGGAATGTCATACGGCCCGGTCAACACGCGAGCTGCCAATCCGGTTTCGCCCTCCGCTCCCGACCAGGGATATGCGGGATAGGCGCCGCCGTCCGCCATCAGATGATCCTTAATGGCAATAATCTTGCCGTCGTCGTCGAATGCCACTTCCACGTCATGAATGTCATCGCGCGCATGCACGTCGCTCTCTAACGACTCCAACCGATCAGAAATCCACTTGACCGGCTTTCGGTACTTCACCGCGGCATGCGCCACCACGACGTCCTCGGGATAGCACGTCGCCTTCATGCCAAAACCGCCGCCCACCTCCGGGACAATCACCCGAACAAGATGCTCCGGGATGTCTAGCAAGGTGCAAATGTCCTCCCGCATGCGGTGTGGGGACTGGGTTGACGCATACACGGTCAACCGGCCGCTGGCGGCATCCAGCATGGCCGCTGTGCCTCGTGGCTCCATGGTCACGGCCGTTTGGCGGTTGGTGCGAAAGCTCGCCTTGAGATGGTGCGGAGCGGCCGCAAAAGCCTCGTCAAAGCCCGGTGTTTGGCGGCTCTTCTGGAAGAAGACGTTTTCAGCCTGCTCATGAACACGGCGCGGCTTTTCGTGGATGGCGTCCCGCATATCCCAGACTGGGGTTAGAGTCTGATATTCCACTCGGACCAGTTCAGCTGCATCCTCGGCGATGTAGCGATTTTCGGCAATGACGGCCACAACCGGCTGACCCACGTAGGCGACGTCACCGTCCGCCAAGGCCGGTTGGCCTACTTTGTACGATTCCTGGTTCCACAACACGATGGGACACTCTTGGTGTGTTATCACCGCGTAGACCCCAGGCAGCCGCCGTGCAGCGTCCGCGTCGATGGCGACAATTTTGGCAGCAGCATGCGGGGACCGTACGAAAGCGACCTCCAGCATGCCCGGAACCTGGATATCATCCAGGAAGCGCGCTTGGCCGCTCAAGAGGCGGGGATCCTCCACCCGCGAGACCCGAGCTCCCATCATTTGCGGCCGCAATACCTCTGCCATTAGGCACCCCTCCCTTGACCACGGGCAGCCATGACCGCGTCCACGATAAATTGATACCCGGTGCATCGACACAAGTTGCCGGTCAGTGCCTCGCGAATGGTCTCCTCACTGGGATTCGGCTCGCGGTCCAACAAAGCTTGAGCCGTGAGAAGCATACCCGGTGTGCAGTACCCGCACTGCAAGGCGTGGTGTTTCCTAAAAGCCTCCTGCAAGGGCGACAGCCCACTCTCGGGAGTGATGCCCTCGACAGTCGTGACATTGTGGCCTTCGGCCTGCACGCCGAATATCAGGCAGCTCCGCACGGGCTCACCGTCCAAGAGCACCGTACAAGCTCCACACACGCCCTGCTCGCAACCCACGTGCGTTCCGGTCAACCCCACCTGATGGCGCAGCACATCGGACAGGGTCCACCGGGGCGAAACCTCGAGACGATGATCCCGTCCGTTTACCCGCAAGACCACCTCAACGCGTTCATCGGCCATGGTCTACTTCTCCCCTTCCGCTTGCTGGTATGCACGCTCAGCAACTGTAACCGCCATCGCGCGCTTGTAATCTTCGCTGACGTCCAATGGGAGCCCCTCAACCAATTCCTCCAACAAAGTCCCCCGCCCGGCCGCATCCTGTGGCCAAGCATCCACTAAAAGCCGCTCCGGGCGCCCGCCCAGGCCAAACCAGGTGACTGACCCGCCGGGTCCGGAACGCTCCACATACGCCCCGACCAAAGCAAAGTCCCCCGGTCGGCGGACGACTTCATTGAACCCGAAACGACTCTTCGAAATCGGGATGCGCACCTCGACGATGAGTTCCCCTTCGCCCAAGTCGGTATTGAAGAACCCCTGAAAAAATTCCTCTGCGGCGACACGGCGCTCCCCGCGGGCCGATCGGAGCACCACGGTTCCCTGCAGGGCCACCAGCGCAGCCGGCAATTCACTGGCCGGGTCCGCATGAGCCACGCTTCCCCCGATGGTTCCGCGGTTGCGGATAGCCCAGTGGCCAATATGTTTCGCGGCGAGAGGCAAGACCGGGACTGCCCCGGCCACGTCACCACTCTCCGCCAGCTGCCGGTGCCTCACCAAGGCACCAATCCTAAGTTCCCCATCCTCTATCGCCAAACGACCCAAATCCGCCACGCCATTGATGTCAATGAGGACATCAGGACGGCTCAGACGAAAGTTCATCAACGGCACCAAACTTTGACCGCCCGCCAACACCTTGCTGCCAGGATGTTGTGCTAATCGATCAAGGGCTTCGTCCGTAGTGGAAGCACGAAAATATTGGAATGCTGCTGGTTTCATGGTTTCCCCCCTGTTGAGCAATCTGCCGCTAGCGGCCGAATCCCAGCCTCCAGTTCAAGCGCACCAGTTCCTCTGGAGACGCGCCCGCACTCATATTGTCCGTGAATTGACGGGCAATGCGCAAGGCTCGGGTTTTCGGCTCGAATCCTTCCGTGACCATTAATGGATTAATCCATTCAATCCGTCGGGTGCGACTGGCTAAGCGATGCATGGCGTCTTGGAGAGTTTCCGGATTACCCGCGTCCCATCCGTCGCTGATGACTAGCACCGTGGTGGCCGGGCCCAACAGACGACGGCCATACCGCGTAATCCAATCCTGAAATGTGTCTCCTATGGCCGTGCCGCTGCCCCACAAATCGGTCTCCTCATAGAGCGCTTGCAAGGCCTCTCGGTACGGCTTCCGAAACCGATCGGTCAGGTCTGCTAATGCCGTGCCAAACGCGAATACGTGCACCGCACTCTCGGCCGTCACCAGCCGATACAGCCAGGGAAAGTACCAAGCCGCATAAGACGCCATGGAACCTGATACGTCCCACAGCACCACAATAGGCGACGGTCCGCGAAGAGAACGCTCCCAAACCAGGGAGGCGTCAGCATAGCCGCGCCGCGACCAACGCCGTATGGTCTTGGGCCAGTCCACGCGCCAGCGGGATCCCCGAGGCGCTCCCTTCCGCACTAGGTGCGACAAATCCGTGCGACGCTCCGGCAAACGCCGGGTCCATTCCGGAAGTTCGCTGGGTAACCCGGCGTTAATCATGTGTCCGTGGCCGCGGCTGGCCCTCGCCCGGCCCACCTCCACGTCACGGTCATCCCCGTCCCCGTCCGGATCATCCAGACCCATGGGCGGGGCCTCCTCTGCGCCCAGCACCCCAGGCTCTGGGACCGACTCCAGTCACGTGGCTGGCTCCACCAACTCGGCCACGCGTTGCCGGACCCGCTCGAGGTCCAGCGCGTCCTTAACAATAATACCCAGCGTCTGTTCGACCCATGTTTGGTTCCAAGAGGACACCTGACGCAAGCGAGTCGCCTCGGCCCAGTCGATAGTTTCCGACAAACCTGGCGGTTTGATGAGGTCCCATTCGCGCACCTTGCGTACAGCTCCCACCACTGACCGTACCAACGCCTCAGTCAAGTCGGGAACGTGAAAATGCACGACCTCCTCCTCGCGCGCCAAGTCTGGCCAATCAACGTAGAGATAAACACACCGCCGCCTCAACGCGTCAGACAGCGGTCGTTGGCGGTTGGACGTCAGAATGGTCAGGGGTGGATGGTCCGCTTTGACGGTGCCGCGCTCTGGAATGGAAATCTGAAATTCACTGAGATACTCCAGAAGCAGGGCTTCGAATGCTTCATCGGCCCGATCCACTTCGTCAATGAGGAGCACCGACGAGGGGCTACGAATAGCTTGGAGCAGCGGACGCGCCATGAGAAAATCTTCTCGGAAGGGGTCCGCCCCGCGGTTGGCGGCTAATTCCGCCCACTGAGCATGATAGTTCCAATCGTATAGGGCTTCGCTTGCCCCAAGACCCTCATAGCACGACAGACGAATGACCGACTCGCCTAGCCCGTGCGCGGCCGCGTACGCTACGGCGGTTTTCCCGCTCCCCGACGGACCTTCCAACAGGAGGGGACGGCCCATCTCCGCCGCCAACCCCAGCATCAACGCAATCTCTTCGCTGGGCAAGTAGCCCCCGCGTTGCAACACTTCGTTCCATGCCCACTGCTGCGTAATAACGGGAACCTCCCCCGGGCCACCCACGAGTGACCCCATGCTTAGGGCATTGTCGGCCCTCCTTTGAGTTTGGCCCTTCCCCTTCTACAAATCAAGCGGCAGCCCGCCGTCGCGAACTGCCGCTCTCTTCATACGCCGCATGCTTCAGACACCCAATTGATGGCCTCGCGCACGACGGCGATGCTGCAGCCGGGTTCGCCGCGACTCGGTCAGGTATCGGACGCCAGGTGGATAAAGGCGGACTAACAATGCTTGCGGGATTATCACTTGCAGGTTTCCGCATAAGGTGCACTGGCGCCCCTGTACCACCGTGACCGATGCGCTGCGCCCCTCCACCGTCAGGGGCCCAGTTGTAACCACATCCTCGGATCCACATGTTGGACACCGCTCATCCAGCACTTTCGAAACCCTCCCTCCTACTGGAGGCAAGTTTCTCGTTGCAGAAGGACAAATCCTGCCTTTGCCCACAGGGCATCCACAGTTTTTTCACACCCTTATCCCCAAAATATCCACAATTATCGACATGCCTCTAGTCGAATTGCGGCAACGCATTTACACCAATCGGCGACCTCCCACGATGGTGGCAACAACCCGGATGTCTTCGGGTGTCTTGTGGATAAGTGCCTCTTCGAGGTCCTCCGACCAGACGGTCAGGTCGCCCCAGCATCCCGGCTCCAGGCGCCCGGATGGGCGGCCATCGATGCGAGCGGGGCTCTCCGTGTAGGCCTGGATGGCCTCGCGAACAGAAATGCGCTGCTCGGGGTACCACGGCGTATCGCCGGGCCTCCCTCGATGCACAGCTGCCCACAGTCCCCACAGAGGATTGGGGTCCGCGATCGGGGCGTCCGACCCGAATACCGTGTCGATTCGTGCACCTAAAATATCTTTGATGCGAAAGGCATGTCGCCCCCGCGGGCCCCAGCTTTGGTCAGCAATAGGCCTGTCGAACAGCAGGTGGCATGGCTGCAGAGACAGCGCCGCGGGTCCTTGGGCTGACAAAGCCAGATCTTCATCGTCCAGCAGTTGCGCGTGCTCAAGGCGGCTCTTCATGCTTCCTAACTGGGCTGGCCACCGCTTAAACGCAAGCAATGCCTCATGGATAGCCCGGTCTCCAATGGCATGCACAGCTGCCACCGCCTGCTGCTCTGTCAAGCGTTCCAAGATCCCGAGTAATCGTTCCTTCGGCAGCACTGACATCCCCACCGTATCGGATTGGTCGGCATAGGGTTGCTTCATCCAAGCGGTGTGTGATCCCAGAGCGCCATCCATAAATAGCTTGACACCCATGACGCGGAGAAAGTCCGATCCGAATCCGGCCTTCAATCCCGAGGCCAAAAGCCACTCCGCGTGCCCGTCTCGCAGGAAAACTTGAGTGCGGATGCGGACAGCGCCAGAAGGTATCGATTGTAGTGCTGCCAGACCACCCACATCTTCCATGGTGGTCACTCCCACCAATCCCAGCCTGGCGGCTTCCCGCATTCCCCGAGCGACATGTTCAGCGGGATCTGTGGCATCCAACCGCATGGCTTCCTCCTGGGCATGGAAAGCCGCTGTCTCGCGCAGGATTCCCTCCGGGCCGACCGTCACACCGAGCCTCCGCTGGGCTTCTTGGTTAATCCAAGCGGTGTGATAGTCCAAGCTCATGAGCAACACGGGGTGCCCCAGGCCTGCCCTGTCCAAACGTTCCTTGTCCGGATCTGCCTGAAGAGCGGCGTGATTCCACCCCGCGCCAATAATCCATTCTCCGGGAGGCTTTGTGCGGGCGTGTTGCTCCACGCGGCCCAGGACCACCTCCCGCGTATCGCCCTCGCTGAATCGCAGACGACCAAAGCTGCGGCCGTACTCCGTCAAATGAAAGTGACTGTCCCAAAAGCCTGCAGTCACATACCCGCCCTGCAGGTCTTCCACCCGATCGTCCCGGCGGCGGTCTTCTAGCAAATGGCTGCCACCCACCATCAGAATCGTGCCGTTAAGATCGTTTCCCGTGACAATGGTGGTGACCCCGGGGTGCGACGTCCGCAGGTTAGTCCAAAATGTACGCATCCTATCCGCCCCATCCTAAGCGGGGCCGCGGTGGACTCCGCCGTCAATGTCGAGGCTGGTGCCCGTGATCAAGGCGGCCTCCTCAGACATCAAAAATACCACAGCTGCGGCAATGTCGCTGGCTGTTGGCAGCCGCCCCAGGGGTCCACTAGACCGCATGGCCGCCAAGGCCTCGTCTGTGGACACTCCGTTCAGCCGCGCGTAGCCTTGAGCCATCTCGCGAAGCAAATCGGTTTCGGTGGCTCCGGGATTCACGGCCAACACGCGGATCCCCCGCGGCGCCAAATCGTCCGCCAAAATTTTTGTCAATCCCCGCAGGGCGCCGTTTATCACCGTTCCTGGTGCGAGACGGGGGTTGGGATCTTTTCCAGCCACGCCCAAGATATTCACAATGACGCCCCCCGGTGATGCCAAGTGAGGCACGGCGGCTCTCATAAGGGCAAAGTATCCCCATAGCTTTGTGTCCACGTCCTCTTTCCACCGTGACCAACTCAGATCCAGGGCGTGCCCAACCGTCGCTCCACCGGCGGCGTTCACCACGCCAGTGAGTTCACCCAGCGACTCTACAGCCGCCTCCACTAGTCGACGAGATTGGCGCTCATTGCCCTCAATCCGGCAACCCATGCTGAAGACCCGGCCCGGGGCGGCAAGCGACGCCGCCGCCTCTTGGGCGCGTTCGGCATCAGTTCCAACCAACATGACTCGGCCGCCTTGACGCACAATCTGGTGGGCCACCGCAAATCCGATCCCCCGCGTTCCGCCCGTCACCAACACACGAGCCCCTTCGTTCGTCACTAGGCGATTCACCCCCTTCATGCAAGATATGGATCTAACGGCCCCATCATGCCCGCAAACCAAGGGGAGGAAGTCTGGCGCCCGGGTTTTTCCTACACATGTCCAGCAACCCAATCATGAGCGGCAACATTCGGTCGGCCGTACCCGTCATGCTGATAGAGAGAAGGGATAGTGCGATGCGTTTGGGGGCAATAGCGTCTGTCAGTATCTTGGGCGCGTTGGCGATTGCCAGCGGCGTGGCCATCAGCACCGATCAAGCCCGATCGGCAGTCCAGCCGGTCCTGCAACGGATGCTGTCCTTGGAAAATCCTGTAGTTCTTTCAACCCACGTGCTTCCGTTAGGGCACGTTCCCTCGCCCACCATGAAGCGTCGCTTGTGGAAGGCCGAATCGCAAGACCTGGCGAGAACCTTTGTACCGGGGTCGCCGCTATACGCCAGAGACCGTCACATTTATGACGTCACGATGCGCGTGATCCGATCCGAACGCATTACCCGCGAGCGTGTCCGCGTGCACCTTCAGTCTGTCGTGGCGTTGGGTCCCTGGGCCCGAGCCACCTGGCGAGCCACTGTAGCCTTTGCGCAAGGCGCCCACGCCACACCCGTTATCAACGGAGAAGCAGGTGCCGCCTTTTTCCGTCGGATGAACGGCCAGTGGCGCGTGGTGACCTATTCCGAGCATTATAGCCCCCGCCAGGGGCCCTGACGGAACGGCATTCGGCCGCTCGCTGGAAAGAAGCGTGAACTCCTTCCCTTATGACTTGGCCCCCCAATAGAGCATCTCACCTCCCACGTTCATCAAAATGCCAGCCCCGCCCGGCGCTTGGACGGCGGTGTTCGGAGGATACGTGCGGAGATGCGCGAGAGAGGTAAACCCTCGGTTCTTGTTCCACACAGCTAGATGCCCCCGGTGCACCACCACCAGCGCTTGTCCGGACACCGGAGACACGACGCCCTGGCTCCTGCCGTCAGGCCAGGTCCACAGAGTGGCCCCGTGAATGTTCACCAACCGATCCCTGCCCTGTCCCTGTGGCAGCGGCGTCCCCAGCCACAGACCCTGTGAGTCCAAAGCCCACATCATCCCATTGCCGTACGGGGCGGTGCCCACCAACTCCCCAGAACTCACCTCATAAATGAAGGTTTTTCCGACAAGTTTCGGTCCGACACCGTCGTTGCCTGTGACCAATACCGCAAGATATTGCTCGTTCGGCGAAAACTCCAGGTACCCCACTAAGGCACCGCCGGCCGCTTTCGGCAGGTGAACGGCGGGCAGGTGAATGGTCACCATGGGGCGTGGCGTGATGGCATCAAAATTCCACACCGTGATGGGGGTGGTGACCGGGCTCGGTTGGTATCGACTGGGAGCGAACGCCCCAGGACTGGCGACGTTGCGAGAAAGCCGGGTTCCACCGGTCACGGCTCCGTACTTGCCATCGGGAGACACGAACACTTGGCTTCCCGAAAGCGGAATTCGATCTCCAGTGGATTCGGTCAATGCCGCCTTCTGCGAGTGATAGCCACCCGTCACAATGGCCGGTCCCTGACGGGTCTGCACCCACGTCTGCCATGTGTCGGTGGGAGCGTTCCATGCCACGGGATTCCCCAAGCGGTTGCCAATTAGCGGATAGAGCCAATCGCGCCTATCGGACGCTGATGCGACTATGGCGTAGTGGGCGGTCAACGCGACGATGTGGCGACCTGGACCCAACTGCTCTTGGCGAGTGCGCAGCGAAGCAGTAAGTCCCACGATGGCGGTGCCCGTTTGGGGATTGACACTGAACGCGAACTGCCGACCGGACGGAGACCAGCGGGCCGCGGCGCTAGGCCACGCGGTGCCAACGGATTTTATACTGGAATCGTAACTGATGACAGCTAGCGGTACTGAACGCGGGCCTTGGGCGGTCAGCGAACCACAACCTGCCGCGGTCGAAACCATGGCCAAGCCCACAACACCCCACATAATTGGTTTCACACTATCCCCCGCTTCTGATTCTGGCCAGATACTGCCGATCATAACGACATCCGGAGCCCTTTCGTTTCATTTGGCCCGCATAGCCCGGCACAAACGTCACCAGAGACTCAACTTGCCACGCTCCCTATGCTGAGGTCGCTGAAGGAGGGACGTCATATGCCGCAGACCGTGAATATTCCTGAACGCCTGCCGATCGCGTCCATCCGGGCCTGTTGACGGGGCTTTGCCGCCGCTATGGGATTCGGCAGTTGGATCCTTTCGGTTCGGTTTTGCGCGACCACTTTACGTCCCGGAG
This sequence comes from Bacillota bacterium, assembly GCA_021799435.1. Lineage (GTDB taxonomy): Bacteria > Bacillota > Sulfobacillia > Sulfobacillales > Sulfobacillaceae > Sulfobacillus_B. The sequence continues at coordinate 11,921 of JAJZAN010000012.1, read as the reverse complement.
TGACCGGCGGCGTGCTCGATGACATCGGACCCACGCCATCCATCCGCTCGCTCTTTGACGTGGGGCGTTTGGTGGGTGGCCTTGAGCTCCTCCATGGTCATGCGGACGTTCTGCCTTGAAAAGTTCCGCATTGGTGTCTTCTTGCCGGGCATCCCGGATCGGGGGCGAATACGCATGAGGGCTGAAGTAATGCGCCATCGTCCTGTGCTCTCGGGTAACTGCATGCTCGAAGTGGCGTTGTATCAGTGAGATAAGCGAAGGGACTGTATGGCCATGAAACAGTGGACTATCAGCGGCGCCATTATCCTGATGAGCGCCGCAGCCTTGGCAGGGTGCGGCACCCAAACGACACCCGCCGCGCAGCGACAATCCACGCACAAGACCGTCCGGGCCACGAGCGCCCGCGTCGCGAATCATCGTCCATCCAAGAGATCCGGCCGTCCGCGCGGGTCCACCGCACTTGCCGGTCCCTTCAACCCGCAATCTATCGACATGGTGTCGCCGTCGGTCGGGTGGGTATGGAGTCAAGACGCCGTTTGGTGGACCCAAGATGGCGGGCAGCACTGGAGCGTGGAAACGCCCTCGCCACTCCCCCGGGATGCGACGTTGACCGTTCACCTTGTTTCAAAAAACGTGGCCTGGGCAGCGGTCGCGACCAACCTCACCCAGAAGCCGCCCTTCTCAGCCTGGGTCACCACCATGCATGGAGTCCATTGGAATCGGACGGCCGCTCCCCCTCATAACGACGGCATTGCCTTTATCGCCACGACGTCCGGCCGAGCCGCGTGGATGGCGACCGACATGGCGGGTGCCTCTGGCACGGAAAGTATGGTGCTGGACGCCACCGTCGATGGCGGGAAGACATGGACTCTGCTGCCCTCCAGTGTCACTTCGCAAATGATGGCCCAACCCCATGCGCATCCGAAGTCGGCGCACCCCATTCCCGTGTTCGGAGACAAGAGCGGGGTTGCGTTCGCCTCGTCCCGCGAGGGTTTTATCACAGGCGGCCAGACGGGGCAAACGGCCGAAAGTGCGATGCTGTGGCGAACCATGGACGGAGGCAACAACTGGCACCGGGTTCCGCTCGCAGTCCGGGCCGGCGAGGTCTTGAACTGGACCTTCGCGCCCACGTTCTTCAATGCCCAAGATGGGCTGATGGCGGTGGAAGCCAACAATACGGAGATTGCGACCTATGCCACTCATGACGGCGGCCGGACATGGACCATGGGGACGTTGCTGCCGTTCACCACCCAGCTCGGCGGTCCTCTCTGGTCGTTCGCGACGATGAACTTCGGGTTGTACCTGGCGAAGACCACGAATGGTCAGGGTTCGATTACGGGGGCGACGCTCTATGAAACCGCCAACGGCGGCCGATCTTGGCGACCCCTTTCAGTACACTCGCTGCCCCTGCGTCAGGTGAAAGCATTGGACGACGTCTCGTCCACCACGGCCTTCGCGGTGACCCAGAGAGCCGGCGGCGGTCTCGTGTGGGAAACGCAGGATGGAGGTCGTACGTGGAAGGCCCTGAAAACGTCGCCATAGAGGATAGTGTTGTATTGTGGTCGGGCCGCGTAGCCCAGCGGAACCGCTACCACATCACGATCTTGCTTGTTTTGGGCCGGGATGGGCCGCCGCATCCCGTCATGGCGGGAAAGTTGGCTTATGGAGTTAATCAGGCTGTTTCGGAGGTGAATCTCCCGGAAGGATTGGCCCGTAAGAACCGAGAAATCATTTGAAAGGGGTAGGTCCGGACTCGGGGGCTGAAGGTCAGAACCAGTCCGAATACAAATGCCATGGTGCTTTCACCATGGCCAGCCATCTCGGTCATTGATGTGTCCAACGTTGCAGGTCCGTCGGGTGAACGGACCCATTCTTGAATAGGAGTCGTCGCATGCAGAAAACTCATGTGGTCTTTGGGCAGTCTATCCAAGCAGCCATGCAATTATTAGCGTTGCCCGATCCGGTCGTGGCGTTGGCCGACGATTTAAGTTCCGGGCCGCTCGGCGACATGCTAAGCCAGGAGACGGGGGAGGATCGCGTCCAGTGGTGGACCCAGGTGCTCGCTCCCCCTGACCCAAGGTACTTGGAACGCCTGAAGCGGAGCTGGCACCAGTTCCGCACATGGCTGCAGTCCAGAAGTGCCGATGACGCGGTCGTCATTTGGGCAGCCGAGAACCCGGCCGAGATGACCGGATACTTAGGGGTGATCGCGTATTTGCCGGCGACGGCCCCGGTGTCAGTCATTAACGTCAACCAGGCTTATGCGCGTGTGTATAATACTGCCGATGTCCAGTACTTCATCAAATATACCGGCGAGATTGTCTTGGATAAGCTCGCGGCACTGCAGGATCACGCCATTCCGTTGTCCCAATCTGCTCGGGCTGACGCCATCGCGCGCTGGCACCGGCTGGTCGACAGCCGCGGCTACTTGCGCCATATCACGAATGGCCATGTCGAGACCGTTGGGGTGGATTATTGGGATCCCTTCATTATCGAGCAGGCCCACGGCCTGCTTCGTCGTCAACAACCCCTTTCCGCCGTGCGGCTGGTCGGCGAATGTTTGGGACGACATCCCCAGATCATGAACGATGCGCTGATCTTCTGGCGCATTCGGTGTCTCATCGAGTCCGGGACGTTTACCGTCAATGGGTCCTTGGACAGCATGCGAAACTGCTCCATTTGGCTGCCGTCAGAATCACTTTAGAGCGCTAATCATTCGAACGGGAGCGCAACGCATCCAGGATCCTGTGTTCAGGGGACAACCCAACCGGGCCGACGACATTGAACCGCGCGGAAGTGTCACGGTTGTCGTCAGCCGAGGACCATCCGTGTCCTTCATCACTCGCGCTTTCCTGAGCCAGTTCCCACAGGTTGCCGGCGGGATCCGCAAAGGTGGCCGTCCGAAGACCCCACTGCGGCTCGCTCATCTGTCGGGCGTGACACAAACTGGGTGCCGCGGGTCTTCGGGCCATCGACAATGGGATCGACCTGTTCGACCCATACGCAGGGCTCTGGGCGTTGCCTTCCTCGGTGACTGTCCGTCGGGACCACCCTGGTCGCAATGGAGAGGTTGTCAAACGCAATGTCTTGCGAAATCGGCAGTCTCGTACGTCACCGGTCTCTCGAGCACATCGCGGTAAACGGCCTTGGTGGTCTCCACGTCGTCCACTGGGAGCACACCCACGTCGACCCGCTTAACGTCATGACCCATATTCACTTGTCCGCGCCTCCTGGGCACAGATTCTTGACTCACCATGTTAGACGGTGCAGAAACCTATTGCATCATGTGAGACGCCTGCATGGCCTCACTATTCAATCGTTACAGATCGTTTCAGTAACTTTTCGAGCATGTCCGTGGTCATTGATTCGAGGTCATATTTCGGCCTGAATCCCCATTCATCCACAGCACAGCGCGAGTCAATAGAATTAGGCCAACTCTCCGCAATTCTTTGTCTGACAGGGTCCACATCATACGTCAACACAAACTCCGGTATCCGTGCCTGAATCGCCGCCGCAACGTCCTCTGGAGCAAAGCTCATGGCCGCGATATTGAATGCATTGCGGTGAATCAGCTTGCCCGGGTCAGCCTCCATCAGTTGAACAATGGCGTCGAGGGCATCCGGCATATACATCATGTCCATCTTCGTGCCAGCCGCGATATAAGACGTGTACTTCTTGTGCTGGATCGCATGGTAGTAAATCTCCACGGCGTAGTCTGTCGTTCCTCCGCCCGGAGGCGTCACGTATGAGACGAGCCCTGGAAACCGCACGCCCCGCGTATCTACACCAAACCGCTGGTAGTAATAATCGCACAAAAGTTCCCCCGATACCTTCGTGACACCGTATATGGTAGTCGGCCTTTGGATAGTGTCTTGCGGGGTTTGGTCTGGAGGCGTAGACGGTCCGAAAGCCGCAATAGAACTCGGCGTGAAAAACTGACATTGGAGTTCTCTCGCCGTCTCCAGGCCATTGACGAGACCCGTCATATTCAGGTGCCATGCGAGTTGCGGCTGCGCTTCTGCTTTTGCTGACAGTAGGGCGGCCAGGTGAATCACGGCATCCACCTGATATTGTTTGGCGATCGCAAGAAATCGCTTTCCGTCTGTAACGTCGAGTGTCTCATAAGGACCCCCGCCTCTAACCGGGTTGTCGGCGTCCGAGCGAATGTCCGTGCCCACGACGTGGTCTTCTCCATACAGACTGCGTAATTTTGTCACCAGTTCGGACCCGATTTGGCCAAGAGCTCCGGTCACTAGAATTGTCTTCATGGCTGACCCCTCAATTCATGCTGCATATGTCTGAGACGCTTGCCGCGTTATGAGATAATCGAGAGTTCCCTCCCGACCTTTTCATAGATGGCTAAGGCACGGTCCAACATCTCCCGGGTGTGGGCAGATGTCGGCATGTTCCGCACGCGTCCCGTGCCTTTTGGCACCGTCGGAAAGACGATGGACTTCGCGTAAATTCCTTCCTCGTAGAGACGTCTGCTGAAGGTCTGCGTCAGCACCTCTTCTCCGATAATGCACGGGGTAATGGGTGTCTCACTGTGACCGATGTCAAAACCGAGCCTATTCAGGCCTTGCTTGAAGTAGTTGCCATTGTCCCACAGCCGCTCTTGGAGTTCTGTACTGGTCATCAGGATATCCAAGGCTGTGATACAAGCTGCAGCTGAACCCGGCGTCATCGATGTGGAAAACAGAAACGGGCGGGCGCGTACTTTCAACCAGTCAATTAATTCCTGCTTACCTGCGACATATCCGCCGACAACACCGATCGCCTTTGACAATGTTCCGATTTGAAAGTCGACTTTGTCTGACAATCCGAAGTGTTTGACCGTACCAGCACCATTTCCCAGAACGCCTGAGCCGTGCGCGTCATCGACATACGTGATGAGATCGTATTCCTCGGCGATGTCAATGATTTCCGGAAGTTTTGCAATGTCTCCATCCATCGAAAAGACACCGTCTGTGATGACCATGACTTTATTATAGAGACCCGAACTCTTAGCCTCGTGCGCCACTCGCCGCAGATCGTCCATGTCGGAATGCTTGTAGCGGATAATCTTTGCTCGTGACAGCCGACATCCATCAATGATGGATGCGTGGTTCAACTCGTCAGACAAAATGGCGTCGTTCGTGTCCATGACCGCAGAAATCGCACCCATATTGCAATTGAAGCCCGACTGAAATACGATGGCAGCTTCTGTATGCTTAAACTCCGCTAGTTTTTTTTCCAGTTCGACGTGCACGGACAGTGTTCCATTAATGGTCCGAACCGCGCCCGCGCCAACGCCCGCCGCCGTTGTAGCGGCAACGCAAGCACTAATCAACCTTTCATCCGTAGCAAGTCCCAAGTAGTTGTTTGACGATAGGTTGACAAGCTCCCGTCCCCCAATGCGAATCACAGGACCGTTCCCACTCTCAAGCGGATCGATGACGTTATATAGCCCTTGACTCTTGAGGTCTTCCAAGTTGTCGTGGAGAAATTTCGATAGTGTCTGACTGGACATATTCCTGCCCCCTTGCTTGTGCGTGGCCTTTCGGTATTCGGTTTCGTTTGAGTCGTTCATAGTTCCATCCAAGGGGACATTACCACTTGCCCCGCATCTTCGTCTACGCTTTCGATACGGGAGGCGTACGCCGCTGGAGCCCACACACACCTGCACGCTCGACCATGCCTGTGAGCCATCTGCGGTGTGCCATGCCCCGCACCTCGTTGAGCTTTCGTTAATCATGCCGTTCCGTCGGAAAGAAGCGGTTTGCTTGCGGGTGCCGGGGTACTGCCAATCCTTAAGAAACGTTGGGCCGCGACTATAGTGCGACGTTGTCTGGGGTAAATCGTGAGTGATGCAAGGAGAGGGTTACGAGAATGCAGGCCGTTTTGCCGAGGAGGCGTGATTATGAAAATGCCGACCCGACAGGGTCCGGTCGCACTTTAAACGTATAGGAGGTTATGACACCGAAGTCACCCGCTCGGCCCCTGCGAATCGTCCAGAACAGATGGGCGTTTTCGTCTGCCGACGTGCAAAATGCGACCATCGGCATCCCCTGCGGTGGCAGCCAGCATGTTGTCAGAATTAAGTCCAGTGGTGCGCTGGACCGCCGTAATTTCGCCGATGCCTACAGTGGAAGTGTCTCCAAAAGGCGCCATTTGGGGCCCCGGCTCTCTTTGCGCTCCCCAACTATCCTAAAAGAGGCTCGGCGCAGAGACAGGACATGTGGTCCGTGCTACAGTGTCCCCATGGCTGACAACGATACGTTATCCCATGCAGAGGGCATCACGGCCCAAGGACTGCACGTCCAATACGGCGGCTACCACGCCTTAACGGATGTCGCGTTGACGTTGCCAAGAGGTCAATACAGCATTCTCGTCGGCGAAAATGGCGCCGGAAAGTCCACCCTGCTCCGCTCTCTGGCGGGCTGGCAGCGGCCGCAAAAAGGAGTCATCGCCGTCAACGGATTAGCGGCCGAAATGCATGAACGGGACATGCGTGGCTGGGTCAAACTTGTGCCGGACACTCCCCAGTTTTATCCCGAGCTCACGGCCTGGGAACACTTGACCTGGGTGGCTGAGGCTCATTCGCTGCATTCATGGCAAGAGTCGGCAGCATCCCTGCTGCACGTGTTCGGCTTGGATTCCAACCGCCGCGCCTATCCCTCCAGCTTCTCCCGCGGCATGCAGTACAAGCTGGCTTTGGCCATGACCCTATTGACCCAACCAGCCGTGATTCTGCTCGACGAACCCTTCGGCCCGCTCGACCCCTATTCTCAGGAATACCTCGCCAAGCGTCTCCGGGAGGCCGCTGACGGCGGCACAACTGTCATGGCCAGCACCCATGTGCTGCCGAAAGACTACCCGCCGGACCGCTTTATCGTGCTGGACCAAGGAACCATTATTGACGATGTGGTCTGGGAGGACGTGAGCACTCGGTATGCCGACACCTCCCTTAGCACCATCCCATACCGCCTCTTGAAGGACGCGTTGAAGACGCGTCGGGGCTCTTCGGCATGAAAAGCGCCGCCCTGGTGGGACGACTGCGCATGAGAGAGTGGACGGCAGGCGCCCGCTACTGGCTGGCCGTTCTGGGAGTGAACACGCAGAAGACCGACTTGATGACCCAGTTGTATATCGTCTACCTCGCTCTCTTTTTGGGGGGATGGGTTGTCGTCAGCTGGTCTGGACTGGTTGTCACCGCCGAACAGGTAGGCGTCGGACGAGTGCCCCCACTCTGGCCAATATTGCCCACCGTCCTCTATGGGATGGCCATGGTCTGGTGGGCAGCCGCGCTCATGCGCCCGCCCTTCCTGTTGGCGCACGGGGATTTGGAATGGCTGGCACCGAGTCCTGTTTCTCGTCGTGCCATTACAACTGCTGCGCTGTTGCCCGCCCAATTCAAGGTGTTGCTCATCGGCGCCATTGCGAGTACCGTGCTGTTTGGCCTGTCTGGGGGACGCCATCTCTACGCCGCATCCCTCCTGACGACCACAGCAGCACTCGCGTTGCAAACCCTGTCGTGGCTATTATCGGTCTCCCGCTCTGCGCGTGCCAGCCGGCCGATGCGTTGGCTTTGGATTTTGCCCGCCGTCATGATTCCCCTCGACCTTTTGGGTCCGTGGGTCACGACACCATTTCGATGGACGGTCGCTCCTTTCCTCGGCCACCCGCTCGGGGGCGCCTTGGTCGACATCGTGGCCGTGTGGCTTGCCGCATGGCTGGCGGTGATGCTCGTGGCAGGACGGTTAAACCTGATTACTATTCAGTCTCAGAGCGCCGATTACGCCGAGATTCGCTTGCTTCAGCAAGGAATCGGGCGTCAGCTGAATCGGCAAATCATTCGCGACTGGCGCTCCCAGAATCGCCTGCGCCGGAGGCGCCCTTGGGGAAACGTTCCCGCGTGGACTATGCCGTTATGGGAGGTAGGGCGCTTGGGGCTAAGCCTCTTTCGCATGCCCATCCAAGCTCTCTATATTCTAGAGACCGCCGCGCTGTTTCGGAGCGCACTATTTGCGGTCTTCCTGCCCAGCGCCACCGCGTGGATGTTGTGGGTGTTTCTCGCCTACCGCTTCCGGCGCAATGCCCTGACCCGCTGGTACCATCGGGATGTCGACGCCGCATTTCTGCGCCAGTTCTGGCCCGATAGCAATCTCCATCGCTATATCCACTCGTCGGTCGCGCCCTTGGTGCTGGTGGCCGCGCTAAGTCTGGTTCTGTGGATACTCCTGCCGCTCGCGGTTCCCGTCACCCCCCTTCACATGCTGTTCTGGGCAGGCCTCATCATCTCTTGGTATGTTGCCGAAAGTCCATGGTTGGACACCACACACGCCGAGTCTTCCCTTCAAGGTCATGAACGGGCCGTAATCACGACGGGCCTCATGGTAGTGATGGGTGCTGTGCTGCACCATCCCCAATCCGCCCTCTTAATCCCCGCCGCTCTTCTGCTGACCGTGTTCATCCAAGCCCGGCGCCGTCGCACCGCTCACTAACTGTTCGTCATGCCCTCCACGCAGCACCTATGCGGGAAGACTATAGGAGGTGCAGTTGGCTCATGAGTGCACCCAAGATACGGTCGAACACCTGGTCTTCCAACGAGCGGTTGGCCCGCCGCGGGTGCAACCGCGCCCACCCTCCCCCGGATTCGAGCTTCATACCGTCGTTCTGAGTAACGCGGAAAACTACCGAACCTCGCGTCGTGGCAATGACTGCCTGGCCCTGCTGCATGAGTTCGGCGACGGCTCTCCTCATCGCGGCCGTCAACCAATCCGGCCGGGCATCCAACACATCGTGCTCGGAAATCGGCACCACTTCGATTTCCGTGTCCCGAACCAATTGGGCGATCAAATCCCGGGACCCGGCGATGATGCTCCACGGCAACACGCTGTCACTAGCGACAGCCCAGGCATGATCCTGGGGCCACCAAAAATGCGGCGTTTGGGCGTTGATCCACCGCCAGTTGGGATCGTTCTTTTGGCGGATCCAGACCAAGGCATCGTCAAGAGACCCACGATAGATGATGTACTCTCGACCCGGAAGACGCATCCGCAACCCCTGCCGAACCCCTGCCGGAATGGGATCCGGGGCGGGTTCCGGCGGATGCGGAGGTGTGAGGAGCGTATGCTGGCCAAAATTAGCATCGATGGCGAAAGACACGGTGGCGGCATCCTTCGTCTGGCATGCCAACACCTCGACGAGCCGTTCCGCCTGTCCGGGTTCCAATGTCCCGAGGCGAGGCGGATCCCCCACCCAGGCGGTGGCGCCATCCGGCACCGCCTCTGGCAGGGCCACATGGACAAAGTCGCAGGTGGACCTGATAGGCACGTTATTGTGAACGGCGATGGCGTCCCAACGCACTAACATGTCGTCTAGGCCGTACGCAGGATGCAAAAGACGCCCGTAGGCGGGAAAGCCCGTGGGGGCGAGGGACGCGATTCGTCCATCCCAAATGCTGTGAAGACGGTCCAAGAGCCACTGAACCTCCTCAGCATCGAAGACCCACTCTACTATCGCTCTTCACCCCCCATGAGCTTCCCACACCCTGCCGGATGCCTTCTCCGGCGTCCCACAGCATAGTCAGGAACATTCCGTCCCGGACCTGCCGCCCGAGATGGTGGGCCTACGTATGCGCTGGTGGCGGCATCGGCACAGCCCGAGCCACGACCTTGTCATTCCCGCAGAACCATGTCCCGAGACGGCAAGCGACCGTTTCCCGGCTCCGTGTCGTCTATAGCCAACGCTCTCAGACTCTCGAGCGTGGCCCGCAACAACTGCGTGAGGCGGTCCGGATGACCGGCACCGACTCTCTACAGTCGCTCATTCCAGTGATTAGATCGTTCAAGCTCCCCCTGCATGTGACAATCACGCCTCATGGGGTTATCCGCTGGACGATTAAGCAGTCAGGTTCCTCGTCTTAAGTCGTGTGCCTTATTCGGGCGGGTCATGGGCACCAGGCCCCGCTGAGCCGCGATGTCAACACCCACACATTAGCACAATATGGAATACACCTCTTCTTTGCCCCATTTGGAGATGGTTGGTTCCACCTGCATGCCAATCCGCTCAGCAACGCGCATGGACGGGGTGTTTTGGGCATCAATGAGCGATATGAGTTTGGGATAGCCCATAGTTTCAAACCCATACTGCTTGCAGGCCGAGGCAGCTTCCGTACCATATGCCTGTCCCCATTGGCTTCGCACAAACAGATATGCGATTTCCATTTGCCGAGTCCCGTCGAGTTCTTGGGGTATGATGCCGCATTGACCGAGAAACCGGCCGGTGCTGTTCTCCTCAACCATCCAGAATCCGACCCCGTATGTGTCATAGGTGTTGAGCGTCCGCCGGATCCATCCCATCGTCTCTTCCTCGTTCATGGTGGCGGGATAGTATTGCATCGCGACCGGGTCTGAAAAGATCCGCAGTAGGTGAGCGAGGTCTCGGGTGGTCATCTTTCGGAGATTTAATCGCGCAGTCGTGATTACAACACCACTCATGACTGACCCTCCTCAGGAATTGGTGGATGCCGAGTGTAGCACGCCCAGGTCGGCCAAAACAGCCCATATTTTCCAGTCCGAGTTTGCGATTATCCAGTCAGTAGGATATGTCATCCCCATCATCGGATTGGTTGGCACGCAGTCCCCTGGCATTTGCCCCCAGCATGCCCCGTCACTACTCTTCGATGCGATCGAGGCCCTCGGTTATGGCGCCAATCAGAGACCCGGTCAGTCGACGGACATCATCGGCTCGGTCCCGTGCCTCCCACGCCCATCGCAATCCCCGAGTCAACCAGAGGAGCCCGCCGACATCAATGTGCCAAGCGCTCTCAGCGATCGGATCGCCGGCTAGATAAGCGCTCACCACGTCCTGTTCCTTCACGCCATGGCGTGCAGCATCCTTGAGCAATCCATAGAGATCGCCGAGATGCGGCGTCAACTCGGTATGCGACCAGTCGATCGCTGCCACGCCCCCTGAGCCCACAACCAGATTCTTCCCGTTGAAGTCATTGTGTGTGAGACTGATACAAGCCGTGGCGTACAGCCTCTCCAGGCAACCTGGCAAGATGTCACGCAGCCGTGTTAACGCCAACCGCTGTGGCGGATCAAGGGAGGCAACCTTCAGCACTCGTTGCACAGACCCCAGATAGTTGTCGGCAGATTGATAGTAGGCGTCCCGCACCGCGGGTGGGAGTACGTGCAGGGATGCGGCGGCCTTCCGCCGCATGTCGGCCAAGAAACGCCCCGCCTCGGCATACCTTAATGCGGTCGGCCCACTCTCCACCGTCTCGCTTCCCATGTCTTCGATCAATAGAATCTCTGCCTGGCCATCACGCCAAGCGGCATATACCGTCGCATGGCGAACCCCAAGCGGCTCGAGCAAGCCGTGATAAACCGCGGACTCTCGGGCCTCGAACCCCGTTGCCCGCTTGGCAATGAGGGTCTCGCCCGAGCTCAGGACGACGCGCCAGACTTCCGAATCCACTCCATGGCGCAGCGGGTCCCAGCGAACAGCGTCTGCCAAGGGGTCGAGCCCAGGCTTCCGACCCCAGTCGGGAATGCCCCTGTCATGCATCCTAACATCTCCGGTCATCGTCCAGCACCATCAGATCCGCATCCAGCCTCTTTAGGCGGAGGTTGAGCAACGGACGGCCAAGTTCTCACGCCTCGGCCCGCTAGACTCTTATGATTCATACGATAATGCCCGCCTGCAGATGTCCCGTGCTGTACCATCCGTACGCCGCGCTCGCGTTGGGTTTCCTCGCCGCTAGCGCCGCGAGGCCCATGCCCCAACCCAGGAGCAGTGCCACCATGCGTGGCGGGACGGCCAAATACGGTGCGATCGCCGCAGAAATAGGAGATATGAAATCCAAAGTTTTTACGGTACCCACTTTCGCATTACCCAAACTCCGTCGTCGTCTTCAGTATACGACGTCCCAT
>JAJZAN010000091.1 GCA_021799435.1 Bacillota bacterium | reverse complement strand
TGCATGGAATTTTGTTTCACGGCGCAACTTTTCATGAGGATGATCAGGGAGATTCGGGGGCGAATATGCCGTAAGGACCCGGCCCACTTGGGCCGGATAGTAATCTAGCCGAACATTTCGACAAAAACATCATCACCGCCAAGCCACTGGCGTCCGCCGCGCCCTGCACTGCGGATGAACCAGCGCCTGTGGTAGTCGCCGTGGCGATTGGGCTCGGTTCGGGCGTCGGAGCGTACCTGTTGGTCTTATAGTATGAAGCTTGGGGTATGGAGATGGCATCACGGTGCCGTGGATTTGGGATGAGACCCTTCCGCTGTCCCTTGATGCGCTTGCTGAACGACATGAGGGCCTAACGCGGCATCGGTTCGAGCGTTGCACCGACGACCTGACGTGACGTCCTTCACGATTGAGTGTGCCGTCTCCGTTCTGTGGCGGCTCAAACGGGGTATACCTTGCCCATTGAGGCGATCGATTGTGCGAGTTGGGCGTGGGCATCACATTCTATGTACTCTCGGATGGCATGGTGCGGGGTAACCCTGAGGGGACCGACGGTGCGCAGGCCGGCAGCGAACCGATAGACGGTCGCTAAGTTGCTCTATGAATCTCGCAGGACTTTGCGCTGTCACTCACCCAGAGCTAACGTCCATTAGCTGCGGTGCGGGACAGACCGACATCATTGCTATTCTCCAAATAGACGGTCGAAACGGTCCCGAAGGTACAGGGCGGCTATGTGGTCATGGGTTCGCTGTTATCGGACGATCCCGGGAACCTGCATCGTGCAATAGTTCTTCGGATCAATAGCCGGGATTCGGGGGCGAATGTCCCGGATAGCCCGGCCAGTAACGGGCGGACTCATGGGGTGTTGCCCCATTCCACGCTGGTTAGGCATAGCCCCCGGTTCTCTTGGGAATAGATTGACTTTTCTCACGTGCCGATCCCACCATGGAGTATCGTGAAAATAGTGTCTGGGAGATGAAGACATGTCCATCCGGTTTTCTGAGGAGGGGTTGGCGCGACAAGCCGCGTTGGTTCGGGACGTCGAGCCGGACTACTTTGCGTGGATCGACCGCGCGTTGCGTGCCTTGCCCGCTGAAACCCCGGAGCCGATCGTCAGTGTGGACGACTTGGGCGCGTTCGTGCGGGGTGAAGGGTACGCCGACTACTGGGCCACAGAAGTACGACATGCACTCCACCGGTTTTCCGATCATCCATGGCGTCAACGCCTATGAGGCGACCCATGCTGACACGATTGAGGAACGCTGGGGCGCCTGGCGGGACGCGCATGGTGCCCGCGCAAACGAGACCGGGCCCGAGGTCCGACCGTCGGAACCGCCCGGCCACCGGAAGCGCATGTGGCCCCGGAAGCCCCGGTCCGAGATCGGGCTGTACACCCGACTGTCCCTACCGCCCGAACTCCCGGCTTCGGCGGGCTTTCGTGCGATACCGGGAATGGATCTCATGGTCCAAGAGGCCTGTGTCTTGTGGGCCCATGCCCCCACGTCCCCACCATTGACGGCGAAGCAGCTGGGGCTGGTTGGCAGTTTAGGGCAAGCATGGGTCGCGCACGTGGCGGTGCGGGACTTTCCGCAGCTTCTGGAGGCAGACGCGGCCCGCCTGCCGGAGGTGTTTTACGCACAACACCCCCAAGAGATTATGATGGTGTATGTGCGGGTCTTTCAATTCGACAATGACGCGGCACCGCGCGCGTTGCTGGCTCATCCGGACTTCACCGATCGCGGTCAGGCCGTGACGGACGACCGGGTGCGCCCGTATTCGGGGGCGATCCACGGAGGCTTGGCGTTCCACCGGGTCGGCCATGATGGCAAACCCCCGTCCTACACGTGGGATTGGGCGGCGGGGACGTTCTTCAAGGAGGTCCGTGTGGTCGGTTTCGACCTGCCCGTTGATCCAGCGCAGACCCTGGTGCTGTCGTTGGGGAAGGGCACTGCAACGGACCCGGGACCGTAGCGAATCATAATGCGGCGCTCGGGGGCGTAAACGCATCAGCCGCATTGCAGCCGGGGCTGAGGAGCGTGGTACACTGAGAGTAGAAATGGAGGGCATGTTAGGAGGGATTGGGCGATGGCGAGTACCAAAGAACAGTTGCGTGAATTGATTGAGCGTCTGCCGGATGACTGCACCGTGGAGGACGTCCAGTATCACCTGTACGTGCAGCAGAAGGTGGAGCGGGGTGTGGAGGATGTGCGCGCCGGCCGGGTGCTGAGCCACGAAGAGGTTGAGCGGCGGATGGCCAAATGGACCGACAAGTAAACTGGACCCTGGTAGCGTTGGGCGACCTCGAAGCTGCTGCCGAATACATTGAGCGTGATTCGCCCCATTATGCGGCGTCGCTGATTATGGAAATTCTCGCCGCCGGCCGATCTCTTTCGTTTCTTTCTCACCGCGGGCGACCGGTTCCCGAGCTAGCTGACCCGCAACTTCGCGAACTTATCGTGCCGCCTTACCGTCTCATTTACCGCATCGACACGGATGCCGTATGGGTGCTCGCCTTAGTTCATGGGCGGCGTGACTTCGGTACCGTGTGGGTAGACCGGGACCCGCAGACTGGCCATTAGCCCTCGGCCGATACTTCAAAGAATGAATAGCCGGGTAACGGGGGCGAATCTGCTTCAAGAATGATATGACTCTTGCCCCCCTTGTTGTAACGTCGCCCCTCAAGCAGCGTTATACTCAGTGACTTGAACGGCTAGAGGAAGGTTGTCGTTGATGAAGAAACGGGCATTAAGCGGGATCCTGTTGGTGATGGGAGCTGTCATATTGGCCGGATGCGGAAGTGTTGCTACCGTCCCTGGTGGCCGTGCCGCGGGCCGCCAAAACCTCCCACAAAGCAGGCTCCCATTCGACAGCGCTGGCGGCATCCGCTCGATCCGCCGGAAGCGCGGCAAGCCGGCATCATCCGGGCAGGCCGCTATTGCTGATGCGTTGGCGATCGTCGCCAGAACAACCACGATTCCGTTGTGGGGGCCTCAGGCCAGCGCCATTCATGCGCCAGACCTTCACGGACATCATGTGCTGAGCGCAGAAACGGTGAGCACACGGAATCAGTATGCTGTCTCCTTCATCGCCACCGTTAAGCCTTACCCTGTCAATAGTCCCTTACTGAAGCTCCCGCCCAACACGGGTCTTGCCCAACTGGTCGGGGACTTTTCGGGGCAACGGTACCGCTCAGTCGTTGCGGCCCAAGGAGCCCTGACGGATGTGAATCCGCCCGCATCACCGCCGCATCGCATGGAAATCACGCCGACTATCCAAGCGGACGAGTGGACACAGGAGGGCTTGGTCGTGTGGCATCAAGACGGCTGGCTTGTCGAAATGAATGGCTTGGCGGCATCGTCTGTCACCCAAGTTATCTATGAGCAGATCGCGCAGAAGATGGTACACCGGTTGTCGCATACGGCGCTTCCGGCCAAACATGGCATCATTATCGTGGACGTTGCCGGTGACGGTGAGCATACCCTCGTGTCCTGGCGATTGGGGCGTCTGGTCTATCGGACGTCTTCCGGATTCCTGCCGAGTACCGCCATTGGGATGGCGGCATCGATGCGTCCGATACCTGCTTTACATCGCTAATGATCGGTTATCGGGGGCATTAGTTCCGGAGTCGGTGGGTCCGTGAGTGGTTCGTCCGGTTGTTGCCATCTCTGGATGACCGATCAGTTTCCGGACAGCGTGGCAAGTGTGACTGTTCACTGTTACCTTTCCGGGGGTCCGGAGAGGTGTTGTAGGGCTGTCTCCACCGCCTCCGAGAACGAGCAGCTCAGATAAGACTGGTGCATAACCTGGTAGACCTATGATGACATCCATTTTTCCTCGTCGACACTTAACAGCCCACCGCATCTCTCGGCGATCAGGAGACAGGCTTTATGAACCGCTCTCTTATCCACTATCGTGGCATCGTCATCGACCTCGATGGAAATCACTGAGGTGTCGGGTGATGTGTCGAAATAGACGTGCTCTATAAACTTCTCATGAGAACTCCACCTTGGATCATCGACCCATTTATCCCAACACAAGGCAAGCGACGTACAGTCTCGGAACACCGGGGCATTGCAACGCCGGCGTCCTGGTACATCCCGAATGCAGGCGGCCAGGCGGTGCGTTGACCGGTCTTTCGCCAACAATCCAATTTGAGGACAGAAAGGGGATCACAGTCTCACACTTGGAGGGTCAAAAAATTGTCTTGACGGTGGGGTCCACTTTAGATTGTGGGCTTATGCGGCTCGTGAAGCCAACTCTACCAACTCTCACCATTTCAAGGAAGATATTGCAAGAGCCCGTTGGAAGTCTCAAGAGGAGGTGGCGATTCCCTTCCCGCCAACGTTGCCGAGACCCCTTAGCGGAAGAAACGGGGGCAAGAGCGGCCGTAAGGTTTCGGCCCCGTGTGCCGTCTACCGAAGTCAGTTGAGTGATAACCTCCTACCCGAACTTCGGAACACTACACCCATATAATCGTAACTTAGTTGGAATATTTGTGTGATGATAACAACGTGGTACATGAAATCTGGGGGTGTAGGTAATGAAAATTGCAAAAGTACTGGTACCCGTTCTGTTCTGGGTAGGCCTCGCTATTATCGTTGTGGGTGTAATCATGGGACTTATTTCGGATGCCTCGTATCTGGGCTCTAATCCCTTTTCCCCCCAGAGCCTCGCGTTGATGTTTGGGCAGGTGGCATCTCCGATTTGGGAAGGATTAGCTCTTATCGCAGGCGGCGTCATTATTGGCCGATTGTATGGGGCTTCATAGCACTACCGAGACGCTTGCTTTCTTATGATGGCTTTTCTTAGGAAGGAAACTGTGAAGGCCTTGGGTGGGTGCCGGATGCTATAGCAGGCTGCCACTTCCTGCCCGTCACCAAGAAGCCATGGACAGGGTGTTATGGTCACGACACGGTAGATGCCGGAAACCCCGAGACCCTTGCTATATAAGAAATGTAGTGTATGGGAGCAACACTGTACATCGGAAAGTTCTTGGTTCGATAGATGAACAGCTCGCGTCGCGAATCACGGACTATTAGGGGCGATACTGCCGTAAGGCATCTGCCGGACAGGTGCGACATGGTGTGACCCAGGCAGAGTACGCGACGTTACCAAGATGAACGCACAACACGGCCTGAAAGAGAAGTCCTCCACCATGAATCGAGCATTGGGCGTCGCGTTGGTGGCCATTCTGGCCGCAACGCCCGTCGCGCTCCGCCCCGCGCACGCTACGCCGCCGGCCCCATTTCACACGGCCACGCGCACGGTCAGGTATGGTCCTATCCGCATGAACGTGCCGCAGTCGTGGCCGCCCGGGATGGTTTCCTGGACCGTCAGCAACGACGAGGCGGGCGGCATGGTGGGCTACCTGCTGCCCAACTCCCCCAAACCGGCGGGCTTGACGGACAATCCGCTGAACGCGAGCCCGTATTTCACCGAAACTTTGGTGACACAGCAAGATATGACGACGGCCACGTTGAGCGAAGCCACGGCGGATGGCCGTGAGTATACGATGACCTTTAACGTGCCCGACATCCAGACGAGGCTGGCCCGCGCCATTTTGGCGTCCCTGCAGGTCCCGCCGCCCATCACATCGACGCAGGTGGTGCATCTCCTGTTGTCGCAGGACGCGGGGGTCTCTGTCAAATGCGCCGCCGGTGGCCGCACCTGGTTTCTCGTCGGCGGTCCGGGCGGGGCGGGGCAAGAGCCGTTTTACCTGTTTCGTTCGTCGGACGGGGGCCGGCGGTGGGCATTAGCCGATCAAACCCGCTGGACGGGAACACCCTTTCCGGATGAGAGCGGTATGACTGCGATGCGGTTCTGGTCGCGCTCCGACGGCATCATTGTCGAAGCATCGGGGTATGCCCATCACCAAATCTGGATTTACCGCACACAGGACGGTGGCACGCACTGGACCCAAACCAATGTGACTATCCCGGTCGACATCACCGCCTCTGAGCGGCCGGCCATTCACGTGGGGCCCCGCGGGCTCCTGACGGTGCGTGTCGTGTTGAGTAAGAGCCGCATCGTGGTGCTGAGGGGGTCCATCCACAATCGACGGTGGCGCCTCACCCCGGGACGGATCTGAACGCCGCCGTACCGCTCGCCTCTGAGCCCAGAAAAGGAAACCTTGTGGAACTTTCGGGGGCAGTAGTGCCGCAAGGAGATCGGCTGGTGACTGTGGAATGTGCGGTGTAGTTATCTGGCGGGAGATGATGGACCGAATGCACGCGCATCGACATGTCCGTGTTTATGGGATCTGCGTGTCCGATGACAAAGCACTGGTCATCCGGAAGAATGCCGGGCCGTACCGCGGACGCTATGATTTGCCTGGCGGCAGTCTGGAACCGGATGAGTCGCTGGTGGCCGCCTTGAGGCGGGAGTTTGAAGAAGAGGTGGGGATGACGCCCAGTTCTCTCAAACTCATCGGAGCACGCGACTTGTTCGTTCGCTGGGTGCGCCCAGACTATACGCACGAACAGCACATCGCCTTGTTCTATGAAGTCAGCGTGAAGACCGAGGCGTGGCGTGAGATCCCGTCCTTTGATGGCCAGGATTCGGACGGATTCTCCTGGGTGCCCGTCACGGAGTTGTCTCCCCATAACTCGTCTCCCCTTGTGCTGCAGGCGATTCAATGGTTGAATGACGGGGAGATTCCGGCAGACCCCAAGCACTACGACGAGTGGGTAATCCTGGGCGGCTAAGCGATGTCGGGGAGACCGTTGCCGTGTCTATGTGTCGCGGGGATGTGCACCGTCATCCTGCTCATCTGCTTACGGGCGCATGCGCAACAAGGCGCCCGCCGCCGACGAATCTAAATCTCCGCAAGATGTGGGCCGATTGGAGGAGTTTATGATCGGTACCGGGGACAGGGAGGCATGGCTGTGGTGACGGTCGTGGGAATTTTGGGCGTGACGCATGATCCGGAAATGCAGGCGAAATACCATTATCCGCTGTCGCTGATGCAGGAATTAATTCAGGAATTCGCACCGGACGTCATTTGCGGGGAAGTGCATCCGCAAAGCTGGCGTCTGTACGTGGAAACCGGCGAACCGTATGGCATTTTTGGTGAAATCCAAGAGGAGTATCCCCGCTTGATTTTCCCGTATTGCGCACGCCATGGGGTGAAATTTATGCCGGTGAATTGGTTCGAGGAAGACGTCTTTGACGTGGGCCCATTCGACCAGTTTGACGCCGAAGCGCAACACCGATTAGAGCTGGAATTGGCCCAGTGGAACCACAAGCAAATGGCGACATGGAATCACGGCCGCGTCCCCTTCAACTCGTCCGCGTACGATGAGGTGACGCAAGCCCTCTATGCATGGCTGCAGGAGGTAAACCCAGAGGTCCAAAACATCCTGTGGAATGCGCGGCACTATATCATGCTAGCCCGTGTGAATAATGCCATTACCGAACACCCCGGTGCGCGCATCCTCTGCGTTCACGGAGCGGACCATAATTATTGGTATAAGCGGGCGCTGGGTAAGAGAAGCGACATTCAATTAGTGTATCCGTTGCGATAACGCCTCAAGAACTCTCGGGGGGAAGTCCCACAACAATGCTGGCCCATCGGGTATCCATTCGTCCGCACGAGCGGTGACAACAGGGGTCGATCGTGACAGAATGGTTGGCAAATACTTCTATAAATGACAAAGGTGGTTGCCATGTCTGTAGACCGTCATCGTGCGCGTGATTTGGCGTTGCCCCGATATCGGGAGGAGCTGCTGGCCGCCATTACCCGAGACGTGACCACCGACTCCCGGGTTCGCGCAGCGTTTGTGGGAGGCTCGTTGGGAGCCGGCGATGTGGACCTCTATTCGGACATTGACCTGCGCATCGTGGTTGATGCTGAGGATGTGGACGACCTTGTGGCGAACAAAACGGTGCGCCCTCAGCGGTGGGGTTCCGTCCTCTTCTACGAAGATTTGGGCCCGCGCGTTGCCCATACGGTCGCGCATTTTGAGGGGTTCATCAAGGTCGATTGCTTCTATTACCGTGTCCCCGAGGTGACGCCATCCCTCGCCTTGCAAAACATCCGCATTCTCCACGATCCCGAGGGCCTCATGGGCGACGTGCTCCGTCGGTCCCAGTCGCTCGTCTACGACCCGTCGGCGGCCGAGGTGGAACGCTGGCGCTATAAAGTGCTGGCGTACGCTCATGAGGTTTACCGGCGGTGTCGGCGCAGTGAATTATCCTATGCACGCAAGATGATCATCGGACTCGCCGGCTATGCGATGGCGGGGTGGCATATGGAAGCCGGGCGTTGGCCGGACCTGTGGACGGACTGGGCGAAAGCGGAAGGGCCGCGATCGGTCTTGGCCTCGTGGCAACAAGACTTGCTCCGTGCGTGGCATCCGCCGTGGAGCGGGCCGGCCATGTTGGATCTGATGGCCACGATGGAACCGGAACTGGCCCGCCTGAACGATCAACTCAGCAAGTTGACCGGATGCGATCCGGACCACCGGGTGTGGCAGCAAGCGTGGGACATGGTGACGTAATTGGCCGAGAATCAGCCACGCCTTGCTAATGCATCTTCGGGGGCGAGAGTACAGGAACGCGAGGGTGGGTCGGCAGCCCGGTACCACGATATGTGAGCGCGACTTGGTATAATATCGGTAAGAACATGTGAAACGGGAATAGGAGCGTTGGAGGGACAATCATGACGGACCAGAGCCGGCGCATTCTGTCCGAGGCGATGGCCTTGCCACCCATGGACCGCGCTGAATTAGTCGAGCAATTGCTGGCCAGTTTCGATTTCCCGGCACGGGCAGAGATTGACGCGGCGTGGAGCACTGAGGCCGAAAAGCGTTTGCGGGCGTACGAACGCGGAGACATGGAGGCCCTGCCGGCCGAAGAGGTGTTTCGCCGGATTCAACGGCCGCCTAGCAAATGACGGTCGAATTTCTCCGGACGGCCGCGGTCGAGTTGGAGGATGCGGTGGCCTATTACAACCAGCAAAGCGAAGGACTCGGATACCAATTGGCGGTCGAGGTGCAAAAGACATTGAACCGCATCGCCGAATTCCCCGAGGCATGGCCGCTCTTGTCGGAGCGGACGCGGCGTTGCCGATTGCGCCGCTTTCCCTATGGCGTGATCTACCGTGTCATCGATGACACGCTGCTGGTGATCGCGGTCATGCACATGCATCGCCACCCCGATTCGTGGAAGGATCGGGTGTCGCGGGGCCATGACGACCCCAATGACTAAAAGCAGGGGCCATACCGCTTCCATCCTCGCTGAGTGCTGCCAACGCAGGGTGCTTTTTTGTTACCTCGCGAACTATAGGTTCATATCCGATTGCGGAATTATCGGGGGCGAGTGTGCATTAGAGCGGGCCGCGCTATGATGCTTGGATTGCACACTGGTTCAACGTTCGGGGGGTCTGCCGAATGGATCAGTCGACGGGATGATCCTCAGCGCAGCACGTCACGCTGGACCGCATGGAATGACATCGAGTCGCACGTCGATGAGACCCCCGATGGTCAGGCCAACAGTCCTGCCACTAACGCCGCGTAACCCACAACTTTCATACGGGTCATGGTTTCACCTCATCGTTGTACGACACCACGCCGCGACCGGTTTCGCCGGATGGCAAGACCTGCAGCGACAGAGTGTGGAGGTGCGTCACGTAGTTTCTGCGGGGGTACCAGCCGCTGGCCACTGTGTGAAAGAGATGGGTTGCAGGCCACGTCCGACTGGGCCAGGGGCGGCTAAGCTGGACGTGCCAGACCACGGTCGCATGCCAATGGCCGTTCGGCAACGCCGTAACGATGCCCGTATGGCGATCGCCCATGGATTCCACGACCGCTTCCACGGAATTCTGGTCGGCGGCCCAAGGTGGCAGGTACAGGCGGCCCACCGCGCGGTCTACGACCCGGCCCCGCGTCTTGACGACGAGACGTGTGTTCATCCAAAATCCCAGCCACGACCGCTGTCCGGCCAACGGAACGAATGTGAGGTGCACGGTGAAGAGACTGCCTGGTGTCACTTGAACGAAGGGCGGCGTCGTTAACGCAGCCAAGCAGGCAGCATTGCTGGAGCAGTCGTTAAGAACCCCGTTTGCGGGAAACAGACCTCCATATTGACCGTCAACCGCAAGTTCCAAATACGATTGCAACAGAAAGGCAGGGCGATGGGCTCCCCCGGTTCCGACCCAAAACGCCAGGGCGGACCGGTGATGTGTAGAAGGTTTCAAACCGGGCGGAATACGAAAGGACCCGGAGACCGACTCGACCTGGTCGCCGGGCGGGATTGCGGTGACCCATCCCGACCAGTTCGCGTCCAACGACGTGTCTTTGGGCAAGGGGATGCGATAACCGTTCCACACCCGTGTTCGCCGGCTATGCGGTGCCGCCAGGGGGTAATCCGGTGATGCGGGGGTAAGAGGCCCCGGCGGATGAGGGACGTCTCAGCCGTGGAGAGATGGTGGTAGGCGTAGGCCTCAAGCGCCATCCCGAAGGCGATACCCGCATAAATGAGTCGCGTTGGCATGAAATGCTCCATTAGAAAAAATTTCCTCCATCGTGGCACAATGCCGCCTGCGCGTCTACCATGGGCGTACAGTATGAAATTCCATTTGCCAAGGGTCCGTTCTCTCGTGGGATGTCACCGGATTCAACTCGCTGAAAGGCTCTGGGTTAAGCGGTCACAGAGTACGCAACAATGTCCCCAATATTTCACGCACTTAATCAACGGCTTGGGGGCGTATCTGCACGAAGCTTGGGAGGGCTTTTTCGGGGTGTTATGTGAGCGCTCTGCTGCATAGAGCTATCCGCCGAAAACCTTGCCTACCACTCTGGGCATGGCCGGGCCCTGCGTGATGGTGACCTCCCATGGCCGCTGGACGTTTTTATGGTAAACGTCCGGCAACGGAGGCCATCATGAGGAAGCATCGGATAATCGCGTCGGGTTTAGTGGTGGGGAGTTTTATCCTGGCTGGGTGTGGGGCGTCTGCGCCGCCTTCATTGGCGTCCCCTCATGCCTCAGCCTCTGTCTCCGCCCAAACGACGGCGTCTGACGTGCCGCCGACGACCACGGTCACGCCGAGCTCAGGTCCGGCGGGTGCCTCGGCAGGATCACCGTCGGCGACGATGATCACGCTGGACATGGTGTCCGTGCAGCAGGGTTGGGCCATGGATACGCAGGGCCACGTGCTCCAAACCACGGACGGCGGGCGCCAGTGGCGCAATGTGGCGAGCCGCGGTCTGACTCAGGCATTGCAACACGCGGCCCAAGCGGGAGGCTTTACCTTGAGTCCTGAGCCGGGCGGTAATCTGGTAGGATCGGATGCGTCCGTAGCGTTTCCGAATGCGCAGACCGCATGGATGACCATTCGTGTGCCAAATCGGAACACCTTGCAGGTGTGGCATACCACCGATGGCGGACACCACTGGACGATGGCGACCATCCATCACGCGGTGTCGGGTGGATTAGCAGGGAGCTTGCTGGCGGCTATCGGCAATCGAGACGCATGGATTGTGGCAGCGACGATGGGATTGCTGGGTCACGTCGACATCCAAATATGGCGCACGAGCAGGGCGCATCCGATTTGGCAGGTGGTATCCCGTGGCACCGCTCCGAACACGTCAGGATTGGCATTTGCCACGGGATGTAGGTCGGGCCGATACGGCCTAGCGCAGACGGTCGGCTGACGTGTGAGAGACGAGACGTGATGGTTTGGACGGGAGAGGGATTGAGCCCACCGCATACTCGAACTGCCTTTGATGGATGCGGGACCTGGTTGTCATGGCGATGGAGGTCGGTCACCGTCGCCTGAGCGGCGCGGACACCAGAATACTTTCCTAGGGATTGCCCATACTATGAGGTTGATAGGAGGTTGACGTGTATGGACAATTACCGTACATTTAAGATCAAAGAGGTTCGGCGGAAGCGGGGGAAACGGATGAGTACAGCGGAAACCACAGCGCGCAAGGAGACGCGGTTGGACGTGCGCCTGTCGCATGAGCAGAAACTGTTGTTGGAGGAGGCGGCCGCGGTTTCGGGAATTAGCACGTCGGCGTTTGTGGTACAAACGGCTACGCGGCGGGCGCGGGAAGTGGTGGCGGACTACCGATCCATGGAGCTCAGCGCCGCGGAGAGTCGCGCGTTTGTCGATCGGCTCATGGACCCCGGGGCTCCCAACGACGCTTTGCGGGCCGCCGCTAAACGGTATTGGACCCAGATTGAGGCTTCACAATAGATGCCGTCGATTCGTGTGGAGCCTCTGGCATCCCATCACAATCGCGCGGCGTTCAACTGTGTCGATGGCGACCTCGGCACGTACTTCAAAGAGCGGGCAACGCAGGATGTGCGGCGGAAAGCCGCTGCCGTATTTGTGGCGGTTTCCCCGTCGGACCCCGACACCATTCTTGGATACTACACCTTGTCATCTTTCAGTCTCAAACTGCACGATATCCCACCAGAACATCGACGCAGGTTGGCCGCGTATCCCGATGTGGGAACGACGCTTTTGGGGCGTTTGGCGGTTGACGCCGCATTCCGCGGTCAACGTATCGGCGAATTCCTTCTCCTGGATGCCTTGCGACGGGCGGCGGCCATCGCCTCGGAAGTGGCCACCGTGGCCGTCGTTGTCGATGCGCTGGCGTCGGCAGAAGCCTTTTACATGCGGTATGGCTTTGTGCGACTCAGCCGCGACCGATTCTGGATCCCGATACAGACGATCCAGCAACTGTTCCCACCGGAGTCAGTCTCAGACCCGGACGCGGAAGGACACTCGTCTTAGGACCTCGTTCGACGGAGTGTTGCTGTGGGAGGAGGCACCGGGATTAATGATGCCGACGCCAACACTTCGCAACTCTAATCATGAAGTTCGGGGGCAAATCTTCCGTAAGGACCCACCTTGGACCGGTCTCGGTCCCGTACTGTTCCAGAAAATGGAGGGAGATCGTCAAAGGAGCTGCCAGCCCGTCTAGCGAAGTCCCCATTAGCGCAGTAGCTATGGGGGGCCCTGATGAAGCTCAGAGTGTACCGGGGGATACGATGGTGGTGGGCACTCCTGGTGTTTCTTAGTGGATCCCCGATCAGCCAGATGTTGACTGGCTCGTTCCCACTA
>JAJZAN010000011.1 GCA_021799435.1 Bacillota bacterium | reverse complement strand
CCTAAGTCAATCCCTACTACTTTCGCCATACGTCCTCACCCTCGCTTTGGGGCCGGTATCACCGGCACCACCTAAAATTGCGCGGATCCCAGCCGGGTTTATGCCTTGTCCCGCTAAATCTCGGATCCGGATAAGCTGATGGAAGTCATTCTCCGAGTACAGCCGATTGTTGGTGTCCGTCCGTTGCGGACTGATGAGCAGCTCGCGTTCCCATGTCCGCAACGTCTGCGGTGCTACCCCCACCAGCCGGGCCATGACGCCTATTGTGTAAACCGGTTCATCCGGACCATGAATGGGCATGGATATCACTTCCTCTACCGGATTCCACCCTCTATATTAAGAACCCTTCGCCCGGCGATCAAGAATCCTCCTCTCACTCGATAAGAAATATTCCGTCTCCCCATCGCGTTATCCTTCCCTAGTCTACTTCCTGTTTCCACACAGCATACCCGGATGTCCGAGAGATTCGTTATACTAACAACAGTCCGGGAATCGGGCTGGGGACCGACCCCACTCCGTCCTGCGAAAGGATCGATGCATATCCTGCTTCACATAATTTTAGTGTTCCTGGGCGGCTCGCTGGGCGCCGCAGCCCGCTACGGTCTCAGTCAATGGGTCAATGCCCGCACCTTGGGCTCATTCCCGTGGGGAACCTTTGTCGTCAACATCACCGGGTGCGTAATGATTGGCGTGGTCAGTGCCCAGGCTTCCCGCCTGGGCGGCACGGCATTTCTATTAATCGATGTGGGGTTCATCGGAGCGTATACCACCTTCTCCTCGCTGAGCTATGAAACGCTCCGCCTCATGGGCGCGGAGGGCTGGGTTCGCGGCCTCTTAAACCCGTTGGCCAGTCTGGTCCTCGGCGTCGCCGCCGTGTGGGCTGGCATTCGTTTGGGGGTGTGGGCATGAGGGACTGGATCGCAGTCTGTTTGGGGGGCGGCCTCGGCGCCCTGGCCCGCTATGGATTGTTAGCTTGGGTGACGTCCGCCGGAATACCCGTCAATGTCCTCCTCATCAATCTCCTTGGCAGCCTCTTCATCGGCATCGTGATGGCCCTGGTTTTGGAGTTTGAGCGGGGCTCCGAGCAAACCCGACTCTTTCTGGCCGTGGGCATAGCCGGGGGATTCACCACCTTTTCCACGTTCGCCGAAGGAACGTATTCCCTGCTGACCCTGGCGCCGGGCCGCTCCTTATTGTACGCCGGCCTCAGCCTCTCGGGAGGACTTGCAGCGGTATACGCCGGAGTCATTGCGACGCGGCTCCTCTTTCGACGAGCGGCGCTGGAAGAGTCGGACTAAGGGTGTAGCCCGCCGGGGAGCGGGCTACATGGGAGAGGAGAAACCGGAAGGTACCAACTGTTGGGAGCAGTTGGCGCCAATCCTAGTATGATCCAGCCGCTAGGGGCGTATGCGCGCGATGCGCTGGTAGCCTTCGAAGAATGCCGGATAGCTAATGGCGACGCTTTCTTCCCCGCGAATGCGCGTCGGGCCCTCGGCGATAGTGGCGGCGATGGCGGTGAGCATGGCCATGCGGTGATCTCCCGCAGCGTCCACGTCCGCTCCCTTGAGCGGCGTGGGTCCCTCGATGACCCAGCCATCGGAGCGCTCCTCAATCTGGGCGCCCATGGCCTCGAGTATCGTGGCCGTGACATGAATGCGGTCACTCTCTTTCACACGCAACTCTTCGGCACCCGAAATGACGGACCGACCGGGAGCCTGTGTGGCCAACAACGCTACCAGGGGCACTTCATCAACCATGCTGGGAACCTCCTCGGCACTCACTGCAACGGGACGCCGTGGGAGCCCGGACACGGCCACCGCCCCATAGGGCTCGGGCACGCGCCCCGTCTCCGACCACTCCACCCGACACTCCATGGCCTCCAGAACGCGCAAAAATCCGACCCGGGTCGGATTAAACAAGAGCGACCGCACAGCGACCCGGCGCCCCGTCTGCAAGGCCGCCAAGGCAAACCAAAAAGCAGCCGACGAGGGATCCCCCGGAACCTGGAATGACAACCCTCGGAGGTCACTCGGCATGACGGTGATAGTGCGCCCTTGAACGGCAACTGAACCGCCCATGGCGGCGATAAGACGTTCCGTATGGTCGCGCGTCGCCTGCGGCTCCACCACAGAAACCGCCTCCTCGGCGGTCACACCGGCTAAGAGCAGGGCCGACTTAACCTGCGCACTGGCCACCTGCAGTGCCACGCGGCCTCCATGGTGACCGCCGCCTAGCACCGCGATGGGAGCTCGTCCGTCGCTTTTGGTCCAGATTCGCACGCCGAGCCCCTCACGGAGAGGCTCCGCCACCCGGGCCATGGGGCGACGGCGCAACGATGCATCACCAGTGAGCACGGAAAGCCCGGGCAGCCCGGCCAAGAGCCCCGCAGCCAAGCGCATCGTGGTACCAGAGTTTCCGCAGTCAATCACATCCTCGGGTTCATGCACGGCCGGCCCCCGACGCAGCACCAGCCGCCCAGCGGTCTCCTCACGAATCTCCACGCCCAAAGCCTGCACGAGTCTCAAGCTGGACCGCGTATCCCCAGCGTCAAGCCACCCCGTTAATTCCATATCCCCCATGGCCAAGGCGCTCATCAATATCCCGCGGTGGGTGAGCGATTTGTCGCCCGGCACCTCAAGCTCGATATTGAACGCGTGCTCCCATCGGCTAAGCTCTATCATTGCGCACTCACCTCACTGGCCATCACAGATGCCAGCCACGTCTGCCAGACGTGCAGTTCGGCCTCGAGGCCGGCCAATGCTCGGCGGACTTCCGCCGCATTGGCCTTCAAAAACGGTTCCAGCTGCGAGGGATCGGTGCGCCCCACCCGGGTTGTGTCGCGGAATCCCGGTCCAGCCAAGTTCGCCACTCCATGCGGCCCATGGGCCACAGCTTGTCCCAATGCTTGGGAAACCAGGTAGGGCAAATGGCTCACCCAAGCCATGGCCGCATCGTGATCCTCAAGCCCCCAAACGGTGGGCTCCTGGGCACCCAAAGTTTGGCACCACCATACACCGCTTTGCAGTTCAGAAATGGCTCCCCCCACATCGACCACGGCCGCAGCACAACCACGAAACAAACTGGCGTCGGATCGCTCAAAACCGCTGATTTCGCGGCCCGCCATCAAATGCAGGGAGAGTACCCGAACACGCTTTAGGGCCCACGCCAGAGCCTGCCCGACAGGCCGTTTGATCGAGCTTAGGTCCACCAAAAGACTTCCCGGATTCATCAGTGGCACGATCCACGACACCACTTTGGGCACAAAGTCCATGGGTACGCCCAGCACCACGGCGTCCACTATGCCCGCCCAGGTATCTGGGGAATCCACCTGAGCTAGACCGGCGGCTGCCACTTGGACATTGGTTTCGTCATTCTGGTCCCATGCATAGATGTCATGGCCTGACCCTTGCAAAGCCTTTAATATCGATCCGCCGATCAGCCCGCATCCGACCAATCCAATTTTCACAACGTACGCCCCACGGCCTGGGCGATTTGTCCCGCTTCTTTCATGAGTTCCTCCAAGTGACGGAAGTTCAGACTTTGCGGGCCGTCCGACAACGCCTCAGCGGGGTTGGGATGGGCCTCGATAATGAGCCCATCCGCTCCCGCCGCCACGCCCGCTCTCGCCAACGGGGCGACCCACTGCCACTGTCCCGCAGCATGGGATGGGTCAATCACCACGGGCAAATGACTGAGTTGCTTCACGACCGGCACCGCACTAATATCCAGGGTGTTGCGGGTTTTGGTCTCATAAGTCCGAATGCCCCGTTCGCACAGGATGATGTTGAGGTTGCCGTGAGCCGCCACGTATTCCGCTGCCATGAGCCACTCGTCAATGGTGGCCGCCAGTCCCCGCTTCAACAGCACCGGCTTCCCGCATTGGCCCACCGCTTTCAACAATTCGAAATTCTGCATGTTGCGTGCGCCAATCTGCACGATATCAGCCCACTCCGCCACGTTGGCCAAGCTCTCATGGTCCACCGCCTCGGTGACAATCAAGACTCCGTAGCGCTCGCGAGCCTCCGCCAGAATCTTCAGCCCTTCCACCGCCATGCCTTGAAAGCTGTAAGGGGAGGTTCGCGGCTTATAGGCCCCGCCGCGCAACACCGGAACGCCGATGTGCTGCATAAAGGCCGCCGATTCCATCACTTGGTCCCGGCTCTCCACTGCGCAAGGCCCCGACATGATCACGACCTTACTGGAACCGAAGGCTATGTCTCCGACCCGAATGACACTGTCTTCGGGGTGAAAATCGCGGCTCACCAGCTTGTATGGCTTACGAGCCGCAACCACCGCTTCTGCCGTCTCGGTTGCTCCCACCCAACTCACCCTTCCTGCTCTCAAGTCAAACTGCCCTAGAAACGTCAAAAACCCTCATCCCAACTAGGGACGAAGGCTTCTTCGCGGTACCACCCTAAGTGGTTCTGGGATCACCAGAACCCTCTCTGCCGACTGCTGTCACAGCCGCTCCGAGTAACGGTCGGATGCCGGATTCTCTACTCTTCTCACGAATTTCGATGCACACTCGCGGGGGTACGGTGACGGTTGAAGGGTTCGGCTTTCACCATATTGCGCCGACTCTCTGAGCCACTTCAAATCCGGACCCCTTCCCGCTCATCGCTTTGGGGGGTATGAATTTCTCCGCATGTTACACCACTCCGAAGATGGTGTCAAGCCTTCGCCGAAAGATTATCCAGAGCCTCACGAAGGCCCCGGACAAACTGGTACGCTGCTTCCTCGCACGCGTCGCGGTGGTCAGCAATAGTCTTCACTAAGGCACTGCCCACAATCACGCCATCTGCTACCCGTCCAACTTCTCGAGCCTGCGCGGGGGTGGAGATGCCAAAGCCGACGGCCACAGGCAGATCGACAAAGTTCTTGACGCGGGCTACGAGTGTCTCCACGCCTGTGTCCACCGCATCGCGGACGCCCGTCACCCCCGTCACCGACACGCCATAGACAAATCCGTGTCCGTGGGCGATAGCTTTCAAGTGCTGATCGGTAGAGGTGGGCGCCGCCAGGGGAATGAGGGCGATCCCGTACTGTTGAGCCGTGTCCCTGACCGCCCGGCTCTCCAACCAGGGCAGATCAGGAATAATCCAGCCCGCTACTCCCGCTTGGGCTGAGTCCCGGGCAAACTCTTCGATTCCATAGCGAAACACAGGATTGATATAGGTCAAAAACACCAAAGGGGGCGCCTCAGTCGAGATCTGCGACACTACCCGGAGAACATCCCGGACACGGGTCCCCGCCGCCAGCGCCTCAGTCGCCGCCCGTTGGAGTATGGGACCATCGGCCAACGGATCGGAGAAGGGAATGCCAATCTCAATGACATCAGCACCGGCGCGCGTCAGCGACCTCACCAAACCGGGGAGCTGTTCGAGAGTCGGATATCCCGCCGTTACGTAGGGAATGAGAGCTGCACGACCCTCCGCGCGGGCGGTGCGGAACGCTTGCCCGATTCTATCCATGCCGTCCCACTCCCTTCTCGCTTTCGTACTGGAACACTTGGTCCACGTCCTTGTCGCCGCGGCCGGACAAGTTAATCAGCACGCGGCCGCCCTCAGCCTGTAAGCGACCGGCCTGCTCTATGACCCAAGCCACGGCATGAGCACTTTCCAGGGCCGGAATGATACCTTCCCATTCTGAAAGCTGATGAAAGGCTCTTAGTGCTTGGTCGTCGCGAATGGCCACGTACTGGGCCCGTCCGGTGTGATGCAGATAGGCATGTTCTGGACCCACTCCGGGATAGTCAAGGCCAGCCGAAATGGAGTGTGCGGGCTGTATTTGGCCATCGGCGTCCTGCAGCAAATAACTGAGGCTGCCGTGTAGAATACCGGGTTCGGCCACCTGGATGCTCGCCGCATGACGTCCTGTCTCAACACCCTCGCCAGCAGCCTCGACACCGATTAACTGAACGGGGTCGTGCCGAAAGGGATAAAAAATCCCCATGCTGTTGGAACCGCCACCCACGGACGCCACGATGTGGGATGGCATGTGCCCCGATACCTTGAGAATCTGGCGGCGTGCCTCCTTGCCGATCACGGACTGGAAGTCGCGGACCATCATCGGGTAGGGATGAGGACCCACCACCGATCCAATCACGTAGAAGGTGTCGCGGACGTTGGTAACCCAGTCCCGAATCGCCTCGTTGGTGGCGTCTTTCAAAGTCCGCGTCCCGGACTCGACCGGATGCACCTGAGCCCCTAAGAGCTTCATGCGGTAGACGTTCAGCGCTTGGCGACGCACGTCCTCGGATCCCATGTAAATCTCGGCCTTCAGTCCGAACAGCGCTGCCGCCGTAGCGGTTGCCACTCCATGTTGACCCGCCCCGGTCTCGGCGATAATGCGAGTCTTCCCCATGCGTCGTGCCAGGAGGACTTGGCCAACGGTGTTGTTAATTTTATGGGCTCCGGTGTGATTCAAGTCCTCCCGTTTCAGGAAGACATCCAATCCCAGCGCCTGACTCATTTGGTCGGCCCGGCGCAGCGGTGTCGGACGTCCCACATAGTCCTTCAGCAACAATTCCAATTCCCGCCGAAACTCCGGGTCGCGCCGAGCGTCTCCATACTGGCGCGACAGCTCATCTAAAGCCGGCATCAAAGTCTCCGGCACGTAGCGGCCCCCAAAGGGTCCGAATCGGCCGCGCTGGTCAGGTACTCGTTTTGTCGCCACGTCGAACCTCCTCAATAAAACGTTGAATTAATCCCCAATCTTTTTCACCCTCCGCCTCAACGCCCGTGGATACATCCACACCGTCGGGCCGAAGGTTCTCCACCACATGCCGTACATTGTCCGGATTGAGGCCCCCGGCGAGCCATACAGGCCGTCTGAAACGCGGCACCTGCCAATCCCGGATTTGCCCACTGCCGGGTTCCGGGTTATCCAGCAGGACCACATCGGCGTCCTCGGACAACTCGGTGGCGATGGCCATCTTCCCCGCCCCATGAACTCGCTGAATCCAATCCCTCGGAGCATGGCCATGGATTTGCACCGCATATGCGGGAGAGTCCAGCCAACCGTCCAGTTGCGCCGCATCGACATCCCGCCCCACGACGACAAACCGACCGTTAGGCACCTGTTCCATCATCAAGCGCGCTTGCGCGAGACTAATTTGCCGCCGACTTTGGGTGAGCACTATCCCAAGAAAGTCTGCTCCCAGTTCGCTCGCTCGCTGGGCCGTGGCGGCATCTTTCAAGCCGCACACCTTAATGCGCGTTGCCATGAGTCCACTCCCCCAAGAGTCGGCTGTCCCGCATCAGGCTTTCACCCACCAGCACCGCCTGGTATCCCCAGCTTTTCACGGCGGCCAGGTCGGCCGCACTGGCGATTCCGCTTTCACTGACTCGCACACGACCGCCCACCGCTGAAGCCATCTCGCGGGAAAACTCCAAGCGCGTCTCGAAGGTATCCAAATCCCGATTGTTCACGCCCACAACCGCCGGGTCGAGTCGCATTGCCCGGTCGGCCTCCCGAGCGGAATGGATTTCCACCAGCACCCCCAGCCCGATTTCCCGGGCAGTCTGATACAGGTCTAAAAGCTGAGCATCGTCCACAATGCGGACAATCAGGAGGGCGGCATCAGCCCCGTGAGCCCGTGCCTCGAATAGTTGGACTGGATGGCGGACGAAGTCCTTGCGGAGCACAGGAACATCCACCACCGGCCGGACCGCCTCCAAGTGCGCCAGTTCGCCGGCAAAGTAGTGTGGTTCCGTGAGGACGGAAATGGCACGAGCCCCATTCTTCTGGTAGGTCTTGGCTTGCAGGACCGGGTCATACTCTTGTGTCAGCCAGCCTTTGGAAGGTGATTTTTGCTTGCACTCGGCAATAACGGCCACGGCCCCTGGGGCATTCAATGCCTGGGCCAAGGAGCGCACCGGGGGCATCTGCTCGGCCCGGTCTCGGAGATATCGCGACACGGGGACAAGACGTTCCACCCGCTCGTCAACGCTGGACACAATGGCGTCTAGAAACATCAGGCATCCCTCCGCTCTGGGGCTAATTCCTGGGACGCCCGAATCAGGGCTTGCAGGACATCATGAGCGCGGCCGGATTGGACAATCTCCCGCGATCGCTCCACGCCGTCGCGCAGCGAATCGGCTTGGCCCCCGACGAAGAGCGCTGCCCCGGCATTAGCCAGCACCATATCGGTCATGGGTCCGGCGGCCTGTTGGCTCAAAATTTGTCGACAAATGTCCGCGTTGGCAGCGGGATCTCCTCCCACGAACGATCCTACGGGATAGGTGGGCAGGCCCAAGTCTTCTGGGCTAAACTGACCGCTCTCAATGCCATCCTCTGTCACCAGGCTGTATTGGGTCGGACCCGACAAGGACACCTCGTCCAGCCCGCCGTGGCCATGCACCACCATGGCTCGCCGCACCCCTAAACGGGCCAGCACCTCGGCAATGCGGTCCACCCAGTCTGCGGCAAAAACCCCCATCAGCTGGTAGTCGGGAGCACAGGGATTGGTCAAAGGTCCCAGTACGTTGAAGACGGTGCGCACACCCAACTCTCTGCGGGTTGGACCCGCGTGCCGCATAGACGTATGCACCTGTTGGGCGAACAGGAACCCGAACCCGATCTCGTCGATCAACCGTCCAGCCCAGGCCTCATCAGCCTGAATGGCCACTCCCAGCGCTTCCAACAGATCGGCGCTGCCGCTCTTCGACGTCGCCGAACGATTTCCATGCTTGGCTACATGAAGCCCGCTTCCAGCTACGACGAACGCCGAGACTGTGGATACATTGAACGTGAAGGAACGATCGCCCCCCGTTCCGCACGTGTCAATCAAAGGCCGTGTCCGCACCGGCACCGGCGCCGCATGTTCCCGCATCGCCAGAGCAAAGCCGGTCAGTTCTTCCACGGTTTCACCGCGAACCCGAAGTGCCATCAATACTCCACCGATTTGGGCGGGAGTGGCCTCGCCGCTCATAATGGCGTCCATCAACTGATACGCCTTCTCTTGGGTCAGTCTCTGACCTTGACCCAACTGCTCCAAACACTCGGCAATGACGCCTACACTCATGATTGGGCTCCTTTCACCATGGATGGTTGGGTCACGTCCACAAAGTGGGCCAAGAGCGTCATCCCCTCCGGCGTCAAAACGGACTCAGGGTGAAACTGGATGCCAAACACGGGGTATTCGCGGTGGGACACGGCCATCACTGTGCCATCGGGGCTGGTCGCATCGACCTTCAAGTCGGGCGCTCCGGATACATCCACCGCCAAGGAATGATAGCGGCCCGCCACAAACGGATTGGCCATGTTTTTCATAATGCCTTCCCCGTTGTGATGAATGTCGTCCGCCTTCCCGTGCATCAGGACCGGCGCCGGGACCACGCGTCCGCCGTAAGCCATAGCAATAGCCTGGTGACCCAGGCACACTCCCAAAATGGGCACCGAACCGCGAAGCGCACGAATGAGATCGACGATAATCCCAGCGTGTTCGGGACGTCCTGGTCCGGGCGAGATCACCACTCCTGAGGGATTGCGGCGAGTCACGTCCTCAACGGTTGCCGCATCGTTCCGAACCACTTCGACCTCGGTCATTTGTCCCAAATACTGGACCAGGTTGTAAGTGAAGGAGTCATAGTTGTCGATGACCAAAATCACAGCCATTCCTCCTCTCCCGGTGACAGCACCTTCAGCGCAGCGGCCGCCTTGTTCAGGGACTCTTGATATTCCAACCCTGGATCAGAGTCCGCCACAATACCGGCCCCTGCCTGCACATAAGCCACGTCCTGTTCAATCTCCAAGGTACGAATGGTGATGCAGGCATCAAGGTCGCCGCGATGCGACCAGTACCCGACCACGCCTCCATAGGCGCCGCGGGCATCCGGTTCAAGAGCCTCGATAATCTCCATCGCCCGAATCTTGGGAGCACCCGTCAGGGTTCCCGCGGGAAAGGACGCCGCCAATACATCCATCGCGTCCATGCCGGACTTCAAGCGCCCACGCACCTCGGAGACGATGTGCATAACATGGGAGTACATCTCCTTAGTCATAAATTCATCCACCGTTACCGAACCGTACTCGCAAATTCGTCCCAGGTCGTTTCGCGCCAGATCCACCAGCATCACATGCTCCGCGCGTTCCTTAGGATCATTCACCAGCTCATCCCACAGCGCCTCATCTTCGTCGGCAGTCAGACCCCGCGGACGGGTTCCGGCAATGGGTCGGTTGATAGCTGTGCCGCCTTCCACCCGAACCAGTGTTTCGGGTGATGAACCGGCCAACGTGCGCCGTGGCGTTTCCAGAAAAAAGAGATACGGGGAAGGATTCACATGGCGCAGCCGCCGGTACAAGCTGAACGGATCCCCGCCGATGCGGGCTCCCAGCCGTTGCGACAACACCACTTGAAAAATGTCTCCGGCGGTGATATGGTCCTTGGCCGCTTCCACCATGCTCCGGAAACTCTCCTCGGTCAGGGTCGATTCCACCGCTGTCAAAGCGCGCCCCGCGGGCTCCGCCAACATGAGCGGCTGGCGCAGGGCTTCCACAAGAATTTCCAGACGCGCGCGGCCTTGCTCCAATTGATCCCGCAGCGTCTCGACAATGACGGTCACTTCCTGCCGCCGGTGATCGAATGCCACGACAGCTTTTGGCCACACCCATTCCCACAACGGTCCCCGCGCCGCATGACGGCGCGGCAGGCGCTCCAACGACCGAACCCAATCGTAAGCGAAGTATCCAACCGCTCCCCCCACAAAGGGCATCTGGAACTCCACCGGCACCCGAATGTGCTGCCGCTCTTGCTGCTTGCGCAAAAGTTTCAGTGGATCGTGGTCCACCTCAGTGCCCTCCGGGCTCACCAAGACCGCTTGTCCGTCTGCTTCCAAAAGCCGGGCCCACTCCCCCAGAGCAATGAACGAGTAGCGGGCCACCTTGTCGTCCCCCTCGACGCTTTCCAAAAGGGTGTGGGCACCTAAAGGCCTTAAGCGCAAGTACGCAGAAATCGGGGTCAGTTGGTCAACCGCGTAGCGCCGCACCACCGAGACGTGGGGCTGTTCCCCGTCGTCCCATACCTGCTCGCCTGAATTCCGAATAATGGTTTCCAAATCTTTCCCTCCGCAAAAAACAATTAAACCCTCATCCCCAAGGGACGAAGGTTTCTCCGCGGTACCACCCCAATTAGGCTCGAAAGCCTCTCTCATACATACGGGATCGTGAGGATCCGATATGCCTTCCTGTGTAACGGAGGAAGAGTCCGGCTACGCCTACTTCGTTCGGGTAGCAGCTCCTGGGACCATTCGCCGTCATTCGCCTGCCGGGCTTGCACCATCCCCGACTCGCTCCAAAGCTACCCGACGGGTACTCTTCCCATTCATCGCCTGTCGATTTATCGTGACAAGACCTTAACACATCATCAGATCCGCTGTCAATCGGCCTTCGGTGTCACCGCCGCCAGCAAATCGGCAACCCGACAGTCCCCCTCCACCGGATGACGGAGGAAGCGGTCTTCGTGCACGACGTAGCGGTTGCGGCGTCCCACCCGCTCCCGCGTCACATACGCCCCCTCCACCAAATCAGCAATGATGCGTTGCACCGCACGCTCGGTAATCCCGATTTGATGAGCCAAATCGCGTGTTCGAATCATGGGGCTCCGTGCCATGAGAATAATGACATGGGCATGGTTGCTGAAGAACGTCCATCCAATCCAACTTCGGCCTTCACTCGGTGTCATAATTCATCCCTCCGTCGTCCCGCCAGCGCTAGTGCAGTACGTGACTCGGCAACGCCGCTTCCAAGGCTTCAAACACCCATTGGCGGAGTCCCTGGCAGTCCTCCGATGCCAATTCCGGATCCTGCGCCAGAATCTCCCGAGCGACGCGCCTGGCCCGCTCTAGCAACACGAGGTCTTTCAACGGGTTGGCTAGTTGAAATCCCGCCACTCCGTGCTGACGCATCCCCAGCACCTCGCCGGGCCCTCTCAGGGCCAAGTCCTCTTCAGCCAATTCCAGACCGTCCTGAGTCCGAACCATGGCTTCCAAGCGCGCCTGCCCCTCCTGCGTGGCCGGGTCGGCCAGCAGGTAGCACGACGAAGGCGCGGGCCCGCGTCCCACCCGCCCGCGAAGCTGATGCAGCTGGGCCAGACCAAAGCGGTCAGCCTCCTCAATCACCATCACCGTGGCATTGGGGACATCCACACCTACTTCTAGAATAGTTGTTCCTACTAGAACATCCAACTCTGCGCGCCGAAACTGTTCCATCACAGCGGCTTTCTCGCTCGGAGCCATGCGGCCGTGAACCAAGCCCACCCGCCAGCCAGGAATTTGCCGCATGCCCTCCGCGAGCATCGTGGCGGCCCGGCCCTGGCCCTCCTCACTCTCTTCCACCAGGGGACAAATCACATACGCCTGGTGACCCTGTTTGACCGCCTCCATCACCTTGAGGTACGCCGAGCGGCGCTCCGACATGGGCAAATGCACGGTTTGAATGGGCTTCCGTCCGGGGGGCAACCCGCGAATTTGGGAAACCTCTAAATCCCCATATACCGTTAACGCCAGGGTCCGGGGAATAGGCGTAGCGGTCATTACCAGCATGTGCGGAAACAGGCCTTTCTCTCCGAGTTGGGCTCGCTGTCGGACGCCAAATCGGTGCTGCTCGTCTACCACGACCACGCCCAAACGCCCGAATCGGGTGGTGTCCGAGACCAGCGCATGCGTACCCACCGCCACCAACGGATCACCGTTCGCCAACCGCTCCAGACCCTCGGCATCCTTGCCCCGCCCCGTGACCATCACAACCGGGATGCCCAATGGCTCCAACCATTGCGACAGCAGTGTTCCGTGCTGCTCCGCCAAAAGTTCCGTGGGGGCCATCAGGGCCGCTTGGTAGCCGTTGCCCACCGCGGCCGCCATGGTCAAAACCGCCAACACGGTTTTGCCCGATCCCACGTCGCCCTGCAGCAGACGCGCCATGGGCCGCGGTTTAGCGAGGTCTCGGGCAATGTCGTCCCAGGCCTCCTGCTGTCCGGCCGTCAGAGCAAATGGGAGGCGGTCCAACACTGAGGCAATAAGGGGCGTCTTATCGGCATGGAAGGCAGGGGCGGACGCTGACTCTTGGGGACGATGCAGCCACAAGACCGCCAAGGACATCCGCAAAAACTCGTCGAACACCAGTCGTCGACGGGACTGCTCGAGATCGTCTGGCGTTTCGGGAAAATGTTGATGCAACACCGCCCAGGGCCGCTCGGGAAGCGCTTCCCTCTCTCTCAGCCAGGCCGGCAGCGGTTCGGCCACTTGCATGACCCAATGGCGCACCGTCTGCTCGGCCAGGTCTTGCACGAAGCGCTGCTTCAAATCGCCCGCCAAGGGATAGACGGGGATGAGCCCCAAGCGCGGCGGACGCCCGCCATCCAGCACCTCCACTTCGGGGTGCGTCATGGTCAGGCGGTGGCGAAAGAGTTCCACCTTGCCCGAGAGCATCACCTCGGTGCCCGGTGCTAGTTGGCGCTTCAACCAGGTCGCATGAAAAAATGTGGCTTCCAAGTGTCCGCTGCCATCACCAATTCGCACGCGCAGATAGCTCTTGCGTGGCCCCAAGTAATGCTCCTGCTGCGACTCGACTCGCCCTCGCACTGTCCAGGGGCCTCCGGGAGCAACCTGCCACAGGGGAGTAACCGTGGTCCTGTCCAAGTGTCTGCGAGGCCACAGCGTCAGGAAATCCGCGATGGTGTCAACCCCGAGCTTCTCTAAATCCCTGGCGCGCTTGGGCCCCACCCCAGGCAACGCCGACACTCGGTCGTTCAATCCTAGGGCTGCCAGACGACCTCCAGCCACGGCATCGCGTGCGGGACTTGAACCACCGCGGCGTCGAGTGCCTCCTGCCAAAACATCGCCTCCTCCCTGTCTGCATGCTGGCTGAGATAGACGGTAACCACTCCGCTCGTCCCGGCGGCGTGCCGAACATCCTCGGCCAGGTTCCGCCGGGACCCGGTCCGACCGTCCCATTGATAGGTCTCGCCTGTTTTGGACACCACCCAATGGCGCATGACGGCCAGCACGTCGGTCAGCCGGCGGCGGTTGTCTTGCCAGGAATCCCCGGGCAGGTACTCCAAAACCGCTTGTCCGGCCATCCCCACGGTCGGCACGGCCACTGCCTCTTTCAAGGTTTCGGGATTCTGAATCCACAGTACCCCAGGGCGGTCTTGGCCCTCGGCGGGTGTGACGGCCCGGCAGTCCGCAAATACCGGGTGATATGCGGGATCGACAACCACCGTCAAGAGCCCCTGCTCTTCAGCGCGTTCATGCACCTGATGGCGCATATCCAACAACTCCATCTGCCGGATCGCCCCCACCGCCGTTAAGACCTCCATGAGCGCCGCAGGATTGTCCGTATGCACGTGCACCTTAACCATGTCCGGCCCCGGAGCAATGACGATAGAGTCGCCGATTGGCGACAGCCTTTCTGTCAGCTCCGTTTCAGGACTCGAAGAGCTGAGCCGGTGCAAGAGCGCTTCCACGTCATAAAAGTACCGAATTTCTGTACTGAACCCGGCCTTCGGTTCCATGAACACCAGGTCTCCCTGCGGCTCGGAAGTGTCCGCCGACCACCGGCCCGACGCCGCCTTCAACCAGCCCGTCAAGATGGCGACATATCCTCGAGCCCCAGCATCCACAACCGCATGCGCCCGCAGCTGGGGAAGCTGCTCAGGTGTCCGCGCCAATGCTGCCTCAGCAGCCCGTACCGCGCTCTCTAACGCGTCCAGCAGGCTGCCGTCGATTCGGCAACCTTCATGAGCCTGGTCCGCCACCGTCAAGATGGTGCCTTCCACCGGTTGGGTCACCTGCTGCCGCGCGCGTTGGGCGGCCCGTCTCAAAGCCCGTTGGAAGTCGCGAGCCTCCCAATATACTTGCCCCTGGGCTTCCTCGGCAAATCCCGCCAACAACTGCGACAGAATCACACCGGAATTGCCGCGAGCCCCCATCAACGCGCCCTCCGCCACCTGTGCCCAAGCCTCATCCAGGGGCAGCGACCCTGCACGGTGGAGCGCGTCGACTGCCGATTTAAGAGTGGCCGCCATGTTCCGGCCCGTGTCCCCGTCGGGAACGGGAAACACGTTTAATTGATTGATCGTGTGCTCGTGGCGATGCATCTCGTCCAGAGCGGCCTCCATCCAATCGCGCAAAGTAGCGCCCACCATCCGCCACAGGTCATGAGTGGAGTTATTTTTCGCCAACAACTCGGACTCCCTCAACGTGAATGGTAATCTGGTCAGGAAACGCGCCAACCGCCTCATGCAGGGCGGCGTTAACCTCATGGCCGATTTGCCGTCCGACCTGTGCCATGCGCATGCCGTATTGCACGACGATGTATAAATCGATGGCGTAGTGTCCGTCGCCCGTTTCCGACACCCGCACGCCCCGGTTCAACAGCTCGTGTCGAACCAGCGAGTTGAGATTATCCCCAATGCCATGCTGGCTCATTTGCACCACCCCAGGAACCGCCAAGACGGCGCGCGCTGCGATGGCCTGGAGCACGTCATCGTGCACCACGGTTTTCCCCCATTCAGTCCGCTCCTCCACGTTCCACAACCCTTTCCGGCTTGCATCTGCTTGACCACTATGTTACCATAGGTGGGAATGTCACGGCGTCGAAGGAGGTTCCGAACATGGCATACCGTTGCGAAATTTGTGACAAGCACACCGTGCACGGCAACAACGTCAGTCACTCGCACAAGAAGACCAAGCGCGTGTGGAAGCCCAACATCCAGCGTGTGCGGGCTCGCATTGACGGACGCACCAAGCGGATTTACGTCTGCACCCGGTGTCTTCGGTCAGGACGCGTAGAGCGCGCCATCTAAAGATCGGCGCGACTCTCGCGGAATGATTCGATGTCAGACACGCTGAATTGATACGCGGTTCGGCAGAAATGGCAGGTAACTTCCGCACCGCCATCGCTGATGAGGTCTTTTAGATCGGCATCGGGCAACGTGCGAAGCATATCGGCGATCCGGTCCCGGTCACACCAGCAAGACCACTGCAATGATTCTTGGGGATGCCAGCGAACAGGTTCCGGCAACACCATGCGAATTAAATTTTCCAACGTTTCGCCGTCGGCCAGCCGACGGCTTATTTGCGTCAACTCCCCAAAACGGGCGGCCGTCCCGTCCACCAAATCGCGAGGACAGCCCGGCAAGGCCTGCACCATGACACCGCCGGATCCGATCACCAAGCCTTCTTGACCGACCAGCACGCCCAACGACACGGCGCTCGGCAACTGCTCGGACTGCGTCAGATAATGCAAAAAGTCGTCGCCAATTTCCCCCGTCTGGAGCTCCACTTGCCCTTGGTACCAACCTCCCTGGGCATCTTGCCGCATCACTCGAAAAAAACCCTCTACGCCCACAGCTTGTCCCACCGCCAATTTGCCGTCAGACCTTAAGGGCAAGTCGATGTCCGGGTGCTGCACGCGCGCCCGCAGCTCGCCCATGGCACGCGCCTCCGCCACCACTCGCCCCAAAGGACCGTCGCCGTTGGCCTCAACGGTAATTCGGCCCTCGTCATCTTTCATGTCGGCGCCCAAAATGGCCGCGGTGCTCATGAGCCGGCCCATGGCGGCGGCGGCCACCGGCCAAGCCCGGTGAGCCAATTGGGCCTCGCGGGCTGCTGCTGTTGTCGATACGGCCACTGCTCTCAGCATCCCGTTCGCCGCCGTCGCCCGAATCCGATAATCCGTTCCCATCACCTCATCAACTACTTCGTTCGCCAAATACTCAGAACCACTTGCAAGATTTTTCCGACCACCCGCGGCACTTTAACAACTTGGACCTGCATTCTCACTCATCCTTTCTGGTGTGTCCATCGGAGAACCCCTCATGCTGACAACATTCGCCAGCCGACCCAGATTAACGCGCCTCCCACAACCAAAGGTCCCAGACCGGCCCAGAGCAGCCACAGTCCGATACCAAACGGCCAGATCCACAGCGGCAACACTTTTAGGATGAGCAGAGCTCCAGCCACACCGGCCGCC
The DNA here is from genome assembly GCA_021799435.1 of Bacillota bacterium. GTDB lineage: Bacteria > Bacillota > Sulfobacillia > Sulfobacillales > Sulfobacillaceae > Sulfobacillus_B. The sequence continues at coordinate 37,286 of JAJZAN010000011.1, read as the reverse complement.
ACTCCCCAAATTTTTTTGGGACCATTCGTGCGAAACCGCAATCCGTAGCGGAACGACCTCATCTCCCCACCCCCTTCGCCCATTTGATGATCTTGGCAATCATCATGCTACGAAGCCGGGGGGAGAAAGGTGTCACTCCGCCTTGAGAATTTCGATTTGCTGAACCGGGTCGTCAGCGCCGAACACAAACGAGCCAGCCACCAAAATTTCCGCGCCCGCCTTTCGTACGAGCGGCGCCGTGTCGCGGTTAATTCCTCCGTCCACCTCAATCAGCGGCCGATCGCGGTCGCCTCTCAGTGCCCGAAGACGGGTCAGCTTGTCGAGTGCCCGCGGCCAGAACTGCTGGCCGCCGAAACCCGGATTGACACTCATCACCAGCACGTAATCCAGTTCCGGCAGAATATCCGTGAGAACTTCCACCGGCGTGCCGGGATTGATGGCCACACCGGCCAGTGCCCCCAAGCGGTGGATTTGATCCACCGTCCGTTCCACATGGGAACAAACTTCCCAGTGCACGCAAATCATGTCGGCCCCGGCACTGCGAAAATCGGACAAGTATCGATCGGGTTCCACAATCATCATATGCACGTCGAGGGGCAAATCAGTCGCCTTTCGGACAGCTTCGACAACCATCGGGCCGATGGTAATATTTGGGACAAATCGCCCATCCATGACATCGAGATGCAACAAATCAGCCGCTGCCTCCACTTGTTTGATGTCATCCGCCAATCTCCCGAAATCCGCCGATAAGATAGATGGAGCTACTTGCAGCATTCCATCGCTCCTTCCCTAGTAACTTTTCTTAACCCACTCGGAAATCAGCTTACGATAATGTCGCCACCGCCACTCCGCGACCTCGCCCCGCTGTACCGCTTCCACCACGCCGCAACCCGGTTCCTGACCATGCAGACAATCATTGAATCGGCAGTTCCATCCCTGAAGCTCGGCAAACGCTTCGAGAATTGCCCAGGGATCAGTCACCGCTGTCTCCAGAGCCGTATAGCCAGGGCTGTCAGCCAGCCAATAGCCCGCCGGCATCCGGTAGAGCCGCACCCAACGGGTGGTCTGCTGTCCCCGTCCTATGCGGCTCAACTCCTGCGTGGCCGCCTCCGCGTCCGGGAGCAGCGCTTTTAGGAGTGTGGATTTCCCCACGCCGCTCTCTCCCGTGAGGACCCAGAGACCCGCACGCTGGTGGTCCAATAATTCGCGAACGCCCTCTTCCCGGGGAGTCGACACGAGCCACACGGGGTAGCCAATCTCTCGGTAGCGCGCCGCCAAGTCCCGAATCGTCGCGTATTCCTGGGCGACGTCCGTTTTGGAAATCACGATTTCCGCCTCGAGGCCTGTCAAGTGCGCCATGACCAACCGCTTGTCCAACAGTTCCAGACTGCCTTCCGGCTCAGCTAAACTGTACACCACCAATAAGCCGGACACATTGGCGACAGGAGGCCGGAGCAGCAGATTAACCCGCGGAAGAACCGCGTCAATGCGGGCCTCCCCCTCGTCAGTCGGCTCAAATTGCACCCGGTCCCCGACCATAATCCGGCCAATGTCACGCTTGATGCGACCTTTGAGATAGCACAGATACGTGGTTCCGTCAGCCAACTGCACGGTGGGGCGATTGGCTTCCAACAGCGTCACGAGACCTTCCAATCTAACCTCCGGCATTCGGCGAGGGAGAACTCCCGGGCGAGGGCGAGTTCCCGGGCGAAGGGGAAACTCCCGGCGAGGGAGAATTTCCAGGGGACGGCGAGTTGCCCGGCCCGGACTGGGAAGGGCTTGACGAGCTGGCGTTGGGCGTCAACGCCTGGGGCGGTTCGGCCTGGCCGTTAAGCGACACCAGCAACTGCCCGCTGCTCCCATACCATATCACCGGATATTCCACATTCTGCCCCGGATTGACTTGTTCATAGAAGACTTCCTCGTTGTCAGCCTGGTCGGTCACGACCAGCTTCAACAGCGACTTGGGACTGGCACTGGACGGGATCGTGATCCGGACGGTAGTCTTGTTTCTCGGCAGCGACGCACTCACCGGGCTCGCGCCGCTCGACTCCGTGACACTCACACTCGTGACACCCTGCACACTGGAATAGGGGGCTGGGCTCTGGTCAATGATGGTGTTGGCTGGCTCCGTGGACCACATTTGACTAGGCGACCCCACGGCGATGCTCATCTGCGCCAGCTTGCCGGCAGCCGACGACAAGGTCAGTCCCACGAGGTTCGGCATGACCGCCGTGGACGTGTTCACGCCGTTTGACACCCACAACGTCACGCGGGTGTTCTGCGACACCGGCTGTCCCCGACCAGGGCTCTGGCGCACCACTTCTCCGCCTAAAAGGCTGGACGCGATATGATGCACCTGGATATGGGTAATGCCCAGCACATGCAAGGATTGCCGGGCCAAATAGACGTCTTCGTTGGTAAGACTCGGCATGGGCTCCGTTGACGGTCCAGACGACAAAAGCAGGTTCACTACCTGTCCAGCCTTCACGTCCGTGCCAGCGGATGGATTTTCCTGCAAGATAAGTCCTTTTTTCACGGTATTGGACGGCGCATGGCCGGCCACGGCCACAGACAGACCGCGAGCTTTCAATACGGTACGCGCGTGACTGACCGAGTCGCCCTGCAAATTGGGTACCGTCTCGACATTGGGATTAAGCCAGCGGTGGAACGCATAGACACCGCCTCCCACCAGGAGAGCCAACACGACCAGTACGATAACATAGGGCAGCCATTTCCTCCGCTTGCCCTTACCAGACTTGGCGCTGCCCTCCGCGCCCTTCTCCTTGCGGCGGTTCGCCGCGGCTTCGGGCGCCGCCGCCGGCGCTGGGGGACCCTCTGGAGCGGTGTCTTCCGGATGCAGGATGCGGGCAATATCTTGGCGCATCGCATGGGCCGATTGGTAGCGCTCAGCTGGATCCTTGCTGAGGGCCCGTTCGACGACATTGGCTACCTGAGGCGAAACATCGTTGCGGATGGTGTCGATGCGAGGCGGCTCGTCCTGCAAGTGTTTGATGGCCACGCCAATAGCGCTGTCACTCTCAAACGGGAGTTTGCCGGTCAGCATTTCGAACAGCACCACCCCCAGCGAATACAGGTCTGAATGAGGTCCAATCAATTTGCCGCGCGCCTGTTCGGGGCTCAGGTACTGCACGGTGCCCAGCATCGAGCCAGTATTGACCAAAGTTCCCGTTGTGGCCGCATAAGCGATGCCGAAATCTGTGACTTTGACCTCGCCATCAGGTCCAACCAGCACATTTTGAGGCTTGATGTCACGATGCACCAACTTCTTGGCATGGGCGACCTCCAGGCCATGGGCCACCTGGTCAGCAATATCTAGAGCGGTCTCAACCGGAAGCGGTGCCTCACGGTCGATTTTCGCCCTCAGCGTTTCTCCCGCAACCAGTTCCATTACCATGTAGTGAATGTCCGGCTCTTCGCGGCCCACATCGTAAACTTGCACAATGTGGCGATCCACCAAAGACGCCGCAGCCCGTGCCTCTTGGTCAAACCGCCGGACCACTTCGTCGTCCTCAGCCCACTGGTGCTTTAATATCTTGACCGCCACGAGCCGGTTTAGGGTAATGTCACGGGCTCGATAGACCAAGGACATGCCGCCCGTGCCGATGCGTTCCAAAACTTCATAACGATTGCCCAGGATGTTACCTACCATGTTGCTCACCTTGTTCCTGCACGCCTTCGGTCAACACCACCGTAATATTATCGGGCCCCCCACGGGCCAACGCTAGGTCAAGCAACGCGTCAATCAGCTGCTGTCCCATGTGTTGGCGGCTCAATTCCATGATGTCATCGTCGCTGAGCACCGCGGTAAGTCCATCGGTGCACAACAAGAGACGATCCGCGTCGTGCCACGGCATCTCCATGACGTCAATCCGCACCCGATCAAAGGGTCCCACCACGCGCGTCAGGACATGCCGGTTCGGATGCTGCTGCGCCTCCTCGGCCGTCAGGCCGCCTGCGGCCTCCATCTCCCCCGCCAAAGAGTGGTCGATGGTCAGCCGGACTAAATGGTCATCCAAGAGTTTGTAAGCTCGGGAATCTCCGACATGGGCCAGGAACACGCGATCGGGGAACACCACGGCTGACGTGAGAGTGGTCCCCATCCCTGTGAGGGCGTCATCCCGTTGGCCCGATTCGAAAATTCGCCGATTCGCCAAGGACACCGCTGAGGCCAGCCTGCGGATTTCGGTCACGTCCAGTCCCACCGCATCATCCAGCGTCTCCAGCGCCAAGCGGCTGGCTTCCTGTCCTGCCGGGCCGCCGCCCACACCGTCGGCCACCGCCACAAGAAAGCCGTCGCCGGATACCGGACGCATCAACAAGGCGTCCTCGTTATTGGGCCGCTTCAGTCCGCGATGACTCCGCCCGTACGTTCTCAGGGTGATACTGGTTCCTCCTCCCGCAACCGCAGTTGACCGCACGCCGCATCGATTTCCTGACCTAATTCTCTCCGTATCGTACAAGAAATTCCGTATTCTTGCACGATGCTTTGAAAACGTCGAACATGTGCCTTTGGTGACGGCCGGAAAGGATGTTCGTCCACCGGGTTCCAGGGAATCAAATTGACGTGGTTGGGAAATCCGCGTACCAATTGGGCCAGCTCATGCGCTTGCTCTTCTCCATCATTCACGCCCTCCAGCAGGAGGTATTCAAAGGTGACCCGCCGGCCAGTCCGCTCGGCATAATAGCGGCACATGGGAATGAGCTTCGTGAGCGGATAGGCACGGTTTACCGGCATCAATTTCAGACGCAGGGCATCATTCGGTGCATGCAGGGACACGGCCAGCGTCACGGGCTTGCCGCTGTCCGCCAGCTGTTGCATAGCAGGCACCAGGCCGCTGGTTGACACCGTGATGTGCCGATAGCTGAGATTGAGACCGGCGGGATCGTGGACCAACTCCAGAAATCGCATTAAATTCGTGAAGTTATCAAGCGGTTCTCCGATTCCCATGACATCAATGCGGCTGATCTTGCTGTTGCGCTCTTGGAGCACCAAATTGCCATAAGCCACCTGGTCCGCCATTTCCCCGGCTGTCAACTGGCGCACCCGGCCTTTCAGGCCAGACGCACAAAATTTGCACCCCATGGCGCAGCCCACCTGAGACGATACACAGACGCTGTATCCATAGCGGTGAGGCAGCAACACTGTCTCGACGCGTTGACCATCCTTCATGGCCAACAAGAGTTTTGTGGTGCCGTCTGTTGCCACTTGACTCTGAACCAATGCCAGTCGGGATATGGGGTAATTGCTGTTCATCCGTTCCCGCAAATCGCGGGGCCACACCGAAATCTCGTCGTAGCTTTTGGCATCATGACGCCATAACCATTCGAACAGTTGGCGCCCTCGGAACCGCGGCAGGCCCTGGGATTCCATAAGGTCAGCCAGTTCCTTTTCCGACAACGACAGAACATCATTGGGATCGACCACACTCTTGGTCATGCTTGCCCTCCTTGTTCCAACCGGGCGATGAAAAACCCATCCATACCGAAGTCTCCTGGAGCCAACACCAGGCACCCCTCCTCAACCCGCTCGGCCAGCGCCGGATGCGGAAGAAATGCTCGTACATCCCGGCGACGCCAGTCTCGACGCTCCTTCAACACACCCTCCAATACCGCCTGGGTCTCCTCTGGTTCGGTCGAGCAGGTGCTGTACACAACCACTCCGCCGGGCGCGGCGGTCTGAAGAGCCGCCTCCAAAAGCCGCCGTTGTCTCGCCGCCATCTCCTCAAAAGTATCTCGCTTGGTCCAGCGAGCGTCGACACGGCGCCTAAGAACCCCCAACCCACTGCATGGCGCATCCAAAATAACCCGCTCAAAACGGTGTGGATGCTCGGCGGCAAAATCCTCGGCGGGACCCGCTACGGTCTGCACGCGCGGACCCAAGTGAGTCCGGGTCAGATTTTCGTCCAGTAGTTGGAGCCTCTTAGCCGAAATATCCAGGGCTGTCAATAACGATCCGGGAGCCTTCTCCAAGGCGTGCAGTGCTTTTCCCCCAAGGCCTGCAGCCATGTCCAAAATGTGATCGCCCGGCATGGGATCCAAAATCCAAGCGACCAGCATGCCACTCTCGTCCTGCACGGTGATCCAGCCGCGCTGAAAGGCCTCCAAGTCCTCCAACCATATGGATCCCGATACGCGAACCGCTTCCGGGAGATACGGGGATGGTTGGGCATCCGCCCCGGTATGCCGAATTTCGTCCATCACCGCTTCACGGGATGTCGCCGCGAGATTCACCCGGACCGTAAGTGGAGGTACCTCGTTGTCGGCGGCCAACACCGTCTCCAACTTGTCTCCGTAGCGCGTCCGCCAACGCTCCACCAGCCAATCGGGATGCGAATAACGCTCCCCCAACGTAAGACCCTGCGGTCTTTCCCGCTGGGCGCGCCGAAGCAGCGCATTCACCAGATTGGCGGCCCGCGGCTTGTGCACCTTGGCTTGCTCAACGGCCGCATTGACGGCCGCGTAGGACGGAACGCGGTCCAAGAACTCGAGCTGAAACAAGCCGATTCGCAGAATGTCCGCGACCACCTCATCGAGAGGCCCTCGAAGCCACGGGCGCACCCACGCATCCAGATAGCGCCGATGACGCAAAACACCATACACCAGCTGCGCCATCAAGGCGCGATCGGATGCCTCCAGGGGGCGGGCAGCTTGGATGGCATCGCTGACGGAGAGACCGCGTTGCGTGCGTCGAAGGGCCTGCAAAGCCTCCTCGCGGGCCGGACCGATACGGGTCATGTCAGGAGCCATTCCGTCTCCCCTCGTCGTCCGCGGGCAAAGTCCACCGGGGCCATGGGCCGCCGGCCCGCCGGCTGAATGACCGACACCCGCAGCGATCGATTGTCCCCTGCAGCCACAAGCCAGTCGCTGCCCGCCAAACGAGCTAGACCGGGCCGGTCGCCGGCCGTCATTCTGCTCACGGAAGCTTGCAGTATTTTTATCCGATCAGATCCCAGCATAGTATAGGCCCCCGGCTCTGGCGTCATGCTTCGAACCCATGCGTCGACCCGTTCGGCCGGCAGCGCCCAGTCAAGCCGACTCTCCAAAGAATCAAACTTTGGGGCATGAATGGCGCCTTCTGTCGGCTGGGGCCGTTCCGGCAGGCAGCACACGCCGGGCGCCCGAGCCTCCAGCCACAAATGAGCAGCCGCGTCTGCCAAACGCATGGTCAAGTCACCCGTTGTCTCGTGCTGCTCAATTTCCATACGCACCTGGCTCACGATCGGTCCTGTATCGACACCCTCATCCATCCGCATCAGGGTGACCCCGGTCACGGGGTCGCCCGAGCGGATGGCCCAAGCGATTGGATTGGGTCCGCGCCAGCGGGGAAGCAGCGAGGCGTGAAGATTATATGCGCCGTAGCGCGGAAGCCCTAGGGCCCAGCTGGGCAAAATGCGTCCGAATGCCGCGGTTAGAATCCAATCGGGCTGGAACGACTCCCACACTTCCCGCGCGTCTTTAAGCCGCATGGGTTTAAGAACGGGCAGGCCGCGCATGGCAGCCCACTCGGCAACTGGCGACGGCGTTAATTGACGATGCCGTCCCACCGGCATGTCCGGCTTGGTTACGACCAGGAAATCATCCTGCGCCGATTGAATGGCTTCCAAAATCCGCCGGGCGTAATCCGGCGTTCCCATGAACACAATACGCGCCATGCCGTCCCCCCCGTTTTTCCCGCTCACTACATCATAAAGTAGGGATCCCGCGTGATGTTGATAGCCGGCCGGTCCGCTTGCAGGGACCGCAAACGGGCGCCAATATCGCAATTTCTGTGGGGATCCTGCTTGACCAAGAGGTGAAATCGATACGCGCCGCGAACCCTGGCCAATGGCGCCGGTGCCGGACCCAGCACCTCTGCTTCCAATCCCGATTGTCGCAGTTCCAGTGCCGCAGCCTCTGCCTCCCGGCGCACTTCATCAAGCTCGGGGCCCTCAAACACCAACAGCCACAAGTCGGTAAATGGCGGGTATCCCGTGGCCCGGCGATAGGCAATTTCATCCTGATAGAACTTGCCATAGTCATGCTGCGCCGCCCACTGGACGGCGTAGTGGTCGGGATTGTACGTCTGCACCACAACGCGCCCACCCCGGTTGCTGCGACCCGAACGCCCACCGGCTTGCACCAGCAGTTGAAACGTCCGCTCCGCGCTGCGAAAGTCGGGCAAGTGCAAGGCGGTATCGGCCGCCACCACCCCAACCAGCGTCACCCGAGGGAAGTCCATCCCCTTCGCAATCATTTGCGTGCCGACCAGCACATCCGCCTCGCCGCGAAAGAACTGATGATACAAATCGGCATAGTCCTGCGGGCGCGTTAAGGTGTCGCGGTCAGCGCGCACGATGCGGGCGTCTGGAAACAGACGTGCCACCTCGTCCACCACGCGCTCGGTTCCCGCCCCAAAATGCCGGATCTTGTCACTCCCGCATTCCGGGCACTGGGTGGGGACAGGGGCGGTCCGCTCGCAGTAATGGCACATCAAACGATTTTCCCTCTGGTGAAAGGTCATCGATACGGAACACTCCGGACATTCGACCGCTTGACCACAAGAACGGCACAGCACAAACGTGGCGAAACCACGCCGGTTCAGAAACAAGATCGCCTGTTCTTGAGCCGCCAAGGTTTGTTCAAGCGCGCGTTTCAACACGCCGCTGAATATATCCCGGTTGCCCAACCGCAGTTCCTCCCGCATGTCCACCACCTCAACCGCTGGCAGGGGCAATCCCAACACGCGGGAGGGCAAACGCACGTGACCAATCGCTCCGCTGTCGGCAGCGTATCGCGTTTCCAGAGAGGGTGTGGCACTGCCCAAGAGCACTCTCGCTCCCTCCTGTTGTCCACGTTTCAGCGCAACCTCCCGCGTATGGTAGCGGGGATGTTCATCCTGCTTGTAGCTGGGCTCGTGCTCCTCGTCGAGAACGATGAGGCCTAAGTCGTCAAAGGGCAAGAAAATCGCCGACCGGGCCCCGACTAAGACGCTCACGTCATGTCGGCGCACCGCTTCCCAGGTAAGCCGGCGCTCACCCGCAGACAGCCCGCTGTGCCAGACCGCGACGTGATTGCCAAAGCGCTCGCGAAACCGGGATACCGTCTGCGGGGTCAGCGCAATTTCAGGAAGTAACGCCAGGGCCTGCTTGCCGTCCCGCAAAGCATCCTGAATCAGCGCCAGGTATACCTCGGTCTTTCCCGAACCGGTCACGCCTTCTAAGAGCCAGCTTTTCTCTTGACCAGCGCGAATGGTTGTCAGTACCAGCTCTTGGTCGGCGGTCAAGGCATGACCCTCCGGCGCCCGAAATTCTGCCTCGGGGACGCGCGTCATTACTTCCAGCGCCTCCTCGGCCACCAATGCCCGGAGCGCGGCATCGCCGTTGGGGAACACATCCAGCACAGTGCGGCGATCAACCGGACCATGACTCGCAATGTATTCGAACACCGTCTGCTTCAGAGATGGCCGTCCTACACGGGTCCCGACCGTGCGGTACCACAGCACTTTGGGACGCGCGCTGCGATCCTGGCGAACCGACGCAGGCACCATGGCGCGAACCGCTTGGGCCCGGTAGCAGAGATAGGTGTCGGACATCCAAGCCGCCAGATCTAGGAGGCTTTGAGTCAGTACAGGCTCCGGCAGAACCAATCCGATGATGGGCTTTAGCTGAGGGCTGTCCTCCCCCTCATAGACACGCCAAATCACACCTTGAGCCTCAGCACGCCCTAAGGGAACGCGCACCCAATGTCCCGCGGCCAATGAGTCGTCCAAACATTCCGGAACCCGATATGTGAACGGGTGGTCCAGCACGCCGACCACCCGATCCAAGATAACATCAGCCAGTCTGACCATGCTATCGTCCCCTGAGTCGCTGGGATATCCAATCCAACAAGCGCCGGGCTGTGTCTGTCTTGGTGTGTCCCGGGAACTGCTCGACGCCCTCCGCCGAGACCAGCCAAGCTTGGTGGGTTCCATCCCCAAATCCCTGCCCCGGTCCGACCAAATTCGCCAGTACGGCATCCAAGTGCTTCTCAAGCCGCTTCTTGTTGGCTTGTTCCACCGGATTCTCGGTCTCCGCAGCGAAGCCCACCATCATCGTCCGCGCGCCGAACTCCATCGCCATGGTCCGGATAATATCGGGATTCGGCGCTATAGCCCATTCTCGAGCAATATCCGCTTTGTGGACTTTGTGGTCCGCTGCTTGTTCGGGCCGAAAATCTGAGACGGCCGCAGCACCAATGAGCACGTCCGCACCATCCATAACCGCACGGACGGCGGCCAGCATTTCCATGGCGCCCACCACCGGATGCGTTTCCACACGGGAATGGACGGGCGCGAGATTCACACTCGGCCCTGCCACCAAAACGACCCGCGCCCCCCGGCGAACCGCTTGATTGGCGATAGTCACGCCCATCATGCCCGTAGAGGGGTTGGTCAATATACGCACCGGATCGAAATGCTCCCAGGTAGCCCCCGCCGTAACGACGACAGTCCGGCCGGCCAAGTCGTGCGGCGACACGGCATCCTCCAATGCCCCGACAATGGTCTCGGGCTCTGCCATTCGTCCCAGTCCCATATATCCGGACGCCATCCGCCCCTCTTCCGGCCCCACCATGAACACGCCGTCTTGCTGCAAAATGGCGCGATTGGCCTTAGTCCGGGGGTGCGCCCACATTTCTGGTTCCATCGCTGGCGCCACCACCACCGGACCCCGAAATCCCATGTACACCAACGTAGCCATATCGCGTGCATCCCCATTAGCCAGGCGCGCCATGAGGGAGGCGGTAGCCGGGGCAATGACCAGTGCCTGCGCCCAGCGGGCCAACTCCACGTGGCCGATGGCCCCTCCCTCGTCGCCGTCAACGTCGACCGAGACCGGTTGTCCAGACAAGGCACGAAAAGTCAGCGGCGCCACAAATTGTGCCGCCGCTGGCGTCATCACCACTCGCACCTCATGGCCGGCCTTGACCAAACGACTGACCACTTCACAGGCTTTATAGGCGGCAATGCCGCCGGAAACAGCTACGACAACACGCATCTACTTGATGCCGGAAGGCGGCACTTCCACGGAGACTAGCCCACGCTGAATTTCCTCCAGCGCAATTGTGACCGGCTTCGTCGCCTGTACTTGCACTAATGGCTGATACCCGTCCATAATGGCGCGGCCACGTCGGGCTGCCGCCACCACCAGGGCGTATTTGCTTTTGGTTTCGTTGACCAAATCTTCCACCGATGCTCCCTTGGCCACCTATTCTTCGTCCTCCTCGTCGTCCTCATCGTCATCGTCCACTTCGGCGGGACGGCTGGTGAGACGGTTCGCGACCGTCTCAGGCTGAACCGCTGACAAAATCACGTGGTCACTGTCCGTCATAATCACGGCTCGGGTACGGCGCCCATACGTGGCGTCAATCAAGACTCCGCGGTCGCGGGCCTCTGTGATGATGCGCTTGATGGGTGCCGAGTCCGGGCTGACAATAGCCACAATGCGGTTCGCCGACACAATGTTCCCGAAGCCTATATTCACCAGCTTGATATCCAAGGGGATCCTCCTAGCGCCCGCCAGCGCTGCCTATTTTTCTCGATGGTATCGTACGGGAAAATGTCAGGAGCTGTCAACGAATCGGCTTACTCGACCAATATCCGGCTAGTCGCGAAAAGGTTGAAACCATAGGATGGCTGCCCAGAACATGACCATGTAGAGTGCGTACACCTCCAACCCGCGCACCAAGGGCATCCAATCCACGGGATAACCCAGAACGTCGCCCACGCGGGAAAAATAGCTGGTGAAGAAAAAGCGCTGAGTCGCAGCCAAAAACGGGATATCACCCAGCATAGGCAGAAACACCAAAATCCCCACCGCCACCACAATGGCAGACACGGTGAGACGCGAAAAAGCGCTGACCAGAAGACTCATAGTCACAACGACAATCTGCCCAGCGGCCGCATAGCCCACCATGAGGGCGACGATGTCCACAAATCCCATGGGTCCCACCACAACTCCCGAAGGAATCGCGGCCGCGTGAATCCCGAACCACGCAATACCGCTCGCGAGCGAGCTCACGGCCAAAACCAAAACGGCCAGGACCGAGTAGCCGACACCAAACCACCATTTGCCGAGGTAGAGACGCCAAGGACTAATACCCTGGGTCAACAAGATGTTCCAAGTGCCCAACTGCCGTTCGCCCGACACCAAGTCGGCGCCCGCGACGCTGGCAAAGAACGGCAAGATGACACCGGTGCACAGGATGAGGGCGAGAATTGGAACAAAAAATCCGTTTCCCACCGCACGTCCCAAGATCGCCTGTATGTCAGCCTGCCCCCGCATTTGGCCGTAACCGTAGGCGAATAGCACGCCCAGAACCGCCAAGGCAGCCAAAGAGCCCCAAAACCGCGCCTGTCGAAATTGCCTCCGCCACTCCCACTTAACGCATGTCCACATGATCATCCTCCAAATAGCGTAAAAGCCGCGACTCCAAACTAGCCGAACCGCGCATGACCGTACGGATCGTAATGCCGGCTTTGATTAGCGAGACGTTCACCGACCCCAATTCCAGGGAATCGTCCCAAAATGTCGCTACACGCCCATCCCCCATGGCTCGGACCTCCAGCCCAAGGGAGGTCAGGTGGCTTAAAGCAAGCTCGATGGGGCGGAGTTCCCATATCACCTCATCACCCTGCGGGGTGCCCAAGCCACCCGTAGGTCCGCAATACAAGAGACGCCCGCGGTCGAACACCGCAATGCGGTCGCACAGACGCTCGATGTCCTGAAGCACGTGGCTCGACATGATGATGGTCGGCGCCAAGTCCTGCCGGATGCGGAGGATTAATCGCCGCATCTCTTCAAGACGGGCGGGATCCAGCCCGTCCTGCGGCTCATCTAAAATCAGGAGGCCCGGTTGCTTGAGGAGCGCAGCAGCAATGCCAAGACGCTGGCGCATGCCGTGGGAGAACCCTCCCACCTTGCGATGATCCTCCTGCTCAAGATGTACATAGCGAAGCACTTCGTCCACCCGGCCGGGTTTGAGGCGCCGCAGTTCTGCCAACATGGCGAGATTCTCCCGGGCTGTGAAATAAGGGTAAAACTGCGGCGCATCGACAAACCCTCCCACAGCGTCCATAGCCCGGTCGGGATCTGGCCATAACGGTTGCCCATCGTAGAGAATACGTCCCGACGTTGGTCGAGAGACCCCCAGCATCATCCGCAGCAAGGTGGACTTGCCGGCGCCGTTGGGTCCGACCAGCCCGAGGGCGGATCCCCGCGGAACCGTGAACGAAACGTCCTCCAGCGCCGATTTGTCGTGATATTGCTTTGTGAGTTTTTCGGCCTCTACCGCTACCGCCATGCGCTCGCCGCCCACTTTGCCAGTTGCTGTTGGCTTCGGCTGCCCATCAGTGTCACTTCCCGTCCATGATAGGGAAAGGTCACGACACTCCATACGCCGTCCGTGACCCCCTGATCTTGGACGCTGCCAGGCACGGGACGAAGGAAACTGGATGCCCGTCCCCGTTTGGCCCAGGCTTTGGTCTGCGACGACAGCACCAATACCCGTCCGGGTCCCGATCCATAAACGGCCAGTGCTGTCCCGCCCTCCTCACGAGCGGTCCCCCGTGCCAGCGGACCCAATGTCTTCGGGAAGAAAGGAGGCGGTCCCGATACAGCTGAACCGAGAGACAACTGATCGGCAGCCTGCGCCAGAACTGGCGACGCGTGCCATGACACGACATGGCCAACCGTGGGGGGCGCAGAAGCCCGGCCCGGGTTGCCCGGCGTAAAGGTGACCGCTTGGACTCCAAAGACAACTTGACCAGAACGGTCGGTAATCCGAAACCCCAGGGGAGCAAAGTCCCGTCCCTGAAACCAATACGTGACCGTGCCCCACAGCGTATCCGACGCTCGAGGCCGCAGCGTTAAAGCGTAGGCCGGGATTCCAGCCACCGTCGTGATGTGGGCGGTAGTGAGCCACTGTCCGGCTAGACTATGGGGACTCGGAATCGGCCAAAGACTCCAAGCGGTACCAATCTGACCAGGCAACTGCGCCACAATGCGGTGATTGTTTTGGGCCTGATATGTGACCAGACGGTCCTGATTCCGGGCCACCACCGCCATGATATTGTTGTTTTGGTTCAACTCCTCAAGCCGCCAAGACATGGATGACTTTTGATACACGTTGACGCTCTTCACACTGGCGTCGGGAATGGGCAGATTCAACAGTTTCGGCAGCTGCACCTGCGCGGGCAGCAGATTATTGGTATACGTCAAACTCTCACTGAATGCTGCCCGGCGGCCACTTTGCCAAGCATGGGCCAACACGGCCTCTGCCGACATGGGTCGAAGCCGGGTATGAGCCACTGCCATGGGCCCCAGGAAGAAGGCCAGGGCACCAGCCCCGGCCCCGAGGGTGGCGATGGCATACCATTTTTTGCGGTCCACGATGAGCCCCCCTTTTGGTTTGCCCATAGTTTACCCAGGGTGCCAAAATCTCACTCGGGAGGAACGAATTTTCTTAGCGCCCAATCGTAATCATTCCGGGCTGGTGTTCGTCCAATGGAGGAAACCCCGTGTGCTATACTGTCGATCAATTCAGTCCGAAGGAGACCTCGATTGCTCACGCTATTCCATCAAGTCAGCAGCTGGGTACACGCTCTGGGCATGGGCGCCATATTCTTAGTCCTGTTCGTCGAGTGTTTCGGCGTTCCCAGTCCCGACGAGATTATCCTGTTGTTTTCGGGCTATTTGGTGTCTACCCATCAATTCAGTTACCCGCTCGTGATTGCCACCGCCGTCGCCGGCAGCACGGCCGGCGCCACCGGTGCATATTTCATTGCCCGTCTGGGCGGCCGCAAGTTGATGCTGAAATACTTCAAGTTTCTGTTTCGCACGCCTGAGCGGCTCGAGTATTGGGAGCAATACTTTGCCAAACGCGGCGACATCGTCGTCCTGATCGGCCGCATCATTTCAGGGGTCAGAGCTGTCATCTCCTACCCGGCCGGGTTATTCGAGATGCCGTATTGGCGCTTTTTGGCCTACACCATCATCGGGTCGACGATCTGGGCTCTCTTGGCCGTGACGATTGGTTATCTGCTTGGCCCCCACGTGGTGAGCGCCCTCACCGCCAGTAAAAAGTATGAAGTGCCCATCGTCATTGGGCTGGTGGTGCTCGCAGCTCTCTGGTATTGGTGGGACAGACGAAAAAAGCGACGGCGCGAAACACCGTCGCCTAATAAGGCCTAGGTTAATCGGCGAGCCATTCCACAAACCCGTGGAACACCTCCTCAGCGGGCCCCGTCAAGAATGTCGGGTCATCGTCATGACCCGACCATTCCACCAGCAGCTCCCCCCCGGGCACTTCCACGGCCACCGGCATCTCCATGAGACGCAGCCGGGACGCCAGCACTCCACCTCCGGCCGCCCCTGTTCCGCAAGCCATCGTAATCCCCGAGCCTCGTTCCCAGTGGCGCATCCGCATCCGATGCCGATCCACGATTTCTGCCGAATGGACATTGATGCGGTTTCGAAACCACGCGTGATGTTCAAGATTGGGCCCGCGTCTTTCCATCTGTTGCTGATTCCACAGCTCCCCAAAGAAGACCAGATGAGGATTTCCCATCGATACCCAATGGCCGGTCAGATTCTCCCCATCGACGGCAAACTGACCAGATTCGCTCGACTGACCCTGTAACGACGCAATGCCCACAGCTCGGCCGCTGAATCGAGGCGACCCCATGTTGACCCGAATTTGCTGAGCCCGGCCCTGTACTGATGCCACTACTTCCGGATAGAGGACGCCGGCACCCGTCACGATGGACTGCTCACGACCCGCCTCGCCGCGGTCGTAGAGCCATTTGGCCAAGGCTCGAAGCCCGTTGCCGCACATCTCCGACTCACTGCCATCGCTGTTGTATATCCGCATCCGCGCATCGTGACCGGGCGCCGCATTGATGGTAATCAGCCCATCGGACCCGACCCCCCAGCGCCTATCCGAAAGGCGCTGGGCCAAACGAGGCCAATCAAGCTCGGCCGAGATCGGTTTCCGCACATCCATAAACAGATAGTCGTTGCCACATCCGTGCAATTTCCAGAATTCCAGCTTCATAGTCCCGCCTATCGTGCCTCAACCCGCACCGGCCGTCGCAGAGGACGCAGGATTAACGCCCGCAGAGCCGCCAACAATTGGATGAAGCC
Source organism: Bacillota bacterium (assembly GCA_021799435.1). GTDB lineage: Bacteria > Bacillota > Sulfobacillia > Sulfobacillales > Sulfobacillaceae > Sulfobacillus_B. The sequence continues at coordinate 21,102 of JAJZAN010000011.1, read as the reverse complement.
AGAAGCAAGGAACACCACCGCCCAATCGCCCAACGCCAGGGGATCGGTCTTGAACAATTGGCTCAGCCATGGCACGTAGATGACCGCCAGCAGCATGCCAATCGACGAGAGCACCGCCATTACCGCCCACGGGTTGGAGAACAATCCGACCTCTAAGAAACTGCGATCTTCGGTGCGGGCGTCAAACACATGCAGCAACTGGCTCAACACTAACGTCGCCAGAGCCATGCTGCGCGCCTCGCGCAGCCCGAGTCCCCACGGTCCCAGACTCAAGCCAAAAACGGCTAAAGTACTGACGCCAATAAGAATCCCGCGAAACGCAATCTTGGTTCCCAGTCCCCGGGCAAAGATGCTCTCGGCGGGCGGTCGGGGCGGTCTCTCCATCACTCCCGGAGCCGGCGGATCAATACCCAGCGCCATGGCTGGCAGCCCGTCGGTGACCAAGTTGACAAACAGAATTTGAATGGGCAGAAGGGGCAGTGGCAACCCCATAAAGGCGGCCAAAAACATCACCAACACCTCACCCACGTTGCACGACAGCAAGTAGCGGATAAATTTGCGGATGTTGTCGTAGATGGCTCGCCCTTCCTCGATGGCACGGACGATGGTCGCAAAATTGTCATCTGTCAAAATCATGGCTGATGCTTCTTTGGTGACGTCTGTGCCAGTTTGACCCATGGCTACCCCAATATCGGCCTCCTTCACAGCGGGGGCATCGTTGACCCCGTCTCCGGTCATCGCCACCACCTGTCCGCGGGCTTTCCACGCCCGCACCACGCGCAGCTTGTGGGGAGGTGACACGCGTGCATACACGCGAATCCGGTCGACGCGCTCGCTCAGTTGCTCATCATCCAACTGATCCAGTTCTCGTCCCGTGATAATCTCATCGTCCTGGGCGAGCATCCCCAACTGCCGGGCAATGGCCCGCGCAGTGTTGGGATGATCCCCGGTAATCATGACCGTGCGGACGCCGGCACGGTGAGCCTCCCGAACAGCTTGGATGGCCTCTGGGCGCGGCGGATCAATCATGCCGGCCAAACCCAGCACAATCAGGTCGTCCTCCCACCCCTCCTCGGCATCCCGGTCCCGAAGCGGGCGGTAGGCCATCAACAGCACGCGCAAGGCATCTTCCGCCATGTCATCATTGGCCAGCATCACCTGTCGGCGTCGGGCATCGTCCAAAGGCTTGATTTGACCTTCGGAGAGAATGTAGCGACACCGCGGCAAGAGAGCGTCAGCCGCGCCCTTCACGTAAACCATGGCTTGATTCTTTTCGTTCTTGACAGCCACAGCCATCCGCTGGCGCTCTGACTCGAAAGGGATTTCTCCCGTGCGCAGGTTTGCCGCCACAATGGCCGAAGGCTTGTTTCCCGCTGCCACGGCGGCCTGCAGCAACGCGACTTCCGTGGGGTCGCCTTGCCCTTGGCCATCGCCCTCAAGGGTTTCCGAATTCAACCGCGCGTTATTGCACAGCACGGCCGCTCGCAGCAATTGCTGCAACCCCTCGGAGGCCGTTCCGCGGACCGGGTTCCCCGCATCCATAAATCCATCTGCCCCGGGACTAAGGCGCAACCGACGCCCGTCAGTCCAAATGTCGGTGACGGTCATGCGGTTTCTGGTCAATGTTCCCGTCTTGTCAGAGCAAATCACCGTTGTACAACCCAAGGTTTCCACGGCTGGCAGACGACGGACGATGGCATGAGCCCGAATCATGCGCTGAACACCGAGCGCCAAGGCAATAGTGACAATCGCCGGCAAGCCCTCCGGAATGGCTGCTACGGCCAAACTAACCCCAGTAAGAAACATCTGGTAGAGGGGTTCACCGCGCAAGAGTCCGGTAATGACCACCACGCCCACAATCAGGAGGGAGAGAATGACCAGCACCTTGCCCAATTGCTCAAGCCGCCTCTGCAGCGGCGTTTGATCCTCAACCGCCTCGCGGATCAGATGGGCGATGGTGCCCATCTCCGTGTTCATTCCGGTGGCGGCTACCACTGCGGTGGCCCGGCCGCGCGATACGGTAGTACCCATGAATACCATATTGGTGCGTTCGGCCAAGGGTGCTTCGGGATCTGGGATGTCGGCGGTGGTCTTCTTGACAGCCGTGGACTCTCCCGTCAGTGCCGCCTCTTCGGATTCAAGCCCGGTCTGGTGAATGACACGCGCGTCCGCCGGCACGCGGTCGCCAGCCTCCAACAACACGACATCTCCTGGCACCAGCTCTCGCGCCGGCACCTCCATCAACTGTCCGCCGCGCACCACACGCGCCTCGGGAGCGGTCAACGCTCGCAAGGTTTCGACCGACTTTTCGGCACGAAACTCCTGCGCGAATCCCAATATCGCGTTCATAATGACAATGGCGATGATGGTGATCCCGTCGCCCGTCTCGCCCAGCAGGAAAGAGATGACGGTGGCTGCAAGCAGCACCATCACCATAAAGTCTTTGAATTGCGCCAGAAAGATGGCCACTGGCGAGGTTTTTTGGGCCTCCTTGAGTGCATTGGGACCGACTTCACTTAGTCGCCGGTCGGCCTCCTCAGAAGTCAGTCCTCGTTCGCCGTCGGATCGCAGCTGCAAGACTGCTTCGTCCGGCTTCAGGGTATGCCATAGGGCAGCCAACGAAATCCCTCCTGTCCGTCCTCGCCACTAAGGTATGTCCCCCGCGAAGTGGACAGAACTGATGTCACACAATGGCACACGGACGCCCACTTTTTGATAAAATACTTGCAGAGTACAAATTATTGACTGGAGAGCGACGTCATGACGATTGATACCCTGGCAAGAGGCATCACGCGGGTGCCCATCCCGGTGCCCCTGCCCGTTCACACCACCAATTGCTACGTGCTGGACAGCGGTGATGGTGTGTTCATCGTGGACGCAGGCATGGATACCCCGGAGGCGCGCGAGGCCTGGGAGTACGCCATCGGCACGCTTCATCTGCGGGAAGCTCACGTCCGTGGTATCTTTGTGACCCACTTTCATCCCGACCACCTCGGTCTCGCCGCATGGTTGAGCGGTCGGCTGGGGGCACCGGTTCGGATGATGGGGGGCGAAAGAGAGGCGGCCCGCCAATATCTTCGACCGTGGACCCAAGTCGACTGGGATCGGTTCCGAGACTTCTACATGACTCATGGACTGACGCGCGTACAAGCCGCCGACTGGTGGGACTTAGAGCAGGCCTTCCGCCAGGGACTGACCATGCCCCTCCACGTAGAGCCGATTCAACCCGACCATGAGGAATATCAGGGCAGGCTGTCCCTAGTCTTTCTTGAACAGGGCGGCCACACCGAGCACCAAGGCCTGGTCTGGCTTCCCAAACAACGCATTCTCTTTACCGGCGACCAGGTGCTGGCCCGGATTACGCCCAATGTGAGCTTGTGGCCCAATAGCTGCGGTAATCCGCTCCAAGAATACTTGGAGTCCCTCGACCGGCTTAGAGGTCTTGATGTCGCCCTGGCTTTGCCTGCCCATGAAACTCCTATTGACAATCTCCACGCCCGCGTCGATGCTCTCTTTGAGCACCATCGCCAACGCGGCGAAAAAGTGTTAGAGTTGCTCAAATCGGGGGGCCAAACCGGACTCGAATTGACATGTCAGCTGTTCGATCGGCCGCTTCACGACTATCAATTGCGCTTTGCTTTGGGTGAAACCCTCGCACACGTCGAATACCTGAGACAGTGGGGGGCGATCCGCGTGACCGAAGGAATGCCACAGCGCATATGGCGCAGGTGAGGAGTGCGCAGTGAAACAATGGGTCACGTTTGATCTCGACAACACCTTAATAAAAAGTCCTTTTGCGCGTTTGCATTTTCTTCCGTGGCTCCGGGACCAAGCCCAAAAACATGGGCTCGACTATGACCTGTTGTGGGCTCAAATTCAGCGCCAGGCTGAGTCCAAATGGCGCCGGGGGGACTGGGTCCAATCTTTCGATTGGAACACCATCGTGCAGGAAGTGGGGCTGGATAAGTTGCCCGAACCCCCGCAGCCCAGTGCCGCAGCGCTTCGACCGCTGCTTTTGCCTCACGTTAATTGGATGCTCAGGGAGATCCGCCGCTTGCCCGTGTCACTCGCATTAGTCACCAATGGCTTTTATGCCTTTCAGGCACCCTACCTCCGGTCTTTAGGCTGGGATTACGTGTTTGACGCTGTCATCACTCCGGACCGCACGGGATACACCAAGCCCCATCCTTTGACGTTCGTAGAAGTCACGCCGGGATTGGTCCACGTCGGAGACCGGTTGTCTCACGACGTGCTGGCCGCCCGAAGAACGGGCCGCATCGCCGTACAAGCAGGATACCTAAGGCCGGAACGAGACCGCATCGACCCCTTGTCCCCCGCCCGGATCGTGCCCGATTTCGCGTTGGATGACTATCGCCAGCTTCCCACCATCATCGATCAGCTCCTGCATCGCACAACAACACCGCACCTGTAACCGTTTGGAAACAACTTTGGGTCTTACTAAGACAAAGGAAGTGAGGACGGATGCGTTTTGGCAGTGCACTGTGGAAACTCATCGGGTTGGGTGCCTTGGGCCTGGCTGCCTATCAAGGAGCGCATGCCATCCCGCTGATGATTCAAACCTATCGAGCGGTCGAAACTCCCACTTCGACACCGCCTCAGGTGTTGCCAAACACAGCGACGGTTCCGCCTCTAGTCTCCGCATCGCCGAATCCCCAGTCACAGTCCAGCGCTGCGGGGTCGTCGTCGGCACTGCCGATTGATGCCACCTCATCCAATTGGGCTGGCATCGTCCAGGTCGGATCGCAAGAGAAGAGCGTCAAGGCCACTTGGACTGTCCCCACAATCTCCGGAGCCCAGCCTGGCAGCGCCGTAGCCGAATGGGTGGGCTTAGGCGGCATGCAAAAGAGCAAATTGATCCAGATTGGTACCATTACAACGGCCAGTTCTACAGGCCAAGGCGAAACCCTGGTGTTTTGGGAAGAGCTGCCGGCTTCGGCAAATCAGACGGTCCAACTGCCCAGCGGCACCACCGTAACCGCCTCAATCACACCGGCTGGCCAGGACACGTGGCGGCTTCAACTGCGGGCCAAAGGACAGTCCAGCCCACTCATCAACAAAGTCATCGCTCTCAGCCCGAATCAAGCGGCCGCTGTAGAAACCTCCGCAGACTGGATTACCGAGGCCCCCACAACGAACAACGGCGTAGCGCAGTTAGCGCCCATCGCCTCCACAACCATGAGCGGTGTCACGGCCAACGACACACCCCTCGCGCAGTTGAGTCCATCGTCCCTGGAGACGGTGGGCCTATACGACAAGAGCGGCAACTTGCAAGCCGCACCGACGAGCACTAAAAACAACAGCATCCAGGTTAGCACCGTCTACGGCAATCTCCCTCAATCCGGGGGCAACGGCCAATTTACGATCACCATCGTACCAGGCTCGGGAGGTTCGTTCGGCAACAGCAACGGCGGTGGATATGGTTACGGCGGAGGATATGGCTATGGCGGAGGATATGGCTACGGCGGAGGATACGGGTACGGCTACGGTGGCGGATATAGCTACGGTGACGGCCAGTCCGGTGGGTACAGCTATGGATACGGTGGATACTAATCGTCCTTAGACTAAATGGGAACTGAGCAGTTGGATCGCGTAAGCGAAGGCAATGGCCCACATGATAAACGCCGATACGCGGTTCAACCACAAAAGAACCCTGGGATTGCCGCCGATTCGCCGAATACCCCGTCCCGCCAACGATAAGAAAAAAAACCACAACCAGGACACCAAAACGGCGGCCACGGCATATACCGCTTTTTGATCCCAGACCGGGTAAAGAGCCGCCCCGCCTCCAATCACCAGCACCGTATCCATGATGGCATGAGGATTCAACAGCGAAACGGACACACTATACCGGACACGGCGCGCCAGGGGCCAGGCGCTCTCTTCAGCATCCGCAAAACGTGCAGCGGGACGCTCTCGCCAAGAGTTCCAGCCCATCCAGACCATAAACGCAACAGCCAATATGGTGAGGATGGCACGCAACGCGGGAATAGCGAAAAGAATGAAGCTAACGCCGGAAACCGCCGCCATAATCAACAACGTATCTGCCAGCGACGCTGTGATAACTACGGGCACGGCGGCGCGGTAGCGGGAATGCGCGGCAGCCTGGCTGAGTACGAACGCATTTTGCGGTCCCAGCGGAAGAATGAGGCCTAAAGCGAGAAAAAAGCCATGTACGAATGCGCTCCCCATGAAGCGCCCCCTTCCTGCCATATATCACAGCAGGATTCGCGCCCACGGAAGAAATTCCTCCGCCCAAGACGTTCTTGCCGTGGCGTATAATAGAGCCAAACGCAGGAGAGAGGACGATCTGGATGGTTGTTCACACCCTTTTGATTTTACTGGCCAGCGTAGTGGGCGGCGCGATTGTTTCAGGATTGATGGGCCTTTTGGCCACTGCCATCTTCAAATAGGCGTTGATGGCGGGCCCCATCACGAGACCCGCCTGTTGTCTTTTTAGGATCCTAAAACGCGATCCAGTGAGGCCACAAACTTTTCCATGATCGGCCACGGTCCCACCGTAATGCGGAGATATCCAGGCAGACCGAAGGTGTCGGCCGGTCGAACCACGAAGCCCTCCTTCAGCAGGGCTTCTGCCACAACTTGCTCCTGTCCCACCGACAGCGACACAAAATTGGTAGCGCTCGGATAGAAGCGTTGAGAGCGCTCCTGGAGAGCCTTCATAAGTCGCGAACGGGAATCGATGGTTTCCCTTCGCACGCGATGAAAGAAATCCTCATCCTGCAACGACGCCTGAGCCGCCTCCGACGCCAGCGCACTGACGGAAAATGGCTCGCGCGTTTTCAGGAGCGCTTTCACCACATCTGGAGGGGCGGCTGCCCACCCAATGCGCAGACCCGCCAGAGCGTAGAGCTTAGAGAAGGTACGCACGACCACGACCGGCCGCCCCCTCGCGCACCGCCTGAAGATAGTCGGGACTGTCCGGGGAATACTCCAAGTACGCACCATCAACAACCGTCAACACCGAATCGGGCACGTGGTCCAAGTACCACTGCCAGGCATCAGACGCAACAGCACCGCCGGTAGGATTATTGGGAGTACACACATAGACGAGACGCGTTCTGGGTGAGATGGCGCGGACTAATGCCTCCATGTCGTTGCTGCCATCTGCCAACAGGGACACTTCGTGCGGAATGCCTCCCGCCACCAGTGTGGCGTGCCGATAGGCGGAAAAGCTCGGATGCGGGTAGACCACCTCGTCTCCAGGAGACACGTAGGCAGAAGCTAGAAGACGCAGCAACTCGTCGGCTCCGCTTCCCACGACCAGCTGGTCTTCATCGACATGATGGGTTCGGGCTAAGACGGCTCCCAAGCCGGGATGCTGCACCAGGGGATAGTATTGCATTTCCAGAGTGGCCCGCCGCACCGCCTCCAGGGCCAACGGCGACGGCCCCCATAAGCTCTCGTTCGATGCCAGCTTAACCATTTCCGTGCGTCCGCTGGCCGACCGGGCATCATCCAGCGAGCGCCCCGGCCTATACAACAGCAAAGACTCAATTTCGGGCCGTGCACGAAGCATGCCTTCATCTCCTCTTCGACTTCCATTTCGTGCCAACCTATTCATTATAGCCGCTGAGATTCTTGGTGCCGGAAAGAAATTCGGCCGCACAGGAGTTCCGAACACCGAAAGAGAATAGCCCTATCATATGCATCCGCGAGGGGGATGACGAATTTGTCCCTTCAAGAACAGACGCTTTACGAAAAGATGCTTTCCCAAAAGCAGGCTGTGCCGCGCGGTGCCGGTACCCGGCTTCCCCGTGATGCGGGCGCCCTGTGGCCGGTGGACGCGGTATCGACCGTGGCAGAATACCATCCAGAAGATTTGGTGGTAACGGTTGGCGCCTCCATGCGGCTCCTCGAATTGGCCCAAGTGCTGGACGCCAATCATCAGTGGCACGCCCTCATGCTGCCAGACCAGGGGCAAGACAGCTTAGGTGGTGTTATCGCCCTGGGATTAGAGGGATGGTTCCGCACCCCATTGTTCCGCGATCGTATTTTGGGAATGCGCGCCATCACTCCAGCCTTCGGTCCCATCAGCACCGGCGCCAAGGTGGTCAAAAGCGTGGCCGGATACAATCTTCCTCGTCTCCTCCTAGGAAGCCGCGGTGGACTGGGGGTCATTACCGAGATTACCTTGCGCGTCAGTCCCAAACCCCCTATCCAGCAGATCTGGGTTCACGAGGTCACGGATCCCCAACAAAGTTTGGGAGCCTTTCTAAGGTGCGGTGTCCCGTGGGCCTCGCTGGCCTTTCTGCGGCAGGCCGACAGCATGGTTCTGACCGCCGTATGGAGTGGACCCCAGGAGCTCGACTCCGTTGTTGAGCAGCTCGGCCATCCCACCGAAGCGTCTTTGCTGCCCCGGTTGGAGTCCCCCGCTCAGGGCTATCTCACGTATGGCGCCGTCCCTATCGGCCAAGCGCTGGCCCTGTTGAACAGTTGGCCTCGTGAGCAGCCAGTGTTTCTAGAATCGACCACCGGCGGATTTTGGGGATATGTAGCGGACGCGGCTGAAGCCGGTCGGGTACGGCAGCGGGCCCGAGATCTTGGAGGACTGGCGTCGACGCCGTTCCTCCGCCCGGCTGTACCGCCCGCACCGTGGTGGAAAACCCTCAAACAGTCCTTTGATCCTGATGGGTGCCTATGGGACCCCTGGCAGTAATGGAGGTGATGGCGTGGCAAATTGGGAAGACTGTGTGCACTGCGGCCTGTGTTTGAGTGCCTGCCCCACGTATCAAGTCACCGGTCTCGAAATGGAATCACCCCGCGGGCGTCTGGTGTTGTTGAATCAATGGCGCGAACAACCAGAAGCCCATGATGTCGAGACACGCGGATGGCTTGACGACTGTCTTGATTGCCGAGCCTGTGAATCGGTATGCCCGTCCAACATCCCTACCGGTCACCTCGTAGAAGCCTGGCGGAGTCAGGAGGCTCCCGAAGCCCGTCCCCCCCGGAGTCTCATCCAAGTTTTGGAACTGCTCCTCGGGTCGCCGCGAGGACTGGCCTGGTTCCGTCGCATGGCCCGATGGAGCCAGACACGCTGGGGCGACTGGATGGTTCGCCAGACGGCTCGGTGGCTCCCTCCGGGGGCCCGCTCCGTGAAAGCGGGGCTTCCCGCACTCCACTCGCGCGGGCTCAGCCGCCGGAGACTTGACAGCGATGGAACGGGGTCCGATATCTTCTTTTTCGTGGGCTGCGTCATGGATGCCTTGTATAGCGAGACCAATGAGCATGCCGCCGATTTGCTGCGTCTGGCCGGACACCGTTTGACGATTCCCCAGGGGCAGCGGTGCTGCGGCGCTGTTCACCGGCATAGCGGCAGTCCCGAAACTGCCCGGCACTGGGCTGAGGCCAATATTGCCCTGTTCGAACAAAGTGGGGCGGAAGTCGTCGCCGTGGACGCAGCCGGGTGCGGTGCGGCCCTCAAAGAGTATGCGAGCCTGTTCCCCCCCGACTCCCCTTGGCAGGAGCGGGCACAGCACTTCCAAAACGCGGTCCAAGACGTTGTGCAACTGTTGGCCGATTCACTTCCGCCGCTGAGCCGGCAAGACGCCAATCCCGTGACCGTGCATGACCCGTGCCACCATGTGCATGCCCAGGGCATCGCCAAAGAGACCCGTTCCCTGCTCGGACGCGCCGGTTACGCGGTCACCGAAATGCGAGAGTCGACCCTATGCTGCGGATCGGCGGGCATTTACAATCTCACCCATCCTGACAAGAGTCAGGCATTGCTGACCCGGAAGCTGGCCCAAATTCCGGATGACGCCACATACGTTGCTGCCGCCAATCCCGGATGTCTTATGCACATGCAGTCGGGATTGTCCGCACAGAGCCACAAACAGGTGGTTCACCCAGTCGATTTGGCGTGGCAGGCCTATCGCGACGCGGGACTATGCGCCACAAGGAGCGTGACCTCATGACCGGATGGCTTGACCAATTGCGGCAGGCCCTGGGTTCAGAGCACGTGCTGACCCACCCCATAGCGCTTACCGCCTACGCCCAGGACGGATACACTCTGGCATCCGGTCGTCCAGCCGCGGTCGTTCTCCCCGCGTCATCGGCCGAAGTCCAGACGGTCGTCCAAATTCTTGCCGCCGCCGACAAAGCCATCGTGCCCCGAGGAGCGGGCACCAGTCTCTCTGGAGGCGCCATCGCCGATTCCAACTCGGTCATCCTGCACTTCTCCCGCATGAATCAAATCCACGCCATCGATTGGCATAACCGGGTGGCGGAAGTCGACCCAGGTGTCGTGAATCAAGACATATCGCGGGCACTTGCCCCGGGTGGGCTCTTCTACGCGCCAGACCCCTCATCCCAACAGGCCTGTACCATTGGCGGCAACTTTGCCGAAAACTCAGGCGGACCCCATTGTCTCAAATACGGGGTGACCCTTAACCACATTCTTATGGCGGACGTGGTCCTCCCCGACGGCACAACCGCCCGATTGGGGAACCTGGCCGGCGAGCCGGATGGTCCGGATTGGCTGGGCCTCCTGATTGGCTCTGAAGGAACCCTAGGGATCGCCACCCGCCTGTGGTTGCGGGCACTGCCGATCCCCCCGGCCAGTCGGACCTTCCTAGCTCTGTTTGACAGCGTCGAGGAAGCCAGTCGGGCGGTATCGGACATTATCGCAGCCGGTGTGATACCAGCCGCCATGGAAATGATGGACAAACTCGCCATTCACGCGGTCGAACAGGGAGCCTATCCAGTAGGGTATCCAGAGGACCTTGAGGCCGTTCTGCTCATCGAACTAGACGGAGAGCCGGCGGTTGTGGATGCCGACCGCAGAGTGGTTCACGGCATTTTGGCAGCCCGTCAGGTGCGTGCCCTGCGTGAAGCCGAATCCCTCGAAGAGCGAACCTTGTGGTGGGCAAACCGCAAAACCGCCTTCGGCGCCATGGGGCTGATTTCTCCGCGCTATTATGTTCAGGACGGCGTCATTCCCCGCCATGTTCTCCCCGAAGCGCTGGACACCATTGGACGCATTGGGGAACGTTTCCGCATCCGCATCGCCAATGTGTTCCATGCTGGGGATGGAAATCTTCACCCTTTGCTGCTGTACAACCACCAGGATCCGGATGAGGTGGCGCGCGTCAAGGAGGCGGGCTCCGAGATACTGGCCTACTGCATCCGAGTCGGTGGCAGCATCAGCGGAGAACATGGCATCGGCATCGAGAAACTTCAAGAGATGGCCTGGCAATTTGCCCCCCAGGACCTTTTGGCCCAAAGGAGCGTAAAACAGGCCTTTGATCCCGGCGGCCGTTTCAACCCGGGGAAGCTGCTTCCGACCCCCGGGCGCTGCATCGACTTCCGCCCAGTCCCGTGACTCCGGCTGCGGTCATAGTTTCAGCCAGCCATGCCCCGCCATCAGAATCATGGGCACAACGAAGACAGCCAGTACGTTTACGAGCAACACCGCGGGCAAAATGGTCATCCACAATGGGTCCCGGCGTCGGCGAGCCTCCCGCTCATAGTTCAGCCGCTCCTCAAGGTGTTTGACGTGCGCCCGAATTTGCTCGGCGGAGAGTCCATGCAAGTACCCGTGCTGCAGGAGGGTCAGACTCAGTGTCCCATCCGCCCCCCGCAGCGCGTCAATCTCGGGCATGGTGCCGGACCGGTTCAGCATCACCTGGGCCCCTTGCATAATCGGCGCGGCCAGCAAAGGCTCCTCCGCCGCCGCAGTCTCGACCGCCTGCCAAAAGGTGAGACCGGCACTCAAGAGCACCGACACCTGCTGCCAAAACCGTGTCAGCGCTTCCGGAAGCAAGCGCGGGTCGGCCGCCGGCGGCCGACGGCTCGTTCGGCTCAGCCAAACACTCGCCGCCCCCAGAAGCACCAGCACCATCACCTGATGGAGAATAACGGCCGCAGGGACCGCCCCCAGGAATGCAAGCCACGCCAACTGGGGCCGCTCACACCACATCAACCAAGCCATGGCGCCACACCATCCAGCGAGTGCCATCATCTCAGCATCGCCTCCCGGTTCTCGTGGCGGGCCAGAATGATAAGAACAATGGCAGTAGCTGCACCAATCCCGGCCAGCGTTCCCGCACCCAAGGAAGAGGTCGACAGCACCTGATAGAATGTGGGCACGACCATCCGAAAAATCCCCACGATAGCCCAAGGAGCGAAGGCCAGCACGACCACGGTGGACCGCTGGGCCGCCTCCTCCAATTGCCGCCCATGACGTCGGGACTGGGCACCGTGCACAGCGTCTATCGCCCAAGCCAACAGAGGCGAAAGCGATCCGCCGTGGCGCTGCACCACCCGGGCCACCCGGCTGACCAAACTCAGCGCCGAAACCTGATACCCGTCTGCGACTTGTGCCAGCACTTTCTCTCCCGCAGCCGATCCGCCCAGGGGCGATCGATACCCCATGTCTTGCAAGGCGCCAGCCAAGGTTCCACGGACACGCAGCAACTGGTCGAGGCGCACCAGGAAGAGCAGCGCCGCTTGCTCATCGCGATCGCGGCTCACCGCGAATCGCCGAGCCTTCAACAGCTCATTCCACCCCACGGCCGTAAACAATCCACCCACCATCACCCCAGGAGCTTGGAGGATCAGCCCCCAAGCCCAAAAAGCCGCCAGGGTCCACCACATTCCCCCGGTTAGCCAAACCCATGCCGCACTGCCCGCCGCGGCAGCCCAGACCACGATTGCCGCTGTCACGGCCGCTCCCCCCGGGTAAAATCTTGGCCTGTCCATCGCCACAACATCCGGAATGTCCCAGACTGAACCGCCGTCACGGTATCAATGCGGCGACGGCCGTCCGCACTCCGAACCATGTAGACAATGATATCCACTGCGTCCATAATTTCCTCGCGCAGGGAATCGAACGATAGACCACTTCCCCTCTGCAGAGCTAAGCGGGCTAGGCGGTTGATGGTGCGATTCCCGCCGCCGCCACTGTGTACCGTGCAGAGACTCCCAGGGTGGCCGCTGGCCATGGCTTCGACCAAATCGAGTGCCTCACCCCCGCGAACTTCGCCGACGATGATGCGGTCCGGACGCATCCTCAGCGCATCCGCTACCAAGCGATTGAGACTAAACTGCCGAAACGTCTCCAGCCGTATCACATTATCGTGTACTAACTGCAATTCCCGTACGTCCTCAATGGTGATAAGCCGCTCGTCGGAGCCCACGGTTTGGGCGAGCAGGCGCAGCAGCGACGTCTTTCCGCTCGAGGCCCCTCCGGCAATAATTAGATTGCGTCGCTCGGCAACCAGCCGCGTCAGATCCTCCCACAACTCACGGTTCCACGCTCCGGCATTGAGACAGTCATCCAAACTTAAGGGACGCAGAGGCGCCCGACGAATGGTGATGCTGGGACGGTCACTAATGGGCGGGAGCGCACAGTGGATGCGAGACCCGTCACTAAGTCTGGCATCACAGAGTGGGTTCTCTGTATTGAGCTCCCGGCCTGCCCGATGCGCGATCCGACGAGCCAGATCGGCAACGTCGTCGGCATCGGCAAAGGCCGTCGCGCGCTCCATCCGCCCCTGCCGCTCCACAAACACCTCGGGGCCGTTCACCATGATTTCGGTCACCGTCTCGTCAACCAACAGAGCATCCAGGGGCCCGAGCCCAGTAATCCTGTTAATGAGGGACCGGCGGTAAAAAGCCCTCAGGTGCTCGGGGCACATCGCATCCGCCGTGACCACCTGATCGACCGCCATCTCCAAACTGCGCACCCGCTCCGCGTCCCACACCAGGTGAGACAAACGCTCTGGGTATCGTGAGGTCAGTTCTTCCATCCACCGTGTCACGACTGTGTCAAAGTCGCTGTCCCCTCCCTCAGCGGCCATCGTCCAGGCATTGCTGGAACCGCCGCCTCCGGGCGTCCATAGGAAGTCCGTCAATGTGCTGCTCCTTTCTTTTGCCGAAACTTGTCCCACCATTTTGACCCTGATCCTTGGGGCGTCTCACCAACCGCCGGGGCGGTCAACGAGACCGCCCGTACCAACTGCCCCTCTTGGCTGACCCAAGGCGGCTCACTATCTTCGGAAACCATCCAGCACTCCACGTGCGGCTGATATAGGTGAACCAGTTCCCGGGTGCGAGCAAATGCCGACTGGGGGGTCATCGCCGTTCCCCAAAAGAGAACGGTTGACGTATGGGACAGAATCTCTGCCGTGCGCTCATCGGCCAGCTTGCCGCCGAGCCACCAGCCCTGCCAGTTCCACTCTCCCCGAAGCCAACCCCGGATTTCATCCAATCCTGGCCGCGCCATGCCGGGAAGCCACGGCGGTGCCGCGGGAATCAGAAGACCCCATCCGGTCTGCAACGGCCGCAGCTTACCGGGAACTTCCACACGCTGCAAACGTGCAGCCGCGACCGCCAAGGAAAGTGACGCCAGTCCCCAGTCGTTATCCACCCACAATCCGTTGCGTCCGTATCGGCCCAACGCCGAGGAGGTCAACGCGCGGACCAAGGACCCTGCCGACGGATAGGGAAACAGGGACACTACACTCCACATGGGGGGCAATCCCTCGAGTCCCTGCGGCGACTCCCTGCACCACGCGCGGAGGGCGTCTCCATCGATTTCCCCTCGCCAGACGTGGATGGCCGACTGCCCCGTGAGCCACTCGGGCAAGGAGGTGTCGGCGCTGACCCACAGCAACACTGTTCGGTCCGAAGGATGCTGGCGCAGCCATTCCAGAGCGGTTTCAAAGTCGCGCAGGTTTTCGCCCAGCAACACCTTCCGAGCTCCCTGCCAAAGTGGAATCACCTCCGCCCACGTGTTGGCCAACTCGACGTCATGAGACTCCAGTTGGCGAACAAAACCGTCTACTCCCGCATGCCCACTCGCTACCACAATCATGGGACCATCCCCAGAATTTCCACCGTGCCGCGGCGGCTCAGCGCTTCGTACTGCATAGCTTGATTCAAGGACATGAGAACGTTAACACTGGGATTAGTTCCCACCTGCGCACTGACCGCCACGACCGGGATAGGACCAGACTGCCAGGTCGTCGATCCAGCGCTTCGTACCAATACATCGATCGATGATCCGATTCGAGCGATGCGCACATCAGCCCCATCAGTTGGGGCAACCACCACCATCACCCGGGGGCGTCGTACACCCCCTAGAACCGTAGGCGACAACACCTGGCCGGGTTCCAGCGGCACCCGTGCTACCCCCACTAACTGCTCCTCTTTGACTGCTTTCAGCTGGGATTCCCGGACCCACCGCCAATCCCGCCGCGAAATCGCTTGGCCGGCGGCCACAAAGTGCGTCATCAGCGGCACCATGACCGGGGCAGTGGACGCGACACCCGGGCGGGAGTGCGCCATGCTCAACGCCCCAAAAGTCACAGCACTCACCAAAAACGCCACCACTCCCGCCCGGGCCTTAAGCCGCTCAGTGATGGACATCTACGCTCAACCCCTCCTCTCGTGCCGCAACCAGATCTATCTCACGCTTAGAAGCAACCACTCGAAAGGGCAGGTGGTCGTCATGCAGCAGCAAGAGACCCTCTCCCACCCCAGCGTTGGCCACCTGCTCCATCTCACCGTCGTGCAGGTGCAAGATCTTCTGTGCTTCCGCGAGACTATCCGGATGCTGACGCAGCAACATAACCAGAGGCGCATTGTGCAAACACACCGAAGCCGCCCGACTGCGAGTGAAGTCCCCGATATCTTGCGATATCAGGGACACGGCACACTCCCACTTACGAGCCCGGCGGAACAACTCTTCGAGGTAGGGCGCGGTCGAATCGTCCGTCAGCAAGTGCCATGACTCATCGAATATCACCAGTCGCCGGCCCGATTCGCGTCCCATTCGGCGCATAATCCACTCAGTAAGCGCCAAGTAGACCGCGCCGCGCATTCCGGGCGCCATACGACTGACGTCAAACACCTCGAAAGGTTCCGATTGATGATGCGGCGTGCGGCCCGCCATCCGAACCCAGCGCTCGTAGAGGAGGTTCAGGCGCTCCTTCGCCCGCCCGCTTTCCTCGCCCACCAACAGGGTCCAGTGCTCGACCAAGTCCCGGTCTGCCCCGCCGCGCGGGGAAAACTTGCCCGACTCCACCAAGCGGGCCGCCCTCCACAACCCGTCCCGAACAATCCCCCCGAACTCCTCCATCAGCCCACTGTCCAGCCGATTCAGAAACCGCAGCAAAAAATCACATTGCCGATCTAGCTCATCTGGCCCCAACTCTCCCTGCACACTAAAGGGATCGAAGGGAAATTCTGTCCCCTGCCGCGACCCCGTCTCGGCCTCACCGAGGTTCCAAATATGGGCCCCCGCCCGGCTCAGGGCACGGTATTCGCCTTCCGGATCGATCACGCTTACCGCCAACCCTCGATAGCGGGCCCGCAGGGCTTCCAGTTTGGCGGCAAAGCTTTTGCCCGCCCCGGACCAGCCAACCGTGATGGAATGGGGCGAGGACAGTTGAAAACGATCGACAATGACAAAACTCCGGCTGCGGGTATTCACTCCAAACACCTGTCCGTGGGCATGGACTAAGTCCCTAGACGAAAACGGAAACAGTGTCGCCCAGGCGCGGCTGTCCATTTCCCGAACCTTATCGACCGGTTCCCCTAATGGCAGATTGCGCCGCAACCCCAACAACTGCTGGTACTGGAGCGGCCGCAGCACCAGCATCATGCCTTGGGCCAAGCTTTCCAATATACGGCCGATCCGCTCCAATTCGTCATCGCTCTCAGCCCAGAGGGTCAGGGTCATGCCCACCTCCAGCATGCGAGTCTCGCCACGGGCCAATCCAAAGCGCGCCTGCTCGGCGTCCTCGAGGGCCACCAACTGTTCCGCCCGAGCCAACCGGCCGCGCTTCTGGTCGGCATCCGTCGATCCCCGACTCCAGATCATGCGCCGATTCATGGATTGGACCACCTCATCGGTTGCGATGGGTGCCGAATGAATCGCCAACGTCAGGGGATGGGGGAAGCCCAGCAAGGGTTCCATCCAGCCCGGCTGCACAGTTCGGGGGTATCCGACCACCGTGTAGCTCTTGGCACGCTGAGCACCCACCTCCGCGTAGTGGGGGAACAATCGAACATGGGAAGGCCATAGGGTGTCCATGGAATCCGTGTTGCCGGTCCGCCGAAATCTCCTCAGTCCCATACCCAGCTCACCCCCGCCGGCAAACTCTGACCGCCGCCCAAACTGGCATATAGAAAACGGAACAACGCATCGCGCTCCAAGGTTTTAATCCGGATTCCCAAGGGCTTGAGCCCCTCGGCCACAATGTCCCGGCGCCGCTCGAGTTCAGCCTCCGCTTCGTCCCATAGCACCTCACCGCGACGCATAGGCCGACTGCGGGTATCGACGCCCTGCCAGGACAGGATGATAAAGAATCGCCGCCGTACCAAATGCTGGACCGAGGCGGTCTCGCGCAAGAACTCGATATAGTCCCCCAACGAGGGGCGCAGGTGAGGTTCGATTTCGTCTTCATGGCTCTTGAGCTCCCCGAGGTAGTTGTCGATGCGGAGGTAATCGGAACGCACCAGAATTTCAATCGGAAAGCTCAGCCCATTCAAGAAGGCCGTATAGGCGTTGACCAGTCTTTCCTGGTCTTTATAGGAACGCAGGCCAAAATTGACCGGGAAGGCTTCCATGACAGCCGAGAAACGATCTCGGCCCACCAGACAGATGCTGGGTCCAATCGCTCGGATTGGAAACACTTGACGGATCTGTGCAGCCAATTCATTCACCTCATCATCTCATTAACGGGCATCTGGATGACACCCGGTGATTCGTTTACGGCAAGAATAACCGCGGGGCAAGATAGAACCGTGCCCATCGCCAAATCCATTGCGGCAGGCTTACATTGCTGTAGCGAACGGTGGCCATTGCCACTCCCGAGACGGATGCCGCACCGAGGGCAACCCACGCCGCTGGCGACACATGATGGGATCCGTGCCAGACAGCCAGATCGACCGTGGCGGAAGCCGCAATCCAGATCAAATCGGACAATTTCAGTCCAAACAACACCTCGGGCTCGCGGCCCAATGGGATGGTGACGATTCGGTTCACCGCCATGCGGACCCTGCCCCCAATCGGGATCCCATGAGGCGCCGCAGCTGACCGGGGATTTTGGTCATGTACCACAGCAAAGCCAGTTCCAAGAAGAAGTCGACCAACGCGTCCCCCGTCGTGGTGAAGAGCTGAATCGCCAACCAAAACGCCCCCGCCTGAAAGGCCTGGACAAATATCACCGCCGCCAGCTCACGCCCCAGGGTCGACAGTGCTGGACTATCCTCGTGCATCGCCCACCACAGGGCGAACCACGGCAGAGCTGCCGTTAATACATAGATTTCCACGGCTCGAATGGCGTAGAAAATCCCCAGATACAGCATCAATGCCAGCATGGCCAGCGCAGACGCCAATACCAGCAGGGGCGAGAGCAGGCCCGTTGGGGCGGCAGTCAGTTGCCAATGCACCGCGCTGGGCAGAAGTTCTGACACGACAGCTTTGTTGATTGCCGCCAGCATCTCCACTGCCCAGGCTCCCCCCGCGCTGAGCAGGGCTGCCGTCACCAACCGCTCCACGTAGACGGGAAGGGTTAGTATTCGACCGTGCGCCGAGAGGCTGGGCCACATGCTGCGAAGGATTACCAGCAGGGTGGCTGTACCAGCCAACGCCCATGCCAAATCGCGGCTGTCAGCGTAAAGCGCGAGGACCGGTTGCGGCCAGGAGAGCGGAGCAAAAATCCACCGCTGAAATCCGTGGCCGCTTACCTGCAACACCTGATGCCAAGCCCAACGGGACAACGCATTGACGCCCCAGACCACAGGGTTCAGAGTCAGACGCGCCATTACGAAACCACATATTGGATAAGCTGTTTGACCACGTCCACCATCAGCACTAGGCCGAGCCCCATGGCCGCCCGTCCCATCAGTTCCTTGCTCACTTGGACGGCACGCGGTGTGTGCGCGAGCATAAAGCGTATACCGCCATATACCATCACCAGCGTGAAAACGCCCCCAGCCACGTCGACCAGCATCGTGGTCATCCGGGTGATAACTTGCAGGATTGCGGTATCAGGCACGTCTCCGCCCCCTCAAACAAAGTCGGTGAGGAACGATGTCCTCACCGACATGGTACAGGGAATATCTAGGAGGATCCCTGTCCAAATTTTCGCCACTATTCGACACTGTTTTTACCCATATCGTAAGAAAAACCGCGTCACATCTCACCATCCGGTTTGATCTGACGCGATTCGACATTATTACACGACTTGTCCCATTTTTACCGCTTGCGGTTTTTCAGCCGTTCATGTCGACGCGCCTCGGCCGCATGAAACCGCTCCTCTTCTTCTGGCGTGGTCAAGACCAGCGGCGGCACCTCTACGGACTCGCCCGCCTGGTTTAACGCCACGAAGGTCAGAAATGCGGTCGATGTCTTGCGCTTCTCCCCCGTGTCCATATTTTCCCCGTAGACATCCACCCCGATCTCCATGGAGGTTCGTCCTACCCAGTTGACCTGGGCGACCAGGTGTACGACCTCCCCCACTCGAATCGGATGCAGGAACTCCAAACTGTCCATGGAGGCGGTAACGGCCACATGACCCGCATGGCGATTTGCCGTGATGGCAGCGGCTAAGTCAATCCAATGCATCACCTTGCCGCCCAATATGTTGCCCAGTTGATTGGAATCCCCCGGCAGCACCAGTTCTGTCATTTCCGTTCGCGATTGTTGAACCGTTTTGCCTCTCAATACCGTCACCCCGCCACCTCCGTATAGATGCTGCCAACCACGGTGATGCTAACCGGGCCTATAAAGGTGTTACCAAAAACAGAAATCTCTTGTCAAACTGGAAAGGAGGCGGTGGTTGTGGGCATCAAGACACCGGGCCGGGGACGCACGCGCGCCCGCTCGTCCCACCACCAAGCCTTTCAGCGCGATCTAACCCCCTCCACGCTGACGCTTCTGACCATCGGCGGCATCATGGGCTCGGGCCTGTTTGTGGCCAGCGGCTTAGCCATCCGACACGCAGGCCCCATTGTGCTGGCCATGTATGCCTTGGGGGCTCTGGTCATGGTATTCGAAATCAACGCCCTGGCGGAGATGTCGGTCGCCACGCCCCGTCCCGGCTCATTCTTAGTCTATACCCGGCAAATGTTGGGGCCTGGGTGGACCTTTGTAGCAGGTTGGATTTTCTGGTTTTCGAGCGTACTGACCATGTCCAGCGAGGTCACTGCCGCCGCCTTGCTGTCCCGGTTGTGGTTCCCCGGGGTGCCTCTGTGGCTTTGGTCACTGGGTTATTCGGCGTTAATCATCGCCGTCAATTTCGTCAGCGTGCGAGGATTTGGCGCCATCGAAGGCTTCATGGCGGGAGTGAAAACGCTGGCGGTATTGGCTTTCGTCGCTTTCGGACTGATGCTGCTATTTCATGTCGTGCCGTCCCGGCATCCCACGCCGCCCCTGACTGCCCTGGGATCGGGCGGATGGCTGCCGACCGGATGGCACGGGGCGGCACCAGCGATGATTCTTGTGCTGTTTTCCTTCGCCGGAACCGGAGTCATTGGCATGGCCGCCGCAGAGACCCGACAGGTTCAAAAGACCATCCCTAAAGCCGTTCGCAATACCGTGATATTGGTCTCGCTGATGTTTTTGGGCTCCATCTTTGTCATCTTGAATTTAGTCCCATGGACGGCCGAGTCCGGCTCGGTCAGCCCGTTTATCCTGGCACTTCGCCAGAGTTCTCTTCCGTACCTGTCAACGATCATGAATTTGGTGCTGCTGTTCGCGGTCCTGTCCACCATGAACGCCGCCCTCTACTCCAACGTTCGGGTCTTGTACTCATTGGCTCAACAAGGCGAAGCCCCCAAGGGCCTAGGCAAATTGGACAAGAAAGGATTGCCCAGCCGAGCCATCTGGACCAGCGCCGCCCTTCTCGCCCTCACCATCGGGCTGGCGTATGTGCTTCCCAAGAAGGCGTATAGTTACCTCGTAACCGCGACCGGATTCCAAGCCATGTTTATTTGGCTGATGGTTCTGCTAACGGAACGGATGTATCGGCCTTACTTGCAAAAGCATCATCCGGACAAGTTGACCTATAAGATGTGGGGTTATCCCCTCACCAATTACTTCGTGATGGC
>JAJZAN010000090.1 GCA_021799435.1 Bacillota bacterium | reverse complement strand
GGCACGGGCCAACGTTTCCACGGACACAGCTTCCCGTAAAGCCTGCCAATCTCGGGGAAATGCCGAGCTCGGAGACGTCTCGGGTGTCTTTGGGGTGTCGACAGGGCGAGAAAACCGCACCGCCTGTTTGGGCACTAAGACCACCTCCTGGGCCGCTTTCTCGCGTCCGCCTGGCAACCGCACCGCCTCTTCCAAGCGGATCCGGTATTTTGTCGGGGTTTCCCCAATCACCGTCACCGGATGCCATGTCAGGCCATGCCATCCGCTCAGGCCTAATTGCGCGGGGGTGTCCATGGTTGTTCCCTCCTCCTCTTCGAGTTCTTGACTTCGGCAAAGCGCCAACCCCACAAAAACGCCCCGCTCACGGTAAGCGGTGCAGGGATCACAGAATCTCCTCGGGTTCCAAACAAAGTTTGATAGTCCTGACGCCTGACAATCGCCAGGACACCCGGATCCGCCAAGGGATCCGGGCGCTCCGGGGATTCTCAGGGTGTGAAGGGTTGGGTAATCGTGCTCAGCGGACCCAGAGCATGCAGAATCAGGCTCAGGGCCCCGTGGCCGGTGGTGACGTTGTGAGCCGTCCAGCGAGTCGGCAGTCCAAAGTACACGTGCGGGAGATCCGTACTCGCCATCCACGGAGTAATAGACACGGTGTAGACCCCGGTGGGGGTCGTGTATGCCGTCGCTTGCCAGCCTTCCGGCTCACTCATCTTCCCCGTGAGCGTGTTCCAATTGCCGGTCGTCCCTGAGATGAGATGCGGTCCCGGTTCCCCTGCATGCAAGTCATAGGCCCAAGCGAGGGTATCGTACACCGGGGTCGGTAAGGTGGTGGGTATCTTCCCCGGCAGCGCAATGGGCGTCCAGGTCCACGTTTTGTGGTGGGCAGTCCTCTCCCCAAACCAGAGGACATCGGACGGATAGGTTAAGCCAGCATTGTGGATGGTTTCTGGCACTCCCATCGGGGCAAAGGCCCAGTCAATCGCCGGGGTTTGCGGATCTTTCACCTGCCAGAGCGGGGTGCCGGACTGGTTGAGAATCGCCGGCACCACAATGCGGGAAGCTGATGAGGGGGCGATGGATGCTACTGTGGGTGTCGTCGTGGGCTTCGTTGTGATTCTCGGCTCTGTCGCGATGCTCTTTTTCACCAGAGTATGGGGTTTATGGTGGACCGCCCCATGCGGAGTCGCTGTGGTTGTGACGCGGGGCTGATGATGTGTAGCCATTATGACGGCAATCCCGGCCACCATGATGCCCCCACCCATAACCACTGTGCTGATCTTCATGTTATCCCTTCCCTCCGAGTTGCCAATTAATCGCATAGATGGCGGCGGCATATTGGGCCAACGTTAACGTGTTCCCGTATTGGGCATAGGGGATCACATTCAAGGCTCCTTGAGCTTGGGCCCAAGACACCGGAGCCTGGAGGCCGTGACGGGCTAACGCGGCGTTCACCGTCCCCGCACCGCCGTAATAGGC
Source organism: Bacillota bacterium (assembly GCA_021799435.1). GTDB lineage: Bacteria > Bacillota > Sulfobacillia > Sulfobacillales > Sulfobacillaceae > Sulfobacillus_B. Next base: position 11,980 of record JAJZAN010000090.1, on the reverse strand, counting down.
GGCACTAGCGAGTCGCCAACTGTGATAGAGGCTATAGTTCGATGCCAAAAGTTTTGCTCCATAGAGCACGTTGGCAGCCGGATTCATTCGATCCGCCGTGGTGGCTCCCAGGATGCCGGGTTCGAGTTGCATCAGCCCATAGGCTCCGGCCAGGTTCCCAGCTCCCGCCTGGCCTCCAGACTCATGGATCATTTCTGCCGCAATCCAATCGGCTGGCACTCCCGTAGCCTGAGATGCCGTGTGAATATCGCTGATCCAGGGCTTAATCATTTGATTGGGATGACCAATGGCGGTATGGGTCGGATCTAAAGACCGGGATGAAACCCCAGGGGACGTGCCGCCCCCTTGGAAGTGGCCGGCCAAGACACTCAAAGCCCCCAAGGCGACCAGCATACCGATCAAGCCCAGCCCGACCACCGGGGCACACCCGGCCGCCACCAGCCACTGGCCCAGGCGACCGGTGCCCGCCATCCGGGTCCAATCTGGATGCTGCTGTACCGATTCGTCCATATAGAATGGAGACCTCCTTTCTCTCCCCTGCAGGGGACATTAGTCTTGGCCCAGCTCGTATTCCATCGCGTCAGCCGGGGATTGTGCCGCCAGAGTGGGGGAGTGTTCGGGATGCTCCAGGCGATCCCGGAAGACCTGTTCCCGCAATCCCGGCGTCTGCACACTGTCTACCACGCCGGCGCCCAAGTCTTGGGCCGATCCTCCCAAAGCGACTTGGGCGCCGGCCATAGTAAAGACCTCCTGGGCAGACACCGACCGGTTCTCTTTCAGCATGCTGTGAATCACCCGGCGATTGGCCATGGTATGCTGAATGCGATCCTCGACCGTCAAGTATTCACTGCCCTGGGTTAACACGGGATGCGCGGCGAGTTGCCGGGTGAGTTGGAGTGTGAGAGCCCCAGCGGTGTCCCGTAAAATGGCTAACGTGTCCAACAAAGTCCCCAGTTGTTCGCGTCCTGCGATGTCCTGTCCATACTTCTGCCGGATCGCGGCGATCAATTTCTCGGAGAGATCTGACGGTGGATGGGGCATTGAATGGATGTCTCCTTTCTGGGGGATCTGCCCCCATAAAAAATTCCCCCCGGCCCGAGGCCGGAGGGGGGAACGCGGGAGAATCTTGCCCTTTAGGATCCATACAACAGGGCCGATTCATGCGGTGCGGTGTCCACCGTCACCCAGGCCCGGTCATTGCCGGCAATCAACAGGCCTTCGCCGACCCGGGCATTGGTCAATTTGTCTTGCTCGGCCTCCGAGAGGTCGAATAAGGTCGTCAGCGCGTGCAAATCTTTGCCGCCTTGTCTGAGCAACAGCGTATACGCTGCATTGGTGAGCACTTGTTCCCCCTCCCCGGCGACAGCCGGAGCCAGGAAATCCGCCACGTTCTGCGTGACCACCATGAAACTGCCGCCATATTTGCGGATCCGTTTCGACACACTCTTCATGAAATGCAAGGCTTGGGGCGCCTGGGGGTCAATCAGCATCCACGCTTCATCGACCACCAGAATCTTTTTCTCATCCCGGCGGGTTTTCAATACCGCGTCCGTCAGCCATCCCAGGACATTGACGTACTGGGCCCGCTTGATGGGGTCCGGCATATCTTGCAGATCGTGGATATCCACCACCACGCAATCCGCGTCTTGCGGGGTCGGCACCGTGCTGGGACCACTCCATAAATCGGCCAACACGCCGTCTCCGGTTGTCCGCAACAACGCACTCAGCACATCCCAGTCCTCCCCGGTCTGGTGTCGGCAATACTGGTAGACATCGCCCACATGCGGCCAGGCGTCCGCATTGATGGACGCCAGAAGGTCGGCCGGGGCGTCCCAGGCAATGTGTTTGGCCCGGTACACAGCTTCTACGGCGGAGTCTAACCGGGCTTGCTGCAAAGGGGTCAGATGAGGCAGATACGTCGCAAAGAACGCCAACACCCGGGGGAAGGGAGCCTGCAGCGGATTAATCCGGGTGTGAGATCCGGCGGCGTTAATCACCGTACCGCCCACAGCCCGGGCCAAGGGCTCATACTCCCCTTCCGGGTCGATGACAAACAGTTTCGCGCCTAAACCCCATTCCCGCAGTCCGATCACTTTGACCGCATGGGACTTGCCTGCGCCCGGAGGAGCCAGAATCACGAAATTTTTGTTGGTAATGCCAGATTCTGCCGGCGGATCCCAACAATTAATCATCACCAAGCCGCCGGTGGCATCATGGCCCAGCACCATGCCGGATCCATGATGAATGCCGCCTCCCCCAAAAGGCCACGCGGCCGCCACGGTGGAAGCCGGCCAGAGATGGTTGGACGGCAGGGTGTTCGGCCACAAGCCCCAGGGTCCCGCAGCCAACAGACCGTCTTCCTGGCGATAGGCCAACACCCGTGCCCGCATTCCGTGGGCCGCTAACTGGCCTTCCAGCCGTTTGGCCCGTCTGAGGCCCGTGTCCGGATCCGGGGCCGAGACGGTGAGAAACACGCCGCATTGAAAGACCTCCTGTTGATCGGCATCCATTTGTTGCATTAACGTCAGGGCATCGTCCCGTTCCTGGGTCAGCCGTTGTGCCGTAATCGGATCATTGGAGCCGGTGGCCAGCTGCCCATTCAATCCCCCAATGCGGCGATTGAGGGCAGTGATCAGTGTCCCGGCCTCCTGGGGCCGAGCCTGCAGGCTTAGCGTCACTCCCGGCAGATTGGCGACGTGTGTCAACCAGCCGGCCTCCACGATGGGCGGAAAGGCCGCGAGGGTATACACGCGCCGCCAGGATCCGTCCACGCTCACGGATTGGGAACTCCAGGCGATGGCGGCGGGAGCCATCTGGACGAGGGTGCGGTCCCGGCTCGGAGCCGGGACCGCAGAAGTTTTTCGGATCATGCCCGCGACACCTCCTTCTGCCGGGACATGGACAATCCCGGAGCGGGACGCGGGGCCAAGGGGGCCAGATGGACTGCCTCATCCACATGATCGGCCCAAAACACCAGTTCCCGCCACAAGGCGTCATCCAACACGGTGGCCCGAAATCCCCGAATCCCGGTCCAAGACGCCATCACACTGCGCAAAGTCTGCCGGTGTGCGGCCACCGCATCCGGGCCTTGGCGGGTCATCAAGAGATAGTACCGACGTTCCACTTGACCGCCAGCACCCTGGGACTGGACCCACTGCCCGTATTCCCGGAGGACTTGGCGGCGGCGGCCATGCACCTCTTGAGTCTGATGATCCAGGGTGTTCAAATAGGTGTCGAGATCCACCGGGCGATAAAGCGAGAGCAGTTGCCAGGGGATGGTGAGCTCCGCGAGGGCGGCCTGAAACTGCTTAATGATGCCTTGGGTTTCCCGCTCCGATTTCAAACTGAGGTTGAATGGGGCAATTTTGAGGCCCGCCACCACCGCCCCATCCGGACGGATCAGGCACCCGTCCTGGAGACGGTGCACCGGCCACCAGTTTTGTATGGGTCTCGTCTTGCTCTTTCCCTGCAGGAAAAAAAACGGCCAAGATTTCATGCGTTTGTCGCTCCTTTCTGATTGAGAGGAAGGGGCCTGAAGACCCCCCTCTGGAAAGAAAAAACCCGACTCCAGCGAGTCGGGGCCAGTCTGCCCTCACCGACGAAGTGAGTCGGGTGAGGACTCCTCCTCATACAGCAAGAGCCGGGGCCGGTGCCGATAATCCCACCAAGCCTGCAGCCGGTGATAGAGCGGGCCTTGACCGGGGGCCGGCAAAGCCAAACCGACCCCGAGGGCCACCAACACACCGCCTAACACCAACCGCCAGGGCACCGGCCAGCCCAGGTAAGACCCCAGCACCACGCCCGCAAACCCGGCTCCGAGACCGGATGCCACCAGTCCGACTTCGGTGAGGCCCCAGCCGGAACCGGGAAAGAGTTCATACTGCTGCGTAATGGGCTTGGGAATAAAATAGCGCGCCATGTTAAGTGTCTCCTTCCTGTTGAGACTCTTTAGGAGAACATATCTCTCGTCGATCCCAATGAGTAAAGATTTCTCGAAAGGTGCGGGCTTGCGTTTTTAAGCGACTCCATGTTCCGCACTCCGGACACTGATACATTGCATACCGCCTGCGAATCCATTCTTCCGCATGCTTAGTGGTAATCCCAGAAATACTTGATGCCTCATAGTGAGTCCAGAGAATACTGCACTTAGGACAACGACATAATTCGCGTAATGGATCCGTGTCATCGTAGTAGACATATTTCACAGGCATCGACTCCCGCTTCTAATAGCTCTGGCGCTACTTGGATAATCCCAAATAGCCACCGATTCGTGTACCTCCCAGTTTAGTCTGGACAATGCGCGGTGCCATATATCCCCCAACATGCATCACACCACCTGCAAACCCGGTCCGATAACTCCACTGCTTCAACAGATGGGGTCCCTGGATGGCCACGATCAGCCAGCCTATCATTAAGAATAAGGCAAACACCACATTCAAGACAGTGACAATGACATTCACAGCCATGGCGGCGGGCGCGGCCACCGGCATGTGCTGCGCCATGGCATAGATCCAGTGTGTGTCTGCCGGGGTAGTCAGCAACTGCGTCGTGCCCACGAGCCCCACAAAGCACAGCATCTGCACGGCCTGGGACAGTGATAATATGATTAAATTCGCCCACCAGCCGTTCCAGACCCCGCCCCCGGCCTGCATCTGGCCCAAAGACACCACAGGGGCCGCAATCACGTAAAACGGCAGCTGCGCGGCCCGGATCACCATCTGAAAACACACCACCACCAGCAGTCCAGTGCCAACAAACACCGCCAGCAGCAGACCCAGCGCCAGCCCGACCAAGGCCCCGGGCAAGGCCACAATGTTGCCCCACAGGCCGTGGAAGGCTTGGGCGGCATGGAGCATCGATCCTCCGGTCAACAACCCCGCCAAATTAATGCCCCACTGAAACATGACGGTAGGGATGAAGCCGCTGATGGCCACATACAGCGCCGTCCGCAACAGGCTCTTGATGAGCACACTGCCGTCTGGATCCGGCGTCCCCTCTCCCCACATAATGTAGCGGGTGAACACCAGATATACAAAGTAACACCCTAAGAGGGTCCAGGCCAATGCCTCCATATCCGCCCGGGCATTTTGGACCCAGGGCATATGGGCCTGCACCAAGGCCAAATGGGTGATGCCATCGGCGATAGCTCCCACCAGCCACACCAGCCAGCCAACCACGGCATTGACCACATATTCCACACCGCCTAACAAAATCGTGTTCATGCTCCGCCGCCTTTCTCACCACAATGCCATGGCGTGACCATAGCACCCCCTCCTTTTCTTCAGAGAAACAGCAGGACTCCCCCTTCGAGCCCCACTGCACCGATGCCTTAAAACAATCCGCCCATGAAGTGGGCGATGCCCCCGGCTCCCACCACCAGAGCCGTCCCCACCGCCACCTTTTTCATGGCGGCCAGGTGATGGGCATCCACCGAGGCATCGCCGCCCGACAGGTTGCGCATGATGGCATGATAGCCAATCATCAGCCCGCCGGCCGGCATCCCCAGCCCGGCCAGCCAGCCTCCGGTCGAGGTAATCAGCGAGGTAATCGCCTGACCGGCTTTGGTCGAAGCAATATTGGTCGTGCCGGCGGCTAAATACGTGTGATGCAGCAGTCCAAACATGATACAGCCTCCTTAGAAGTTTTTTGTGTGGTCGAGGGAGCCATGCTCCCTATCATAAAAAATGTCCCCCAAACCCTCACGGAGAGCGTCGAGACAGGGAGACTCAGACATGATATCTCAGATTCCGATGCGCCATGGGAATCCGCACCGCCACATCAGCCAGGCTGTGAACCCCTGCCCCCAAAAGGGGCCACAAATCCGGGGGACCCTTGTCACCGCGCCTTTTCTAACGTGTTACCCGACTTCATAGTCCGCCTCCGCCGCCGGGGTGTTCTGAACCGGGGGCATCTCCAAAGTGTGGGCTAACACGGGATCCTTTTGGGCCGCGTGTTCTAAGGCCGTACTCATGGTCTGGACCCGACCGCTAACCGCTTGGGTCAAGGCTAAGACTTTCTGCGGATCCCCTTGCGCCCAGTGACCCACATAGGGGAGGGAATATTGGGACGTGTCCAATCCCAACCGGCCAGCTAAAACAAAGGCGGTCGTTTCCGCAACAATTTCCTCACTGCCGGTATGCCGATTCCGTGCCGCCGCCACATCCGGCACGCCCACACTGTGCGCCCATTCATGGAGCAAGGTTTTCAGTTGGTGGTCCGGACTGCGGTCCTGAGCCAGCGTAATGGTCTGTTGAGCCGGACTCCACACGCCGTTTGCGCCGTTTAACTGGGCAGCGGGGGCAAATTGGACCGGGACCGGAACCACCGTGGTCAGGACATGATGCAAGACGTTGTCCAGATTCCCCGAGCCCAAGAGCTTGGGTTGAGGGATCTGGAGGTCCTTGCCTTGCGTTTGCGCAACGTCAAACACCGTCGCCACTTTAAATCCCACAACGGCTTTCATCGGAGGGGGGGCTTGAGCACCGGCAGGGGGCAGCGTACTCGCTTCGGGGGACGGGACCTTGCGCACAATGGGAGCCAAGATGGCGATCCCGCGCTCGCCTTTTTGCACCTGCCGGCCCAGGTCTTTCCAAGCATGATACCCGGCCACCATGGAGGCGTCAGGGCGCTGCTGCATAATCAACAGCACATTGCCGGGGGAATAGTGATGGAACCGAGTCATGGTCTGCGCCCATTGCCGCCATGGTTCCGGGTTTTCCAGCATCTGTTGCAGTCCGGTGTCCACCAGAGCTTTCGCTTGTTCGGCATTCATAGTACGTCCTCCTGTCTACATGGTTTAGCGTTCCGGGGTATCATCCGGATCAATCAAGGCTTCTTGACCTTGAGCAAAACACGACGCGAACGCGCCTAAGGCATCCACCGGAATGTCCGGATTCGCCGGGCCTGATGCGCTGACCATGGGGTCACCTCCTTTCCGAGTGATCTCTGTCTCTGTCTTCCCTGCAGGGACAGAAGACGCCGGAGCCACCGGCCATCCGGTAAACGGCTGGCGCTGTTGCAAGTCCGGGAAAATCCGCCACTGGCTGAGGTCCGGCAACGGCAGCTTGGCCGGAGGATGTCCCGCCTGCCAGACTAACACCGTGTCAGGCGGCCACCGCATGAGTTCGTCTGCCGTCACCAGTTCCCGGCCTGTTAAACTGAGACCCTGGCTGGTGTGTCCGAGGGACGCACTGGCATTAAACAGGGAGACCTTGGGCATTTGCGACGACTCCGAGTGCGTCGTATATCGACCAATCATCTCCGACAGTTCTTTTGCACTCTGGAGGTCCGCCGTGAGCAGATACAGCCAGGTGCGCAAGTTCCCCCGAATCGTCCGCTCTGTCTGCGCATAATGCTTTTTCAGTTGTTCTAAGTTCTGCAGAGCCAGAACGAGGCGAATGCCCAGAGACCGGGACACCGTGACAAACTGGTCAAAATCGGGAAACGGGGGCAAGTTGCCAAATTCATCCAGCAAAAAATTGACCCGGGTCGGCAACCGGCCCTGGTGCTGCCGGGCCACCTCCGTCAACGCCCGGAAGAGCATATTCACGTACAATCCGGCAATCATATAGCGGCTGGTGTCCTCAAACGGAACCACCAGAAACACCGCCGTGGGCTCCTGTCCCATGCTCTCCAGATCATGGTCCTGATCCGCCGTCAGCCAGGCCACGTCCGGATCCCCCCACAACTGCAAGCTGCTGGCCGCGGTGGTAATAATACTGCTCCGGGTTTTCCCCTGGGCCAGTTGGTAGGTGGCATAAGCGTGCCGAGCTGGATGATCCAGCGGCAGCGCAGTAAAACAGGCATCCAACCCTTTCCCCTCGTTTTCACTGCCTTTGGCCACCAAGACCCGGTACACCTGGTGCAAGTGGCAGTCGCCCGGATCTTCTGCGCCGTCGGCCACCCACAAAATGACCGCCGTCATCAGCGAGATCTGGCCGTTGATCCACAAGGGATCGGTGGATCCCAAGTTGCCCTCCCCACCAAAGGTAATCAAATGCGCCACCTGCCGGGCTCCCCGCGTCGCCCGCGCATAATCCGGGGATGGACCGCTATGCAAAGCCTGCCACACCGGGGCAATCGGATTGAATTGCCGAGACCAGCCCGGCTGGGGATGAATTAAATCCAGCCGGATCACCCGGTAGCCTCGCGTTTCCAGCCACTGGGCCGTATGATCATAGACCTCGCCTTTGGGGTCCGCAATCACCAAACTTTCTGTGCCCGCCGTGCCGATAATGCCAATGCTGGGAATGATCACTCGCCGAGACTTCCCGACCCCGGTCGCGCCCACGACCAAGGCATGTTCATCCCGGGCTAAAATCCAGGCCGTCCGGGGATGGTTCCGGACCGGGGTGCCTAACAAGAGCCCGGCCGGGGGCGTCTGGCCTTTTTTGGTATTCTGGTGAATCTGCTGCCGGGTTTGCAACTGGCGCTGTTTGGTCAGGGGAGCCTGCCACCGCTGAGCACTCTGGCTTAAACTCCCCGGATTGCGCCAGTGGGCCGTCCCATGCTGGCCTTTGCCGGCCGCTTGGGGACCGCCCCAACTGACGGCAGTGCCTTTCCCAGCGTGATAGGCGAGCCACCCCCCGGTCAACAGCCCCAGCCCGATGGCCCCCAGCAGTAAATCGGGATGATGCCACAAAGCACCCCAATGGGTGGGGAGGTAATCTCGGTGGTGCACCCAGGTCTGCCAAATGGGACCTGGATGCATCAGACCGGGGGTGTGATGGGCTTTGACAGCTTTGAGTTGGGCCACAATGGGATCCAGGACTCCCGCCGTGCAATCGGCGCCTTCCAAGCCGAGGAGCCAACCGGGCAGGGCTCCATACAACCCGGCTATCAGCATCCGGGCCATTTTCTGAGAATCCGGCATGTATTCCCCTCCTGTCATCACCGCGGCGCTACCATGAGACGTCCTGCCCGGTACTTCGGGCCAATTCCCGTTCCGCTTGCTGACGCTGGTATTGGCTTTCCGCTAACCAATACGCTGTCCGGGCCGCAGCCCGCTCTCCGTCGTGCATCAGACGCTGGAGAGCGGCACTCAGATCTCCCGGAACTCGCTGCCGGAGCTGAGCGGATGACACGGCATGCGATTGCCGGGCCGCTTTTAACACCGGTCCCACTAAGCGTTGCAGGAGGTCCGCTTCGGCTCTGTCGCAAATGCCTTGTAAGGCTTGCTCGCGAACCGGAGAGTTGTCGGTCTTTGCGGGATCCCGGTGCCAGTAGAACGTGCCCATCTGCTCAGCATTCTGGAGATACCGATCATGCGCCGCCTGCAAAGCCGGATCCTGCTTCCACAGCCAGCGAATCAGAGACTCCGTTTCTACCTTGACCGCGGAGGGCATATAGGCATACGCAAACCGGCCCTGACCGGGGAGCTGTGTGCCTAAGTGCTGGATCCGCGTCCTGAGCTCTTGCTGGAACCCTTGCGTATGGTTGCCAGCCTCTTTTAGCGCGGCCAATTGGGACTGGATGAGGGTCCGGGCCTCTTGACGGGTTGCCGTTTTCTCTTTGCCGATAGCCTCTCGTTCCGGTTGATAGAGCGTCGAAACCCAAGTTTTGCGCAGAGTTCGCCGTTCTTTGTCGCTCCATTTCGCGGTTTTCCGAGAAGGGTTCCCCTCTTCCCACAGCAACAGGTGCAGGTGCGGATTCTGCTCGTGCTGTTGAAACCGATGGGCTGCCGCGATCCATTGAGCCTTGGTGGGATCCAAGCCCAACTGCTTGATCATTTGTGGGACTACCTTGTCGGCAGCTTGTTCCCATCCGGCTTGAGTCAACAAGGCTCCCCCCATGGCTAAGGCATCCGCTTCTCCCACAGACACAATCACCCGCCAGACCGGACCTTGAGCCTGCAAGATGGATTTTTGCGCACCGTGGGCGTCGGCGGCCAACGAACCGATATAACCCATGTTGCCAGCCCGTTCCCCGGCATATTTGGCGTGAATGGCGGCACTCTCCAGTGAGGTCGTCGTATTCTGTTCATCCATCAACCTATCCACCAGCAGTTCCGCTTTCTCGGGTGAGCCCATATACTCCACGTGATGGGCTCCCGATTCCCGGCTCGTTGTGCCGTGACCTTCGGGCAAGTAAAAGTGCAGTTTCTGAATAAACGGTTGCTGCGGCATGTGATGTCACCCTCTTTCCTTCTCCCTATCAGGGGAATGAGAGGCTTAATCCCCCGGGTCATCATTTCATCCGTCGTCATCATCGTCCGCTGCTGTCAACCAATCGGGGAGGTCGTCGGCACTTGCTGGACGATCCACCCAGGTATAGCATTGCTGTACCTGAGGATCTTCGAACACTGCCGCAGCCAAGGCCAAGGCCTCATCCGTATCCCCTTGCACTTTCTGACGGGCTAAATCTTCGGGTAATCCTTCCGCCTTTTGGATATCGGCTTTCCGCCACTCCTTGAGCAGAATCATAATCGCTTGACTGTGAATGGCCGCGAAATTGGCCGCCACAGTCGTTTTTTGGGTGCCCTGCTCGACTAATTGCAGGACCTGGCCGGTGGGCCAATTCACCACATCGAGTTGCAATTGATTCCTCACGGCTTGAACAACATAGTCATTCAAACTTTGGCCGTGTCGGTGAATCACAGCCCGAACCATCGCGGCGGTGTCGGCATCGATCCGCACCGTCCATTTTTCTAGTGCCATGGCTTATTCCCCCTCGTCCTCATTCTCTGGAGCATCTTCACCGGGCAATTCACGCAATTTGCGTTGTAACCGCTGGGTCGCTTGCTGCCGTAATTGATGCTCCATCTTTGCCAAACCTTGGGAATCGTGCTGAAATTGCGGGGTGTTCTTCCACAACTGCTGCCACGATGCCGCATTATACGCGGTGTCCATGGCGGCAATAAAAGCCAAGGGTTCGAGATGCAACTTCGTAAACTGTTTCAGGTCCGTCAGCAAGTCCTGGATAGTGTCCATGCCGTTGAGCGGTTCGAGGCCGGCGCTGGCGGCCTTCCGCAATTCTTCCGCCACGGAGGAATTCTGCCGTACAGCCCGAACTTTTAGAGCTGCGTAGAGCTCATCCGACACCCAGAGTTTGACTTGCTGCCCGGCATGCCTATCAGTGGGATTTTTTGGCATAACTGGAGACTCCTTTCTCTCCTGTGGGGACCGGGGTACTCCTGTGGGTACTCGTCATAATGGCGGGGTTGTGCCATTATCATCAAAATATGGTCCCCACAATTGATTGGCAAATGGGGGTCTTGACCTCACGTGTGGGTACCAGGGTACCTGCCTTTAACCCTTACTCTTATTGAATTTCCACGCGGCACTGCCGCGTGTGTGACGGCACATTCCCCTTATCCTGCGTCTTCAAAGAATTACCCCAAATGGTCTGGATTTAATTCATCCCCACCGGTTCGTGGACCTTTCTGCTCCGAGTCACGCCTAAGATGAGGGCATGCTCATCTTGATGATTCATTTCTGCGCCTAACTCTTCCATCCGGGCCACAATGCTGGGATATAATGTGTCGGCCTCTTGGCATATCACCCGACACGAGGTGTGCAACCAGGAGGAACCGGGCTGGTTATGCCAGCGGCCACACACCGGACATTGACGTAAATGCATCCCTCTCACTCTCCTTTCTTCAATCGTCGTTATCCCATCCAAAGGCGGCCATCGTCGCATCCAAGGCTTCCTGGAAATTTGGCGGCGGGGAAACGGGTTTGGGAGTCGGGGCCACAGGGTGTGCGCCAGTGGCTAACTGCGCTTCAATGTGATCTAATCGCTCTGCGGTCGTCCGATAACCCCCTGGCAAGAGTCCCGCTCGGAGAATTTGGACGATCCATTTATTGCGTTCTTCGGGGCCGAGTTCATCTAACACAATGGTTAAGGGATCCTGTTCTTCGACCCAAAACCAAAACCGCTTCCGAGCCATCGGCCTCCCCCCTTCTGTGTCACATGGGAAAACATTGATGAGGCGTAGGGTTGGAGCACAATGACGGCGAATTTGTCACACGGTCCCATGCCC
>JAJZAN010000010.1 GCA_021799435.1 Bacillota bacterium | reverse complement strand
CCTACATAACGGGTATACTGTTCCATAAGACACCAGTCCTTTCGGAAATGTTTTCCAGACACCCGTAGTGTACCCACTACGGATCCGGGAGCTCGACTGGTGTCATCATTCTATCTACAGAAACCCCTCGTTCCCCGGTTTCCCGTTTCCCTTGGTCGTCTACGGTTTCCCACAGTTCGTATCCGCAGCCTTCACAAATCCAGCTACGGCCCTTGGCAAAGAAGCTCGCCGCCCAGTGCCGTTCCGTCCACACGATGCTGTCGCATTGCGGGCAATGCAATGGTGGCTTTACAGTCCATTTTTGTTTACCCACGGGCTCGCCTCCACTCGAACTGCTTGGCCATGTCGACTCTCACCAGAGACTCCCATATACCATTTCACGTAACGCGACGATGAGGACAACAAGTTATGGACGAAGTGCACTAAAATACTAGGTAATAACGCGGCGATTACATTGTGCGTGGCTACATAGACAACCCACATCGGAGCGAGGTAGATCAATCCAATGAAGAATAGCATCGTCCACCGTGGCCAAAACGTACGCGGCTTTACCTGTTCAAAGTGCAATGCGGGCCAAATGACAGCTCCCAAAATCAGTCCGATTGGGCGATACTCTCCTGAAAAGTAGAAAAGGGGTGCCCACCGAAACAAAATCTCTTCAAGGATAGGCGCCGCGATGTTTCTATCGAGATACAACAGCGGTTTAAAGTTATATATTTTGGGTTGTGTATTGCGCTTTAGCACCAGATCGCGATAGAACATCTTGAAGTATCTAGGATGATGGTTGCGAAACCCCCTCATTGAGATTCTCACGCCCAATGCATGAATCGCCGTTGTGACCAGCAGGGCCGCCCCACCCCACAGCAACGCGGATCTGTTGGTTAGCATTTCCCAATTGGGATGCGCCATAGGGTAGCCTGCAAAACTTGCCAGGAAGGCTACCTCAGGTCTAACCATCGGAGTGGCAAGAAACGTATACACCGTCCAAACCAGCATTATCGTCAGCTTAAGTCCTTTAAATAGTCCTGGCCATGTCGTTCTAGTGATCTTCATTGCCTCTCCCCCTCACCGATGGTTTCACCTTGCATATTCGTTGCTCTTGCGACACCTACTTCATTTGCGACCGCAATATTTGTCTAAATTTATTGTACGTCAGAGAATCATCATTCTCTGCCTTTTAATGCAGGAAAACGGCGGAGATCTATCGAATAGCTATTATCGAACCTAGAAGAAAAAACGGCAGAGAACAAAATCCATTTTTCCTTCTTCCTTGATCGAGGTGGTAAGCGTCGTGCTGACGGATGATCTGGCGGACTTTATGGAGTGGCTAGTTCGGTCGGAACAACTGGATGAAAAATCCATCCGGGCATATCGACGTGCCGTCCTTGGCTTCGCTGAATGGTACGAGTATGAGCATGGACGACCGTTTGCCACTACTGACCTCGACTCCAAGGACTTGCAACGCTGGCGGGTTGATGAGGATCCGGTCGGGATTCGCGGCCGCGACAAAAAGCGTCCTGCCCCCGCGACTCGCAATAAGGCTATCGCTGGAATCCGGGTCTTTAGTCGATGGGCGCACGAAACGGGTCGAACTCCGGTGGACGCAGCACGGCACATGGACTTTTTAGTCATTCAACCGCAAGCGCCGAAAAGTCTCTCCCGCAACGAAGAAAAGGAACTGATGCGCCGGCTGAACCAGGCGGTGGCCGACTCGATGCAGCTGAAACGAATTAGTGATGAGAAATTGACTCAGGCGATCCGCAATCGTGCGGTGATTGTGATGGGCCTGTATGCGGGACTTCGCGTCGAAGAAACCGCTAACCTCGTCTGGGGCCAATTGCTATTACGTCGTGGCGTCGCGGAAGTCCAGAACGTTCAGGGGAAGTTTGATCAAATTCGGTCGGTTCCGTTGCCCAACATAGCACGCCAACACCTCCTGGCATGGAAGGAACGGGCGTTGGCCGTTGGCTGGGTCCGAGAGGATCTACCGCTCTTTGTGAGCCAAAAAGGCAAGGCCCTGAGCGTACGTTCGATTCAACGCTTAATGACCGAATGGGGCGGCCGCCTCGGGTGGCCTGACTTAACCTATCATACGTTGCGACATACGTATGCCTCCCGATTGGTCAATGACGAAAAGAAGCCCCTCCCCACCGTTGCAACGTTGATGGGGCATCTGAAGAAGAACGGCCAGCCCAATATTGCCACCACTGCGCGATATACCATTCCCAGCGCCGAAGAATTGCAACGCGCCGTGGACTCGTTGGATTATGATGATGGCAGCACCGATGAACCGACAATAGAGGAATAGCATCATCCATGCCGAACGTAGTCATAAAGAACGCGACGAACGGGCGTCGCGCCCACGGGTTTAGCGAAAGGAGATGATGGGCTGTGCCAGCGAAAATTAGTCTTACGGGTATCCCTAAATCGGTCGAGGTGTTGTCGGACTACTACCGCCTCTCCATGGAAGAGGGAGGCACGCCGAATCCACCCAAGGGCCTGCCCAAGTCTAGCTCCTCCATTACGTACACGGTCCTGCTGTCTCATAAACTCGGGCGTAAGTTGGGGTTGCCAGAAACGTCACAGCGGCTTCTCATCCAAGGGGAATTAACCCTAGATTTGCCGCTAGAGGCTTGCCCCGGCGAAATCGGCGTGATTGCCTTCCAAGGGCAAGTGCTTCCCGAGCGGCAAGAGAAGGCTCCAGAATCTGAGCAACCTCAGACGCAGCCTGTGGTTTCACCGCTCCCGCCACGCCAACGCCCCGATCTGTCGCTGTACCCCAAGGTTGCTCTGAACGAAATCAAGGTACCTGCCGCCTTCTTAGCCCGTAAGCCAAACAAGGAGAAGACGGAGGCGTTGAAAGCAGCCGTGGCGGCGTACGGCCAATTGGACGAGCCTATTGTTGTACGTCCAGCATTAGATGGGTCTGGGTATGTCCTCTATGATGGCTATCGCCGCTATATCATTGCGCGGCAATTGGGTTGGACGACCGTCCCGGTCGATGTACGATCAATGGATGACGAGGCTTCAAGCGGTGTTCGGACAGCTCGATGATACTGCTATATATAAAGGAAATTTTGAGTGTCTGAAGCCTTTGACGCAACATGGTGGGAAAACTCAGGACCCGGACTCTTGTCGGGGCAATTCCTTGTTCATCATCAGCATCGGTTATATTGGCGTTCGGTAGAAGTACGCCGACAAGATTTCGAATATTAGTGAGGCTCACGTCTCTCTGTTCTGACGGATTCGGCTCCAAGGAAACCGTATAAATCGCCATGTGTACGCGGTGAAGAGAACAACAATATATAGGTAAAACGCCAGCCACACCCCAATCGTATGACCGTGCCAAATGAATGCGAACAGATATGCAAACGGAATAAATCCGACCCAACCCAGAAGTACAGACATCCACATCGTAAACGTGTTATCGCCTACGCCCCGGAGGAAGCCTTCGATCATTAATTGACCCCCGTCGAACGTTAGAAACACAGCCGCAAGCATGAGGATATGGCCCGCTTCGTGCTGAACTGCCGGAGACGAGGTAAATAGCATCGGCACACGGGCGGACAAAAGCGCCAAAAGGCCACAAATCACGATAAAGACCCCAGCGCCCAGTGCGAAGATATCTCGGGCCGCCCGCTTAATTTGTGGGACATCATATGTGCCGAATAGCCTGCCAATCATAATGGTCCCCGCAGATCCGAGTGCCACGCCTGGCATATATAGTAGAGACAGAAGGTTTAAGGCGATTTCGCTAGCCGCCAAACTTGTGCTCCCGAACCGTGCAACAAAAAATGTAAAGACAATCATCGATGCTGTCATGCCGATCTCTGAGATCCCGATCTTAAGACCCTCACTCAATACGCCTGCCAGTTGCCGACGTCTAGGGTTGGATGGAAAGCGGCCGGCGAACGCCGAGCGCCAACTCGCCACAAAGATTACTAGAAATCCTAAAACCTCTGCCATGAAAAATGCCTGCCCTGCGCCGACTAACCCCCGGTGGGACTCAACAAATAGCGTAGTAAGTCCCACATTGGCCACATTGGCCACGAGGCTAGCCCCGAGGACCGGACGGGTTTGCCCCAATCCCTTGAGCACGCCACTCAGCGTATTGTTAGGCACACGAAAACAAAGGGCCAGCAACCGCCACTTGAGATAGGCGACCCCCAAAATTAACACTGTACGATGGACTCCCATTACCGCATAGACCACATGCGGCAGAAACAAACTCGCAATACAGACGATAACACTGACCGTCGCTGCGCTGTAGAAGCCCGCGCCGGCCCATTGATTGATGGCCCCCCGCGGCGATGGATGACCTTCCCGCGCGACGAAAAACGTCAAGCTATATCCTAGTCCATTGAAAAATGAGGTGAGATTCAGAATGATGACGTTCGCAATTCCTACGGCGGCGAGGGACTGGTATCCCAGTGTACCCACCAGGGCCAAATTAACGAGGCTCATCATATTTGTCGATAACGTTGTTCCCATTAGCGGCAGGGCGAGCCGCAAAAGAACTCGATAGCGGCTCGCCCAATGTGGAGGTGTTGATTGCGCGGTAGAAGAACTCATGAAACGGGCCTCCGCAGTACGACGACGGGTTGTTCAAACCCAGACTGCCCAACGTTGATAATAGGACTTGATGAAATCCGCGAGACGATGCCAGCAAAGCGTCCTCCGAGCATGAACATATCAATGCCGAACTTTCGCGGCTCCGTCGCCAAAGCGTCCCCTACAACCAGGGTTTCTATTTCTGGAATCGGGCAATACTCTTGGATTACCCAATTGCTGTTTTTGTGCTCGGCAATCAATCGTTGCCATTCTGTCGCGGACACCGTTCTCCCAATGATCACGTCGGCCCCCCGGGTACCATTGTCGATTTTAAGCACGAGGTCCCGCTGAAATTCCGTGCATACGTCACTCAAAGCTTGCGTTTCGCCACGATAGCGTACCTGGGTATCCCGCAATACTTGCGTCCATGGCACATGCCGGTCAATGGCAGCTATCTGCGCAGCGGACAGATGCCGCGACCGAAAACCCTCATCATGAAACAACGCGAGAATCATTTTGCTCTCCGAGATAAATTGAGCCGCAAAAGAGTTGACGCCAACGACCGCCCCCGTCTCGCAGGCAGTTAACACATCATTGAGCCCTGGACTGACTAACTCTAACTGATCCACTTTAAAGTAAACCACGTCGACGACTTGATTCTTATACCACAAGGCATCGTTTTGTAGTGTCAGATCCCTCAAGTCGCATACTACAGCTCCGAGGCCCCGCTCCCGCATATATTCACGCATATGAGCTAGCTCATATTGATATCGACCATCATAGTGTCCGAGCGCGATTGTCGGGTGCTGCTTTGTACCTCCCGCTTCTCGATAGGCCGCGAGAATTTCGTTGATGAAGCCGTCAGGGGTGTCGGTCAAAAACATCTTCACCTGTGCCGCACCGAACGCTCTCTGGGTGACCGGCAATTGAAGCCAATGTTGCTTAATTTTGCCTAAAACCACAACGCCCCCTGGACAACAGGTGTTGCATTCAAAGATCTTAAATTGGTCTCCCCCATACCATACCGTATCATATCGCGAGAGGCGAATGTGGCGCTGATACCGTGGTTTTATGCCGATTACCGACTTGTATGGACGGTAATAGGCGAAGAATTCCTCTACGTAGGGATCGGTAAAGTAGGCAGCCAGCGCTGTCTCCAAAGCATCGCTCAGCAATTCCGTGATCTGCCGAAAATATCCAGCTTCCTGCTCCGTGACCGCCAAGGGCTGTAGGGAAAACGGTACTGGCTTCCCATGGAAAATCATTTTGTTGTCGTCAATGTATTCCCGCAGGCTTTGCAACGATTCTTTGTAGTCATGAGGGGAAGAGATTAAGTTATCGAAAAACCGTTGACGAACTTCATCTGCTAACGTCATAGCTACTAACTCCTTTACGATTCATTCTCTCAGGTCGTTTACGCGTATGATTTTGCCTGAGCTAGGCGAGCGTAACATAGCCTCCCGATTGACGATATCAACCACCACTGGGTGCATGACTCGAGCAGCCACTAGGTCTCTGAGCTTTGGAACAGACTCTAACAAGTAGTCGACAATAATTTGTGACGACCGAATACTCCGAGATGTGGCTCCAGCGGCTTCAAAAGTAATTCGAAGCCGGTCCATCGCACGGTCTTTCTCCAAGGTGATTTGAAATTCACCGGTAAGGCCCGTAAATCGTGATGCCGGCACCCCAAAATCGTCCAGCCGGAAGAGCTCACCAGCCAACTTAATCGCTTCCTGCCGACGACCCAATAGTTCAATTCTGGGATTAGTTATGCCGCACGGGCAGCTTTCTGGAAGGCGGCGAATAAGATCGCCCGTTTTGTATCTGATAACGGGTAATAATCGTCGATGGAGATTAGTAATCACCAGTTCACCAATCTCCCCATCAGCGGCCCAACTACCTTGTTCATTAACGCACTCGATGTATTGCAAAGTGTCGTGAATATGATACTGGGCCTCCGTGCAATGCTCGCACTGAAATCCAATCGTCCCCACATCTATTGATTGGAAAGTTGAGTTGAATCTCCAGACGTGCAGACGTTTCCGCAGGTACTCCTTGGTACTCGAAAACAAGCGCTCTCCGCCGTACACCAAGTGCGGAATATCCAACTCCAAATTCTTTTCATCTAAATAACCCAACAAGGGCATGAGGTCAGATGGCATGACAAGTAAGGTATTGACGTGGAACATCGTCACATATCGCAAGAGGCGCTCTGGATCGTTGTTCATACCGATTGGGACTATGAGACTACCGGTCCGCATCAACCCAAGATAGACCGTAAACTCCGAGGTTAAGTAACCAGGTACACCAAATGTGCCTACCACGGAACCGGGATTAATGCCCGCCATGGCATAACCCTTGCCATGGTAAGCCACGTTAGTCCAAAGTTCCTCTGCGGTCCAATAGACGATCTTTGGCTCTCCACTAGAACCTCCGCTCGTAAAAACCAAGCTTTGCGTAGGGTCACCCGTTAGCAAACCCCGCGGCGGGACTTCTACCTGCAAGTCGCTTGAACTAGAGAAAGGGACTGCGGCTAAGTCCTGCTCACCGAGTAAGGCCTCGGGCACATTACGAAAACGATTACAAT
The DNA here is from genome assembly GCA_021799435.1 of Bacillota bacterium. Classification (GTDB taxonomy): domain Bacteria; phylum Bacillota; class Sulfobacillia; order Sulfobacillales; family Sulfobacillaceae; genus Sulfobacillus_B. Next base: position 47,717 of record JAJZAN010000010.1, on the reverse strand, counting down.
AGAATTCTGACGTCGTGCGAGCGAATTGAATCAGATCAGAAATACGTCCTAGCGCCTCGCGGCGTTTTAGATCCCACGGGATAAAATCTGTCGGACGATCGCTCGACAACTCGGGAACCACAATCTCGCTAAACTCCGTCCAGTTAATTGGATGCACCTCCGTCTCAAAGACATTAAGAGGACGCGGATGAAGCCGCGCCCTCAGCCACCCACACTTATAATTAGCGAAGTGCTAGCCCTAAACCTGTTCATTTAACGTATTACATTTACATTCACAAACTTTACCGACCATGAATTAATAGAAATAATTAACCATTAAACGACAGGAGTTTTAGGGACGCCGCCGCGAAATATGTCGATATGAACAGACCGAGTACCCCAATAGGTGAAGTCATTCGTCATCTGCGTCATCAGCGTCGACTCAAACTCGTAGCCGTCAGTCGGCATATTTCACCTTCGACGTTGAATGCAATTGAAAACGGCCGCATGATCCCCTCTGTGGCCCTCATTGACGCGATCACCGAGGCATTTAATTTGGCTCCGGGCGATCTAGATTTGGAGTTACTCGAGTCTGTTCGCGATATGAGCCAGCGCGCGGCGCTCGTAGACCGCCTCATGCGTAATCAGCGTGTTCCCCCGTTGCAGTTGCAGTCTGTTTTGCGATCACTCGTAAATCAGGCGGATCAGTCCCGTCGCCACAAGATGCAGGCCCGCTTGCTACTCGCACAACACATAGGACGACGCGGTGCCTACAAGCGCGCTGTATTACTGTTGGAATACCTGTTGAGAAGCGATCCCCCGCCCCAGGGCTCTCTCCGGCTGGACATTTTGAGTACGCTCGGCCGCTTGTATTTGCGACTCGACAATCCGCAAGATGCGCTCGGTCCGTTGCTGGAGGCTGTTCGTCTCACACCGACTAGCGGCGCATGGGAGTCTGCGATGTGCAACCTCGGCCTGGCGTGGTGGTTGTTGGGCCAGTACGAGCAGGCCGAGAGCCAATGGCATGAGGCTGTCGATCGTGTGCAGACTCCAGAGCGACTGGCCCACGCCGAGTTCGGCCTGGGCAACGTGGCCTTCCGTCTGAACAAACTCTCGGACGCCGCACAGGCATATCGCTATGCGCTCGCGCTGTACCGATCCGAGCAGTCATCCGCCACCATCCAACTGTCAGTGCTCAACAACCTCTTGGTGTGTCTGGTTCGTTTGAACGATTGGCCGGCCGCTGAGGAAATCCGAGCGTCGGGCGATGCGCTCGTAGACGATAGTCCCCCTGTCAGCCGCGGTGAATGGCTAGCTACGAAGGCCGAGTGGGCATGGGCGATGGGGCGTGTAGACGAGGCACAGCGGTGGATTCGCGAGGCTAAAAAGAGCCTTGGCTCGGCGCTCGTTGTCTCTTGGTTTACCGTGCGCTTGCTTGAGCTTAAAATCATTGGTTATGACGCAACCATTTTTGCGGAGATAGACCAACAAATTAGGCAGTTAGCCGATCGAAAGCTCGCCACTGGACTTCACATTGCCCTAATGCAAACTGCATTGCAAATCGGAAGGCCCGATGAAGTGCCTCAGCGACTCCAAACTTTGGCGTCCTTGTTCCCCCTGATCGGCTAGGTTATGGCGAAAGGAGACTCGATAATGAAGAAACAGATTTTCATGGCGTTCGCAATGGTCATAATGCTTGCAACCGGGGCATTGGTGGTGCCGGCAGGGCCCGTCACCCTCGCACAGTCCCAGAGCGTTTTCACGGCCGATGGCACGACCAATCCCCCTGTCTCAGATGGGATTCCATCTCCGTTGGGCACGACTAATCCTCCTGTCTCAGATGCGCCCTCGGTTGGGTAACTGAGAACAGGACCCTCTTTCGGCATTCGAGAGAGGGTCTCTTTGTGACATCTTAACTCATTCGCAGTATGTCTAATAAAAAAGCCCCGCACGAGGCGGGGCTTGGTTTCTATCCGGCGCTTGCGACCTGTGTCTCAAGCTCTGCCGCCGAGCGCTGGATTTCCTCATAATACGAGGCGGTCAGCGCTTGACTGCGTACTGTGGCATTTTGGGCATTGAAATTGGCGAAGTGCCACGTCAGCATCTTATCGGCTAGGATGCTATTCACCGCGCTAACGACCGTCATAGCCGCCCACACGTTGGTAATCATCCGTTGTGGCTGCGATACAGCTTGCTGTCCGCATGCATGGCCCGGAAGAACCGATTCGGTATCCGTCAGAATATCAGGGAAAACGGTTCCGACTGGCGGAAGCTCAACGTGCCCAGCCTCTTTTACACCGACCACGACATGGCCCCCATAGCCGCTCGTCCGAACGGTTTCAGCCTCATCGGGATCTTCGGAAAGATAGACCCCATCATTGCCCGCGTCGATATACACGAGATGGGCAAATCTGTTGAAAATCCGGTCCAGTAGTTGGCGGGTGGCATGGTTATCCACGCATCCGATGATGATATCGAGCGGGTGACTCTCGTAATAGGACTTCCGGTTCGGCCAGACTTCCCTCTTGGATTGCAGAGGACTGGTCAGAATCTCATCCAGCCCCTCTTCTGAGGTCAGATATTGAGGTATCGCCATCACCGGCAGCTCGTAGATGGCGCCAAACCGCTCGGCCAGCACGCTGGCTTTTGGTCGGCCGACATCCCGGTTCAGAAAGTGCTGTCGGAGAAGATTGGCATCTTCCACCGTATCACCATCCATGACCACAAGGCTCACGCGCACATCTCCCGAAGCGGAAAAAGCGTAAAGCAGACGGCATAGGTATTGAATCACATAGCCGCCCGTACCTCCGGCCCCAATGACAACGATGTTGACTCGTTTTAAGTAATCTGTGTTGAGAAGCCCCAAAGGGCGAATAGGTTCAAGCACTGGGTATACCTCCTCGTTATTAGAGCGAAAACAAGTCGCCAGTGGCCAGTGAGACGCGCCGTCCACCACAGGAAAAGCGCCATGCCATCGTAGGGAACGCCTTATCAAGGTTTCCAATTACGCCATAGCAGCCCGTCGCCTGTTCATCAGCATCATCGGTCGCTGAAAACACGGCGGGAAACAGCGCGTGGGAATGCGCTTGTAAAACACGGGGACGCTGCGGATCGTAAGGATCCGTGGTGTCCCCCGTAGTCACGTGAGCCTCTCCAGCTTCTTGAGGTGGAGCTTCAACCTCAAAGCCTGCCCGTTCCGGATTCCAGTACACATTGACGAGGTATTCGTGCGGCAGCGCCTCCCGAAACCGATCTATGAGGGCCGACAGCAATTCTGCCGGCATCCGGGGAACGGCAAGCGTCACCCCTTCCGTGCAGGACTCCAGATTCAAATCCGGCCGCCTGATGCGAAACGTGCCAACGGGTGTCGTGCGAATCTCATAGTAGCCCCCTTTGGCCGCCAACAGCCGAATGGGTTCGGATCCTGCCTCCAAGGCCGACATCTCGGTATAGGTCCCAATCCAAGGGGATGCCATCACCGTCCCCCCTTGCGTGATCCCTTTACCACAGGAACGATGATTCCGGTCTTGTCGTCATAAGTCATCTCACACCGATCCTTGGACAGCTCGGGATAGTCCCTCTCGAGCACTTGCCTAACCTGTTCCAAGGACAGAGTGCGGTCAGTCACCTCATGCCGATGACCTGCGTATGCCACGGTTCGGACTTTGTCGTAGACCTCAGGTTCAGCCTTCGGCTTAATCCCTTTTTGAGCCTTATCGTTAGCAGGCGCGACGGGAGCAGCAGTTGAGGGAAAGAACGACATTTGGTTCGCGTTTTCTGACATGGATACAACCTCTTTTCGGTTTAGTGTGGGTTTCGGTTAAACCAGCTCTTCGGCTTGTGGCAAATGGTCGTCAGCCTCCGAATCTGGATTCGGGACAAACTGGGCGATCCAGTCGGCCCATGTTATTTGCAGAGGGGCTAACCATTCTTGGGGAAATGCTTGCTTTTGGGTTAACTCGCCGATTAGAGCGCGGTAATCCAGATCACTGCGATTGCGTGCGTTATACAAGTCCCAGTTGTTCGGAGTCGAAAAGAAAGACCGTGCCAAGCCGGGAATGTCGGCGAGTGTGTAGGGCCTGTCGGGCAAGTGCCAGCAGCAGGTGGTGTTGTCGTATACATTGGACAGCGGATAGGCAAACAATGCCGTCTTTGGTGTAATAGGGCCCTCGTCAACCACAGCAACCAACGCCTCTTCGACGATACGCTTGCCCTGGCGTTTGAATAGGAACAACAGGCGAGGCAGCGGAATGAGGAGCGCCGTAGGCTCGCCACCTTTTACGTCCAGTACCCATGGCTGGGTACCAGCTGGAATATCGAGTACGAGGCATTCCTCGGTATTGCGCTTGGCCCACAGAACGGTGTTCGGCGGCAGAATTGGACTCGCTACCCATGGACTATACGATTCATCGTCGCCGTTAGCGGCCGCGAACAGTCCGACAATAGTCTCCGGAGTGGCGTCATAGGTGCGTTCCATAACGCCGTCAGTCACTTGAACATGCGGTAGATGGCCATCTTCCAATGTGATTACCACTTTCACGAGGCAGTCACCTCCGGTACGTTCTTTAGGATGGGTTCGAGACTTTCCAGCCAATGGACAAAATCCAGCACTGGCGGGTCGTCCCAGTAATCGCCGTAATTGGCCACATCAAATAACCACGTAAAGGTGTCGGCCCGGAATGTGATTTCCAGCCACGGGGCACCTTTCATTTTGGCGTCGATGCGCGCTCGAATTCTCCGCCACACATGGTCATACGCTTGAGCCATAGCCTTCCGCGTATCACGAGGCGTTTGAGGATCTCGAATCATGCGCAGCCAAGCGTTGATTCGCCCATCGCGCCACTTCAGCGACATGCCATAATCCGTGGCGTCAAGCACTTCGATATCCGTCGCTTGTGGAAACCAACTCTGAAGCAGAGTACAGGCGTGCTCATCGACATCACAGTGTTCAGAGCGCCACGCGAGCGAAAGCGCCGGCAGGGTCTTCCCCTGGTCGGCTGTCCATTTGTAGGCCATGATGACCCAAAACCATGGTGCCCATTGCGTGATATCGTCTTGCGACAGGTAACTAAGGCCCATTTAGGTCCACTCCTTCTTAATAAAAAGGGATATCTGGAGGGCATTTAGCCGGCATGGTTCGAAGCGCGGCCGTCATTTCGTAGACGTGCAGCACATGATGCCAGTCGTTGTCACTGTTAGGGGATCCGTCTTCGTCGAGGTCGTCATAAATATAGTCCAATGCGGCATAGTGGACGAGTTGCTCCAAAGCCCACTGCGCGTCATGAAACGTAAATGCGGACCAATCCTCAACCGTCTCCTCACTAAGGAATGCTGAGATGAGCTTGGCCGTTCCCGATATGGGCGGCACCGCCCCATCTAGCCATCGGCGGGAAAGACGCAATGTCATAATGATCGCCTCCCAAAAAAGGACCGCACCAAGGACTGGAAAGACCCTTGATGCGGCATTAGGTGGTCAGTGGGTTTATTGCATCAAGCCCCCAATCGCTCGGCGCGGTTGGGGATGAGCCGCCATTGGCGTGCCCACTGCATTTGCGCTTCTTCGTTGCCCAGCTCGTCTCGCCAAAATAGTTCGCTGTAATGCCACCACGCATTGGCCAAAGCCGCGTCGTCCGGTGGCTGCACCGAATTGGTCGCCAACACCCCAACTCCCTTATCGGTCGGGTGAACGTACCAGTGCAACTGCGCCATAGGGTACCGATCTTGCAAGTCTGTCAGCCGCGAGGCCATATCGTGCGGACTCGTATCAGCCTCGAAATATGCCAGTCGGTAGATCATCCGGATCGCCTCCTTGATCGATTATTTTTGGGGTGTGTCTTGAGCCATGAACTGTTGCCACCATTTGTGATAGGCAGCGTGGACCTTGGCTTGCTCCTCTTTAGTCAACTCCGACTCCCAGTACCATTTCTCCTGTTCCAGCCCCTCCCATGACCACTGTTTGCTTTGGTCTAAGGCCGATGGCTTAAGCTCAAACAGAGCCATGTTACGGAGGCATAGATAGTAGTCGTTCAACTTGTGGCGTCGTTCCGACCATGGTTCAGCTTGGAGCATCGGATTATCCCTCGCCCGGAAGCATGATGGTAATTGCCGCCTCGGTACAGTCGTCGGGATCGGCCAGTGCCGTCACCATTACCGCTACGGGTTTGCCATGTGTCAGTGTGAAACGACTAGTGCGGTCAACCGTCAAAATCGCAAAACGGAGAAGGGACAATATCTCTCTGAGTCGTTTTTGCTGGGCCTCTACAAACAGTCCCGGTGAGGTTGCAATGTACTCGTTCCACAATGCCGCGGTAACAGCCACCTGACAGCCATAACCAAGCCGCCGGGCTGGTTCTGAGACATCGACCAATTGTCCATGCGAAATGGCATCCTGGCGCGAAAAGGTATCGCTCAAGGCGCCGATCAAGGAATACATGGTATGCGGCCTCCTTAGGTTTTGGAGAGATAGTCGCGCAAAATGAAAAAGCGCCGACGACTAAACGGGCGTTTGTGATAACGCTATTTAGGGTTTGGTACAGATGGGAAGCCCCGTGCTCGTAAGCTGGGTAGTGGTTGTCAGCCAGCGTACTAACTGACACGTCTCCGCGTCGGGTGACGAAGAGGAAAGAAATTAAGCAGAATTCACTGCAAGAATACCATATTTCCAACCTTGACGGCAAAGCGGCGCGTTGCCATGGACGGTCGTTAGACGGAAAAGCGCCGTCCCCAGTTTCATGGAACGGCGCTCTTTTCATTGATGATTTAGGCGATAAAGCGATAATACCATCGGCTGTAAGCCGCGTGGACGCGATCCCTTTCTTCCCTCGTGAGTTCGTCCTCATAACGCCGACGTTCCTCCGCGAGTTTGTGAATTTCAGCTATCGCCCCAGGGGCGGCGTGGTTCTGTTCCAGAAGAGTCATCTCCTGCAAGCAAGCAAAATACTGGGCGACCAACGACCGCCGCGCCCGACGCACCGACCCAATGCCAATACTCAGACCTGCGATACTCATATGTCTAAATCCCCCTCTTCACGAGTTAAAAAGTCAGCTGAAGCTGTTGGGGACGTAGCGGCTCGACTGGTGGTGCATCGTCAACGATGTCATCGTCCGATATTGTCCCGAGAAATTGCTCACGTTGCTTAGCGAAAGCCACGGCGTCTTCTTCGTTCCTATAGAAGCTGCGCCGAATGGCTTGGGCGACCGCATCAAGATTGGTTCCTCGGAACAATCCGTTGCGATTCATGGTCAAATCTAGAAGTGTTGCTTGCATCTCACGGAATAACTGGTCTCCCCCACACACTTCATCAAGGAGGGCCCATTCTTCCGCGCCAAACCCCGTTGGGCGAATGTCGTTCATGTAAGGATATGGAGTCCCCCGGGTTTCGGCCCAAATTGCGGGAACCCTGTCATCCCACTCGTGCTTGTCCTCCACCCATATTCGGCGGATCTCTCGGATTTCGTCATCCGATATAAGTGTCCAGTCACGGAAAGCAGGTGGCGCCGACTCCCGAAGAGCCGCCTGCATCTCAAGCAGATCTCGCAAGAACCGCTCACGAGTAGACTTCGTGTAGGGACCAAGGTTCGGGCGGCCATTATATAGCTTAATTTGACCGTCCTGCCGACGAAAGTCGCGCATGGTTCGGTCGTGCACCGAAGCCGCCAGGGTATCACGAAATGCTACCAGTGGAGCCATCCATGCGTTCTCTGGGTCATTGGCAACCATGGCCGACAAAGATCGGTCGGTTGTCACGACTGTGCAAGTCCAACACCCAAAACGGCTCTGGCCGCAGCTCGGTGTTTTCACCGTGACCTCCAGAACGACCGGGCATTCTTGGTCAGGAGAGCCGTCCCGATAGAGATTGAAGAGATCCCGGTTATCGCGGCCCCACGGATTGGGAACGGACAGTAGATATTCCCACACATCTTCGTGTTCCCAATCCTCGATGGGCGAGAAGACCCATGAGTTACCCAAACTCCCGTTGGGGCTCAGCCACTCACGGATGCGTTTTTGTTCGTACCGCTCCATAGTGCGTTTGCGGTTGGCGCTTTCCGCTTTTCTGGTGCCAAGTACGACGATGCTTTCGCCGTGCTGTGCTGTCACCGTTTGAATAAACGTATTAGCGGGACGTACTTTTTCGCGGTTTGTACACCAGCGAAACGCCCGTTGAGGCGCACCGTACCCGCGACCGATGAGATTGACCCAAAATGAGTCTTTAATCTCCGGATGCAGCCGATGCGTCTTGAACGGCAATCCCTTGTCGCCGGCAACCGCGGTCATTTGCTTGAGGCCATGCTCGGCCCATGCCGCCACTAATGGTTGCTCCACGCCAGTATCCGTGCTTATCACGTGGATGGTTTTGTGCCGCTGTTCTCGTGGCAATTCGTCAAGGACTTCCCATACCAATTGGAGTGTTACGGTACTGTCCTTGCCGCCGCTCCAGCCGACCACCCACGGAATGGTGTCGGCCAAATATAACTGGCGGATTCGGTCTTTTGTTTGGTCGATGTCCATTTTGAGGAATCCTCCTTAAAAGAAAGAAGGCCCTCCCAACATCACAAGGAGGAGCCTGGCTAGGCGATTTCTCGCGTTTGGGTTAATTCTCGCCGGGAAGCATGATGGTAATCACTGGCTCTCCAGCATCACCCGGCCCACAGACGGACTTAAATTCCACCGAACGCAACGGATCCCCGTCTTTCATCTCAAAGAGAACCGTAAAGCGCAGTCTGTCGAAGTCTGTTTGCTTGGCCCTCACGCGAAGAACAGTCAACATGTCCCACGTGCGCCCACCGATGTCTTGCCCTGTCGTCTCGGCGGGCGGCGTTAGGTACTCATAGTACACCGCGGCCGTCACTGCAACTGGGAAGCGAAATCCGGCCTCTCGCGCTAGATCAGACACATCTATCAGCGTTCCGTCCTCGATGGCTTCAGCTCGTGTATAGGTCGATATCACTATCCCAAATAAGTCATCATCCATCTCTCTCTGGCCCGCATACACGGCATGTGCTTCGTAGTGGTCCATTGATTGCACCTCCTGATTGGGATAACAATAGAGGGGCGTCCCCAAATGGCCAATTCCCCTCTCTGTCGTTTGCGACGTGCACGATTAGGATCTTTCAGGCCTCAATGGCATCCAAGTAGGTTTCAAGCTCAGCGACCGTCCGTCGTATACTCGATGCAGCCGCGCGCAGCCCGTCAGTCAACTCTTGAATGGAAGCCCAATGCAACGTGTTGGGACGAGTGAGATCGAAATAGCCTTCGCGGTCGCTCCGGGGATAGACCAATAGATTGCCGTGGTCAATCCCCAAGGCCACAAACCCGTGAGGATAGCCATCGACATCGGCATAGGTGCGAAACGTGGGTCTATCCATCGCTTCGGCCCACTCGACCAGCGAGTCGGCAAGAATCTCTTTCACACCGCCGAATATGGACTCTACGTAGATGTTCCACGTGTCCCACACGCTTAGTCCTCCGGTCGGGTACCTATCCAGCATCCCTTGATCGATCAGCCACAGCAAGATGCCGTCGTGCTGATTTCGATCCGCTGGGTCTCCCACCGATGACGGGCTATCGAATTCCCGCAGCGAGAAGTCGCGACCTTCGTATCGTGCTAATTGTGGGTCGCGGGTGTAGACGCCTTCGCGCACACCGAAGTCTTCCATATCGTCGATGTAGGTGTGATAGATGGTTATCCCGCGATGGATCATTTTAATGCTTGGGTGCTTCCACGCTCGCGTGTACGGCATCTCTTGATTACGCCTCCTTTTGGCAATAAAAAACACAACCCCCGACTGTCTCAGAGGTTGTGGGTTCGGTTGTCTCTCAGTTTAGAGAGTGTTATTCAGGAAGTTTTCGATAGAGGTCAATCATCTGCCGTATCTGATCCGTAACAATCTCCATTTGTCCTTCTAAGCGGAGGAGCTCGATGACATCGGTCTCGGCCGTTGCACGGGCTTGCTCGGCGATCCGAGCGCTTTTCGCCTTCAAATCGCGCAAGATAGCCCGCACTCCGGCTTTCGTCATCCCTCCGTTAGGAGTTTCCAACGTCATGGTCGCCATGCTCGGCCTCCTCCAGAATCTTGGTCAAGTCTCGCTCGTTTTCTGCACCGCTCTTAGCAATAGTATACATGATGCGGCGTGAGAGCATATCGAGAGTCTTGATAGTCAGGAGATTGGCGCCAGCAAATCCGCCAATTACGGCCAGTACGATGATTGATACATGGTCGCTCAAGGCTAACACCAAACCGGCACCGCTTCCCAGCAGCATGCCATGGAACACGCCCAACTCAATTCGCCGACTATCCTTGTTCCAGCGTGGGAGGGCGATGCCGTGATTGGCGATAAGGTGTCGCAGCAGGCCGCCTCCAGCACCATACAGCATGGAGGTAAGCACAACGGACGAGAGAATCATGGGGCATCGCCCTCCTTAAGGTAGTTCGTACGCGCCAAAGCGCGTGTTTTCGGAATCGTTGCTGTCACGCCGCCTCTATGGGCGCGTATGGGTTGTGTGGCTCGCGCAACAGCTTGAGCCCACGCTCAAAGCCGTGCCACCATGCTGTTTTGAGAAAACAATCCAGCTCATCAGATGGCATTGGCTGTTGACCTCCCGCGGCATTCCATTGCAACGCCTGTGTGAACCCTTCACGCACAGCCTGTCGCTCTGCTTCGGGGTCCGGACCCAGAATGCACGTGACCGCTTGACTTACGGCTTGCGTCTGTGGGTGTTTCTGAGATATCCATGCGTGGATGCGGATAGAAAGGGTCGACATAGAAATTCAGCCTCCTTTTAGGCAACAAAAAAGCGCCCCGCCTCTCGTATGGAGTGGAGCGTTTGGTCATCCGTAGTTGCGGATGGGTCTAAGTGTTGTCTTAGACTGTTTCGGTACTTAAATCAATCAGCTCGCGGAAATTGACGTGACCAGTCTTACCTTCAACAGCCGCTTCTAGGGCTTCCATTACCGCCATGTCGTAACTTTGATCGCGGCAGTTCGGGCATGTCATGGCCGGGACATTCGTCACGGTCACATCGCCCCACTCACACGTTCCATCAAAGCCGTACACAAGTGGGGTCTTACAATGGAAACACTTCATCTCCGGCAACGGGCCCTGGTAGGACTCCAGTGCCTTCCGCACCAACGCACTCATGTTCCCTCGGAAATAGACGGCCGCTTTCAGACGCGCCATTGTCCATTCCTCCTTGTTGACTCGCAACGGGATCACGGTGTCTTTGGGTTGTGTTGTCCGCCGTGGCATGTATGCCCCTCTTTTTTTGTGTGATACAGTATCACACTTAGTGAGGTTTCGCCACGTGGCAGCCGATGCTATAGATTCTTGCCCCCCCAACACACTCGACGGGTATAAGTTGTCCGCCCACTTGTTACGGATGCAACCGCCTACTTAAATGGTGGCGGCCGCATTGGACACTGGCTGTAGGATCGACGCAAAATCGAGCGAGGCGTTCTTATCGGCATACTCTTCCATAATCGCTACGATAGGCTCGTCGATTGCATCGCGTCCACACTTCGCGCAGTGGTAACAAGGCACGTGGTCAAAGGTCGCTTCGGGCCACTCAATGTGCTCCGCAAGCGCCTGCTCCATCGTACCGCCGCATACACAGCGCTTGGCGGGCAATGGTTCTCGATACGCGGCGACCGCTTGGCGCATTAACTCGCTGGCGTTCCCTCGGGTATATACCGCCGCCTTGATTTCAATCATCTTTTGGTCCTCCTCCGACAAACGGATGTTGATTAGTTTGGACATATTCGCACGCCTCCTTGTTAGAGACAGTGTATACTGCATTTACTGTCTTTACAAGAGCCGTGCCCTAGTCTTCACTCGAGTGATTTTTAACGCACCAATGCAGCCGTTGCGTATAGTCCTCGTTCCACTGCCATGGACGCGAGGCAGGGTCCATCGCCGTAATTACGCGATAAGTGTTGTTGCCCCACTCGACGATGACATGGAGAGGTCTACCTGAAGGTAAACGACCCATAATGCGAGCCCTTCGATATAGGCCCTTTTGATGGTGGAACTCAAGCACGCGGCCATTAAGCAATACATGCCGAATGTCCGCTCGACTAATTCCACGTTCCCGCTGGCGCTTGACAACATGCGGGTCCAACTCAAACGTAACGGATCTCCACGCATGTTGAATTTGGGCGAATCCAGCTATTTGTTGAGGAGTAGCACCCCAATTGCGGCTCTTAGAAGCACAGCCGCTTGGATCTTTGCAGACGAACATAAATACCTTCCTTCCGCCTGTCACCACAACGTTTGGCTTATCTAATCGCAACGACTTAGGTTCGTTGCAAACAAACAACTCTCGGCCCCATGTGGTGGGGTTGAGAGTCGTCAGGAACGTTGCTTAGGTGCTGGTTATAAGTGTTTTTTGGGTTCGGTGGCGCCCACGGCAGGGCAGCAGATACTTAAATTTTTGCCGTTGCACCAACACATTCGATGGATATAGTTATCCGGATAGCAAGGTGGTTAAAAGCCCTGAATCCGGCGCTTTTTGAGTAATGTGTCTTTCTCGAACGCACGAAACTCTGTGAAATCGGGGCCCGCATCCTTAAAGTCTGTTGCCCAAATTTCCAAATGCGTCAGGTTATCGACCACATCGGCTGGAAAGCGCGGGCCAAACGGTTCCGCGTCTTTGGCTACCTTCTGGGCCTCTGCGCCCATGATCATCGCGACCATATACATTGGCCATCAGATCCTTTCTTTTTCGCACACAAAAAAGCCCACCATTGGAGGGTTTGAGTGTACGAGTGTTTTTTGGGGTTGTTCAATGTGGGAAAACCTACCGACCGTAGCCAGTAGTAAAAGTCATCACCAAGCGTACTTAGTAATGCGTCCCGGTGCCGATGGTGGCACGTGAGGAAAGAAGTTTATCTGAAGGTTACAGGTTCAATATAGCACAAGATAATCGCAAAATAAAAGAACACCGAGGATATCCCCGGTGTTCCAGTTCTTGCACTGTTTCTGTCTAGCACGCCTCTTCGGATTCCAAACGGTAGTCCGTCCCATGGTCGCAACGTCCAACTTGGTGGCCGAATAAGGCAGCTACGCTTACCAACAAATCGGGGTCATCGACTATGGTTAGCCAATGCATCAGGTAATTCCCCGTGACTTGGTGCCTTAGCGAAAGATGCCACGCCGCACCCTCCTTAATGTCCCAGTGGACTTTTCGTAGCGCCGCAAGTCTCTCCTCTCCCGAGAAGGCCGCACACTTTCGGATTTCATCTTTGGCGGTCTTCGGCAGCGGATAGCGCGTCAGCTTTTTATCCGCCAAGTACCCCCGGATATCCGGCCATCGGTTAAGCATGGCCTGGCAATACAAATCCGAGACTTGGTGACTCATGGATATTGGCCACAGCGATTGCGCGACGTGAAAGGCTTCAGCGGCTGATGATGGTTGAATCGTTGCAAGGCGACGACTCAACCAATCCTCCAGTTCATCTCTTGTGGGATGCAAGGCGTATTCCTCATCATGCCTAACCCATCGCCACTTCAGGTCTTGGGAACTTAGATGCATGAAGCGGATTCCCTGGAACTTCTGCACCTCTGCCCACGGACGTCGATATTCACGCACGCCGTGGCGTTCAACCCACTCCGGTTCAATCTCCCACTGGTCTTTAACGTGACGGTCGTTTCGCGCCGCCACTATCCACCCAGCAAAATGCAGTCCGTTGCTCCACCACACTTCGACATAATCAGATACAGTAAGGTCTTCCCAACGTTTGGGGTTTTGGGACACGGCCTCTTGAAGCTGAGACTCTTCAATGACATCGAAGATCGTCATCTGACTCTCCATTTTGGCACCTCCAAGGATAAGGGTTGCCCTCCCGGGCTTTTGGGTATGGCGGCGCTATATACTGCCGCCCTCCGAGCCGTGAAAGGCTCCAGCCGGATACCAACCGTTCGGCCATTCAAACTCAAGCGACGTGAGGGTTTCGGGTTCAAAGGCCCACCGCCGGTATTGCTCCCACTTATCGGGCATCCGGTCCAAGGTTCCCTGTCGGGCTTGTTCGCCTACGCTCATTCCCTGCCGAATCGTGAAGCCCAGCTCTTGTTCGGCTTGGACGATGCGCTCGAAGCGATCAGGCGCCAAACGTTGGAGCATCGCCCAATGGTCCGCCCCGTTGAACACGCACGCACAGCAACTGCAACGATTGAACCCTAGAAGGTAGCTGGGATGGGGTAATAGGTGATACCGACGAATGATGTCCCATATATCTCGTTCCAACCAAGAGATCACTGGTCTGAAGAGATCGGTCTGGCGACTTCGACTCCACGTTGGGTGCCTCTCAAAGGCCGCATAGCGCGAACGTGCCGGTGACTCTTCCCACCTTTCGCCTCCGATGATCAATAAGCGCTTAGGGTTGTCTAAGGTGCCCTGCAGAGTGTGGTCGTGGGCGATAGCTCGCCGAGCTACGTCGGTCTTTAGGGCGGCAGAGCACCAGCGCCGAGAAAGGTCCGCGCTCAAGGCGGGGAATTTGCGCCGAGTGTTCGGCTTGGCTCGTGTCACAGGAACGAACCCGTGTCGTCCATCGTGGTCAAACTCGACGGGTTGAGGGATGGCGTTCTCGCGATACAACTCTGCCCGAAAGCCGCCACGTCGCCATTGGAAGTGAACGGGCAACCCAAAGTGCTGGCCTAGCAGCGTGATATATCGGTCTGTGCAGGGCCAATCCGCGAATGGTTCCTCGCCGGGTTCCCCATCAATCCGTTGGTGATAGAGGATTATGCGATCTCGCGGCACGCCCCAATCAAGCAGGGCCAGGAGCGAGGCTAGGCTGTCCTTTCCCGCTGAGGCCATGACAATCACTCGATCATAGACATCAAAATTCGGTACGTAGTCCGGCTCATCAAATAGGGTTTGTTGAACGTACATAGACCCTCCTCCATAAAAAAGGCCCGCCGGCGGCGGGCATTAGGGATACCGTCTTATGGATTTCACGCTGCACGTTGAAGTCTGGATGCATCGTCTATTCAACTCGCCTCCAGCGCCTTCATCTGCCGTGCCAGTCGCATGCCTCGTTGCGCTTCGGCCCAATCGGCCTCCGTCTCGCAGACTCGACCGAGAAGTGCTCCTACGCTAAAGGGCGTCCATTCCTGATTGGGATTGGCCCGCGAGGGCTTAACCCGAATCGGCCGTCCCTCCACCGTGGCAGTGTTCGGCTTACCTTCCTTCCACGCGAAATAGTGAGCGCGGTTGCAGAAGCGCCGTGCTTTCCAGACGGATTGCGATTCGCCATGCCTTTTCTGTAAGGGTGCCTTGCACCACGCACAACGACGCTGATCAACTGGCGGCGTGACCTGCACAGGGTTTTGGTAAGACATACAACGTCATCCTTTCTGATAGAGCTTGTCGTCCGGCATCAATCGTAGGCCGGGTCGAACTCTTCTTGGCGGTAAACGTGCATCTCAGCTGTTGTCCGGTCGAATAGGTGCCATTCCGTTTTGTAGGACTCGTTTTGAATCATGTCTAGTGCCCGCTGTAACGCCTCCTCGGGTGTCGCCGCATCGTGGCCGATGCCGATGATAAAGGACACGACGAAACGGTCGCCGGCGAGAACATAGGAACTCCCCAACTCGTCCAGCTTGAATGGTTTTTCGGGCATGGTGAAACCTCCGAATACAGTTTTTGGGTAGGAAAATGCGCAAAACTAAAAAAGCCCCTCCTGATCATTCGTAGGGGTGTTGTTTGCGCATCGCGCTGGGGAATCGTTCTGGAAGCCTGTCAGCCGCAACTGATAGTAGAAGTCATGTTCGAGCTTACTCGATCATGCGTCCGGTGCGGACAAGGCACACGGGAGAGAAGTTTTCTGGAGTTACAAGCCCAATATATCACAAGCCCTATCAGCTACAAAAGTTCTGCAGACTAATGTCCCCGGACAACCGCGAGTACCGCTTTTTGTAAACGGAGCACTTAGATGCCTCTCCGTCTTGATGCCTGGCAATCTACAACTCTATAATGGTCGTAGGACACCACAATACCGATGAAAAGAAGCGTGTAAGATGGCAAAGCCCCAAGTTTTCAACGACCGTCTCACAGTGACTCTCCCCCACAAAATAGCGCTCAAACTTCACATCTTCAGCCACTTTAAGGGGGAGCAAAAACTGGCCATCGTCAACCGAGCTCTGAGCGAATATCTCGACCGCCACTGGGATGACACTCTCGCGCAGCTTGAGGCTCTATGGATTCAAAAGGAGAGCTCGCATGAATGAGTACGGCCTGAATGTCTTACGGTCCACGGTGGTCACAATTCGCTCGTTTTCTCACGGCCCGGGAACTGACGATCAAGGGCGACACAATGTCTTTTGGTATTTACTTCGCTCGGCGGGCGCCAGCGACGAGCAGATTGCAACATGGACAGGAGAGCAGCTAATTCCGACCGATGACGCAATGGCTTTCCTTGCTACGCAATATGGCCTCACGGAAGCCGATGCGATGTTTCTCGCGGCCGCCAACGAAGAAGGCCGGCGTGGGTTGTTAGTTGCGTTGGAGCGGCTGGGTCAGACGTTCAACAGTCCAACCAAGCGGCGACCGTCACCCAGCATCCTGCCTTAATAGAAGTGCCAGAACAGCCAAGCAATCCCGGCTAATACCACGATGGTCAGAATAACGCGCACCGCTCGAAATGCCATACGCCACGCTAAGGAGCCTGCTACCAATGCGCCAATGGCGATTCCAATGCTATCGCGTCCGGGATGCCATGTCGGAGCTTTCGGCAAGGCCGGAGCGTGACGCCACAGCAGCCCCAAAAGCACCACGCTACCTACCACAAGTGCCCATTGGAGAATCCCCACAATGATTGTCGAGTTTGGAATCCGATATACGCGCGGCTGTTTATGGGGGGTTGGCCGTTCAGCCTCGTGTGCCGGAATCTCGGTCGGCACAACCGGTACGGGTGTTTCGAGCACCGGGCTTTCAAGTATAGGCCCATTATCCAATCGAATCCGGTCGTTTGGCACGTCGCTCATGACATTCCCTCCCCTTATCGAAAATTTTACCATATAGACATCTAGATGCCTAGACATCTATCCTTATATGCCTTCGCAAGATTTTGTTTCCCAATGAAAAGTAGTTAAAGTTAAAGATAAAAAAAGGGGAGTCGATATGCACCTCTTCATCGCCATACTAAATATCTTAGGTGCAATTTGCACTGCCATCGGCGCGTACTTATTAGTTCGCAATGTCTTGGTTAGAACACCGTTTATGGAGAGAGTTCAAGCTATTAATAAAGAGAACTTAGGTAACAACGTGCCCGATATACGAGGGACCATTGATACGTACATTTACAACATCGACAGGGTGCAAATTAATGCGACCGAGTTAAAAAACGAACGAATCACGGCATGGTGGTCGATGGGGCTGGTCGTTATCGGACTCCTCTGCAACGCTGGCGCGGCATGTTTGGGTTTGGTTTATCGCTAAGATTTAGGACGGCCAGGCGACGCATGAGACTCTTATTGCATTTCAGAATACGCCCACCTCATCGCCGTTAGATTGCACAACATTCCATCAGCCGTTCTACCCCAAAAAGGAAAAGCCCCGGCAAAGCCGAGGCTATGATGCATTAGGACGCGCCGTGACGTGTGCAGCACGACGGGCATTGGCCGCATTGATGGCATATAAGCCGGGGCATGATTGCTTGCTGGCAAGTTGGGCAACGATGGCCCGTTAGGTACTCAAATGCCTCGTCGGCTAAGCTTTCGGTTTCCGTATTGGCCCGGCCCAACGCCTCAATAATCACCCCCATGTCACGCGTCGGCTCCGTCAAAGACTCGCCTTGGCGGTTCTTTACGACGACATAGCATAGGCCATCAGCCACACCTGGATGAATGGACCGCATATAGAAAAGAGCCTCCTTGAAAGCGAAAAATGACCCCCGAGGCCATTAGCTTGACCTCGGGGGTGCACCGTTAAAAGGGGAGTTCGTCCGGCAAGTCGCCGTATTGGTTTTCTCCCGCAGGTGGTTCGGGATTAGTTCCGCCATCCTTGGGCTTGTCTAAAAATCTCACGTTGTCGGCCACGACCTCTGCCACTCGTCGCCGCTGTCCGTCTTTCTCATAAGTACGGATCTCCAAGCGCCCTTCTACGGCTAAAAGCCGGCCTTTTTTGACATGGTTGCCCACGTTCTCTCCCAGCTTCCGCCATGCGACGCAATCTATAAAGTCAGCTTCTTTTTGGCCTTGCTGATTCTGGAATGGACGATCTACGGCCAACGTAAAGTTGGCTACCGGAGTCCCGGAATTGGTGTAGCGAACCTCCGGATCTCTGGTGGCTCGACCTATTAGTAGAATTCTGTTAAGCAATTATAACGCCTCCTTGGGATGAATTACACATCCAGTTTGTTTTGGAACACGTTGGTGAGCAACAGTTTCGCTTGATACGTACGCTCTTTCAAGTCACCGAGATTGTCCTCAAGCAACCGTTCGTATTCGTTCACGCGCCCCTGCAGCCGCATTACCTCGATCATGGCATTTTTCGCCATTGGCGCTGAAACCCGCTTGTTCTCACTGAGCCACGTCATGATGCGCTCGGAGACTGCCGCAATTTCGCGCCCGAGGTCATATGTCGCCTCACGCCGGACCATCACCTTCTGATCGGGCTGGTTGGCCACGGCGACCATGTAAGCAGCCGTACCATCGTTCTTTGAGGCCATTCGTAGTGCTTCAACGAGGTCCTTGACTTGCTTGGCTACCGTGTAATGGGCGTATGGCACAAAAAACACGCCGCCTGCCCGTCGCACAGACACCGGATGGCCGTTGGCCAGCAAGTCCGTCACCATCGCTCGAATGGCGCGTCCGGTATAGTGCCGCTTGGCTTTATCAAACATCTCCTGTAAGCCCATCAACACTTCCGTTGCCCGTTCGCTCAGCTCTGCATTGGTTTCGGGCAGAACAGTCGCTAAGTCTGGTTCCTCAGCCGACCACGTCATACGCGCCACCGGCTGGTAGCCAAGGCGTTGATTGGCGGCATCGACCTGCTCCTCCACCAGCATCCGGATGACCTCTTGTTGGTTATCCCGTACGCTCCGCACGAGGAGATTGGTAAAGGTACCATCGTCATTCGGCAACCGCATCCGTTCACAGTCTGCCGTCGCCCGTTGGAAAGCGTGATTGGGATGGATCGTCGGAATCCGACTAATATCCACACCGCTCTTTATAAAGGCCGCTTCTAACTGGTCGCGGTCCAGCAGCAGCTCTCCAATGGTGTACCACAACAGGTGCCCCAAGAGCTTTTGTCCCTTGCGAAGCTTTGCGACTGCGCGCCACTTTGTCAAATCGGTCGGTTTAAGCATAGTAGCCATCCTCCGACTCTCCTTTCGTTGGGAAGGGTTTTAGGACTTCTTGAAAGACCGTTTCTGCTGCCGCGTCGTTTGGATGGACCAGTAGCACGCGGTCACTCCAGTCGTGCATAAACAACGGCGGTGAGTCCTTCACAATGACGGACAACAGGCGCAACCCCCGGGCCCGTGCGACATCAAGGCTTTCGCGCACGTGCGGTTGGAGGTCTTTGTCTCTGCCATCGGTGAGTAGTACCAGATCCGCGTGTTTCCACGTGGCGGTATTGAGGTATTCCACGCCTTTCAGGATGGGGATGGACCAGTTTGTGCCGCCGCCACTCCACATCGACGCCGCACGCTGAATGTTGTCGAGATCCTCGCGTGCTGTACACGCCGGCGACCATTCGATGATTTCTTTGACTTCTGTATCGAAGCCGATCACCATGGCTGCTCTGTGTTGGCGCTGGGCCTCTTGGACGAGGGCTAACGCTAGCCCCTTCTCCCAGATTTCGACTGGTCCTTTCGTCGAATCGGAAATATCTACCAGCACGATCATCGGGCCAAGTCCCGCTGGCTCCCGTCCACGCAATGCGTATTCGAGCAACTGGTGCTCCACAAAGCGAGCTTGAAACAGCAGTCGAGCGGTTGGATGCGCAAGCAGCGCCAATTCGCTAGGCAAGGCTCGGTCGATGTGATCGCCTTGGGTCACTCCGAAGATTTCTTCATGGCCCGGGGACATATTGCGCGCCTCGAGGCCGCGACGGAGGTTCTTCAATCGCCCCACCAAACGTGCGATGTCCCGAAGCTTGGGCATTCGTTTCAGCCTGTCGGCCAACTCCAGTCGTTCTTCGATAGGCACCATTTGGAGATCTCGGGTTTCGTGACCCCAAGACCGGAAAGCAGCCTCAGTGGCCTCTACTTCTTGCCCAGCGTCCTTTGCAGCTTGATGAACTGCTAAGCGAAGCATCTTTTTCACCGTCGCCGGCACTTCGATGGGTTCTCCATCGTCAGCGCCCCCAGCGGCCACATCCTCGTCACCGAGTTCATTACTTGGAGGTGACGAGGACTCCCACTGGCTATCCCACCATTCGGATAGCTCGGGCGTGTTTTTTATCGCGTCCTGCAGCTTCTCGACCAGCGTAAGCGTTCCCACAGCTGATAGCATGTCGTTGAGCTTGGTATCAGCCCGCAGGGTTTGCACCTCTGGGTCTTCCATCAGGCCGGAGATTATGGGGTGATGGGCTTGGAACGCCTTCTCCATGTCAGTGATGTTCCGCAACTTCGGATCGGCCTTATAGAGAGTAAGGTAGGTGTCAGACATCAGTTCAGCCCATGTGCCTCCCTGCTCCAACACGCCATTTTCAACGGCCTTTCGGAGCCGCGGCGATTCCTCGCACATGCCTTGCCACAAACGGCCATCCACACCAAATTGATGGATGGCCGAGCGACTTAGAGATGTTTGAGAGGGTTTCATTTCGCCCCTCCCCTGTCGATCTCCAAGGCTTCAAGAAGCACATTCGCCTGACGCTCATAAATCTCGTCTGCGATCTCTTGGATGACGTTGGTGGTGTGGCCAGCTTTCTGGGCCCCATTCAACAAACGCATGGCGTCGTTGTGTAGACGTTTAAGACCAGCCCCAGCTTCTCCCGCCTTTTTTAGTCTCTCCTCATCGGATGAGGCTTCAGCAACAGCCCTCAATAGCTCATGCGCGTCATCACGGATGCTCAGCGCGTCAAGTTCGTTGGGCGCTACGAGTCCAAGGACGGCGCGAGTAACGGTCGTCCGCTGGTCAGGCGTGTCCCACAATGCCCCAACTACCGCCCGTACGTCGTCTGCTGTTGCTTGGTCACGTCCATTCAGCACGGCTTCGGCGCGAATGAGCCTAACGGTTACACCCCATCGACGGTCAGAGAGCTCCATGCCTTCCTGCGCCAGTGCGTTCTTAAGCGCTCCTAGCGTCGGAATAACAGGGCGTGCGTCCACGTGGTCCACTAAACTCTGCAAGTGGCCAATCACCCCGGCATCGACCGTCACAGGTGCAATGTTCTGTACCGAAGTAGGATCGGCAATCGTCGTCATCCACTGGTCCCAGCTTTGCGGATCTTGGATGTAATTCACCTCGTACCGTAGTGCAAACCGATCCCATAGAGCATTCAGCTCTTCGGATTCGGGCATCTCGTTAGAGGCTCCGATCAGGAGTTGGAGAGGCAACGGCAGTCGTTGGCCGTCGTTGAACCACACGCGCTCGTTCATGACAGGCAGCATGGTGTTCAGGATGGCGGAATTGCCTTTGAAGACCTCATCAATCAAGGCGATTTGGGCATCAGGCAACCGACCCGCGCCAATCCGACGATAGGAGTCCTGCTCCAAGGCCTTCAGGCTCAGTGGACCAAAGAGTTCCTCGGGTGTAGAAAACCTAGTCAGCAAGGTAGACCAGTATTGCAATGTAACGACGCGAGCAAAGGCTTCTGCCAACGCTGTCTTCGCGGCTCCAGGCGGTCCCAGCAACACAATGTGCAGCCGTGCAATCAGGGCCAGAAACAGGCCGTGAATGATCTCCCGGCGCTCGAAAAACTGCGCGTTCAGCCATGCCTCTGCGCGCTTAATCTGCTCTACCTCGGGGGTTGTTTTAGTCAAAACTCATCGCTCCTTATATGGGTTTTAGGGAATAGGGGGTTAGGGATTAACCTCTTCTTGAAGCCCAGCGTGTCTACGCACGGGCCCGGGTTCGGATTTCGATTACCTTGGCCGGAACAAGCTGTGCTGGATCGATACGCATCCACCGCTCATCAACTCGCAGGTTGTGGTAATGGGCAATGATCCAGAGTGCGGTCAGCTCGTTCAGAAACGCCGGCAGCCTCCGTGTATGGCGGCTGTACCACCGATTTACCCGTCTGATTGACCGCATTGCGTCCAGCAAGGCCGAATCACGATATTTTTCGGAGGTTTTGGTCTCTAAGGATTCGCGATAGCGTTTTTCAGCAGGAGTTTCCAACGAGAGAAGGAGTAGTTCAAGCTGTTCTGCCGCTCCTTCACGACCGGATCGAGTCCCGTACTTGGCCAGAAGCCATAGCGCTACTGGTGCGCCGATCAGACACAACGGTATGCCGACGAACACGATAGGCAAGACGTAATGGCTGGCGATCCAGAGAGTGACATGAAGCCACGTGAGAATCATCTTATGGACCTCACTTTCTTGCCCGCAAAACACAAAAAACCCACAACAATACGGCCCATAGGGGCTATTGTGTGAGTCATTTAATGCCTATGCAGGCGCTTTCGGTTTTTGGGTTGATTCGGAAAGCCCTAGACCCTTGGGTCAGGTAGGAGTCATCACCAAGCGTACTTGGCGGTGCATCTCGGTGCCGGAATTGGCATGCGAGGGAAGAAGTCTTTCTTGGTACATTCTTAGCGTATCAACATTCCTGAGGAGTTGTCAATTCCACGACAAAGGCGGGAGGTTCCCCCGCCCCTTGATCGTGCTTCATTCGTTCCTCGAGCTTTGGTCAACGGCACTTCCACGTACAATGAGCCATGCCGCAGCGGTCGGCAGGTCTACATTCCATGCTTCTGCATGGTCCCGAACGACTGTTTCAATCTCGGGATTCTCCAACATGAACGGGTAGGCCGATGGCGTTTTACCTTCCGCCTCCAGTCCACGCATCCAGAGCCAGATAGCCGCTTTCTGCACCGTCATTCCCCCGCGCTCGGCCCAATCCGCCAGGATTTGGTACAGTTCCGGAGTAAGACGAAAGCCGATGGCCTTCGTCGCATGAGTCTGATGGTCACGCCACAGCTTTATCCATTCGAGCCATGTCTCTGCAATTACCCAACGTCGGCCCTGTTTGGATGCTGGCAACCATCCCGAGTTGATCCAGCGATAGACCGTTATTCGGTCCACACCTACCGCTTTGGCAATGTCTTCGACATTTAGCCATCCGTCAGCCATTAGACCCCCTCCGTCCCGGACGCTGATCGAGCGCGTTCCTTCGCCCAGTCCCGCAGCTGTCCGATTTGCTCAACCATAACCCGCGCAATAGGCCGTGCATCCCGGATGGCGTCGTTCCAGTCTATCATTTGTGGCGAACGGTCGTCGGCAAACGCCTGGTACATCGCATCAATGATGGCCTGCTCGATCTCGGCACCTGTGAATCCTTCAGTGGCAGCTACGAGTTCGTCGAGCGGAACCGATTCCAGCGGAACACGCCGCTTAGCAAGGTGCAAGCGCCAGATAGCTTCTCGCTCTTTTGCAGAAGGCAGGTCGATGAAGAAGATTTCATCGAAACGCCCCTTCCGCAAGAATTCAGGAGGAAGACCACTGATGTCATTCGCCGTGGCCACAATGAATACTGGTGCCGTCTTCTCCTGCATCCATGTTAGGAACGAACCGAGAATACGACGCGCTGTTCCACTATCGCCGGATGGTCCCGCAGATCCCGCCATGCCCTTTTCAATCTCATCAATCCATAGCACCACCGGCGCATGAGCTTCGGCCTGGGCCAATGCATCGCGCAGTTGGGCCTCCGATTGCCCAACGTAGGGTCCGAAGATCCGCCCGAAATCCAAACGCAGCAGCGGAAACTTCCAAGCCGCGCTAAGGGCCTTTGCGAACAGCGACTTCCCGGTGCCGGGCGGCCCCAAGGCGAGAACCCCTTTCGGTGTTGGCAACCCGTAGGTGTTGGCCTCGGCACCGAACGCACGTCGGCGAACGAGCGCCCACCGCTTCAGCGCATCCAATCCCCCGATGTCGTCAAGGGAGCCAACTGAAGGTACCAGTTCAAGCACACCAGATTGCGACAGTGCATCGGCCTTGAAGCGCGCCAGAAACTCGGTGTCCAATCGCTTCAATGTGTGCAAGCTCATAGCACCTGCCCGCCGAATCTCCCACCCAGTCAGTCCCGCCACTGCGTCGGCCAACTCTCCCCATTGCAATTCGCTGATCTCGTCATGGGCCACATCATGGTTTCTCTTGACCAAATCTTGCAGGAGCAAAATCGCCTCGTGCTTACTAGGCCGCGATATCCGAATGACAGGGCCCGCGTGGGCCAACTCCACCGGAAGCTTCCCGGCATCGGACACCAATACGATGACCATAACCGGCGCGCGAGTCGCTACAAGCGTTTCCTGCAGGGACAGCAGGGCAAAGACTATGCTCGGTTGTTTCCAATAGTGCTCCAGTCCTTCGATCACAATCCAGACTGGCTTCGTCTCGTCAGCCCAGTGAATGGTTCGCAGGCCATTCAGCATAATGACGACAGTCGTATCTCCGACCAGTTCGCCGCGCGTCTGAGAGAGGGTCTGCCACGTCTTGGGTTTCGTAGGCCCATACGCGGTAAACGTAGGCCATCCAGGCTTCCACGAGAGCACAGCATGGCCAGAATTGGCACCAACGTTGCGCGCCCCTTCTACCGCCCGGGTCCAATCACTGGCCTCCAAAAATGCCAGTGAGACACCACTTTTGTAGGTCGCCACCAGTCGATCCCACTCCGGCCACGCAGCCATCGCTTCCACCTCCTTGTTGGCCCTGATTATACATCCACGTTACCGAAATTGCAACTGTAGATAACAAAAGGGCCCAGACTTTCGTCCAGACCCATAACGGCAACCGTTCTGAGCAGCGCCATTTGCCCTTTGAGGGGGTTTTTGCATCCATGTCTTGGTTCGGTTCGACTTATGCCAATACACAATCGCAATCGTGCATCGGGATTCTTTTGGCAGCGTACCACCAAAAGCTTCTCGCTGTCGTATAGAACGGCAGGAGGATAGAAGTGTAACTGGGAACCATCTTTAGTGTGGGACATTCGCGTCCAAAACGCAATCATAGCACGGGATAAGCGTGTGTTGGCGCGGAACCGGCCTAACCGCGAGCAAGATAACTTTTCGACTATGATACAACACACGCACTCCCCGACGTCCGAGCATCTCCTGCGTCCCCACATCACTCGTCGACCATAGAACGTAGGTCACGTGCTCTTTATCCAACCACCGCCGTAGCTTCGGCCAAGAATCCATCCCATGCTCTGCATTCACGCTGGTTTGAAACCAGTTGTGCGCTTCGATAAATAGATCTGTGCGGCCGTCCAAACTATCCGGAATTCCGTCGTAGACTAGGCCGTCGCCAATCCGATACCCGTTCACGATACGCCCTGGGTGGGCTTTGAGTTGGGCTACTACCGCTGTTGGCACGCCCGTATTGACAGTCAGCCATGGCCGCACGAAAGGAGACGCAGCCGCACCGAAGGCGATCAAGAGGAGGGCCGCAAGCCATCCCGGCATCTTTATGTTCTTCTGCGGGTTCCACAGTCCTATTCCGGCACCCACAACGGCAGTTTGTTCCACGAAGAATGGATAGTTTCGTAGGGCTAACAGGGTGCTTGCCAGCATCGCCGCCCATGTTATCCAGTGGAAACGGGAAATTCTCTTCTTGGTATCTGGATATATCCATGTACGCACCGCCACGGCGACGGTCGGCAATCCCAATGCGCCTATCCACCATAACTGATGAAAACTTGGCGATTGCCATTCCACAATAGATGCCGCAATGACGGGATTGTGGGCCTCCCAGATAGCATGAACTACGCCGCCCCATCCCCATGGTGTCGCGCCGAGCGCCAGGCCCAATGCG
Organism: Bacillota bacterium; assembly: GCA_021799435.1. GTDB lineage: Bacteria > Bacillota > Sulfobacillia > Sulfobacillales > Sulfobacillaceae > Sulfobacillus_B. Next base: position 21,823 of record JAJZAN010000010.1, on the reverse strand, counting down.
GCCGCAACGCCAGCCACGTGAATCCAGTCCCTCCGCGTCATCGACTTCGCCCCGGGCCATGCCCGGTTTGCCAGCCAAAGACCGAAGGTTATCAGACCGAGGAGATATCCGCCGTGAAAGGTTTCCCAAATCAGCAGTTCTGGCACCAGCATCCAGAGACGCCGGATATTGGATTCTGCCGACTCTACTGTCAAGAGCCACACCGGGACCATTGCGTAGCTGACGAGTTGAGGCCTCCATGCCCAAAACGCCGATACGCCAAGAATCGTCAGTGCAATCCAATCTCCTTGGCCGGCCGTAGTGATGCCGAGCGTGTTCCACCGCTTGCGCTGAGCCCACACTATCGCGGCCATGGTGAGCCCAAGCCACACCATGAGTCCGGTCTTGCCGAGCGTCCCTATCAACAACGCCGTCGCAACGTCCCATCCCCACTCGATATTGATCCACGGGGTTTTTCCGGTGCTCCATCCGAATGGGTTGACGCGCGGCAGCCGGTGATGATGAAGTATCCAACGCCCGTCCGCAATGTGCCAGAGTGCGTCCCCGGTTATACCCTGATGTAGGGGGGAAATGGCCACCGCCACCACCATCCCCAATCCCGCCATGAAGAGATACCACGGCAATCCCGCCGAGGTTCGAGGCTCCGAGGCCACTGTGTCTATAGTTGGTACTTTTCCGTCTCTATTGTCTACGATTTGTTGCATAAATTTATTATATGCTATCATTTAGACAAACCCTAGCAGGAGGCCAGTCTTTCGATGAAATTGGTCAGCCAGTCCATGGTCTTTCAGCCCATCGTTTTCCATTCTTCGAGCAAGGCGCCCGCGATTGTTAGCTATGAGGCACTCTGGAAACCAGAGCACAACACTCCCGCCGAAGCATTTCGAATCCAGCGGCAAAACGGCACGCTCACATGGTCGGATCTTTCGTGCATGAACTCAGCTTGGATGCATCGACCGACGCTGGTAGGTGGCGCCAAACTCCACCTTAATGTCTTTCCGGAAACGTTAGAGACCGCCGAGTTTTGGGACTGGATTGACCGATTGCCCCCAAATCCGCCCGTTGTCTGGGAACTACTGGAGTTGCCGTGGGCGGCCAACACTCTTGACCGCTTGAAACAGCTCCGCACTCTTGGATTTACCATCGCATTCGACGACATTGGTCAGACTTCCCGCACGTGGCAGGCCCTACGACACTTTACCCCCGACATCATCAAGCTGGATGCCCGTGTTACTAAGCCAACACGCCGCAACGAGCACGCCCTGCGCAGCGTGATGCTGTATGCCAAAGATCGAGGCGTGCTGCTTATCGCAGAGGCCGTCGAAACTTCTGAACAGGCGTCTTGGCTACAGGAACTGGGCATTTATCATTTTCAAGGGTATTTGTATGCGAGGCCCCAAGAGGAACCAGCCTCGTTAGGCGCCTTGATCTGAGGACGCATCTTGCCGGCAACGGCTTTAGAGACCCCAGAATCGCAGAAAAGGGAGCGAGAGCCAATCCGTCGCTCCCTTGACCGTTTTCTGTCGTCCAACCGCGCTTAGAGGTTGGAGCCCCCTACTTGGGTCCCAATGATGTACCAATCTGTCCCGGTGACCACAAGCGGCGCACTGGCCGTCCCAGAAATGGTAAAGGTCCGATAGCGCGTCTCCACCGTTGTCGTGCATTGGTTCGGCGCGGAACAGGATTGCACCGAGACGTGATAGCTATATCGCCCCTGCACGGTCCAATCGACCGTGATATTGCCCGACCACGTTTGGGTTTGAGGGGGTATCGGTGGCGGGAATCCGGACCAGTTTTCGAGGAACTTGGTCGTGGCGGTTAGCCCGTTTGGAGTCATGCTGTCTTGCCGCGAGACGATGATGGAATTGCTGGTCGCCGTAAAGTCTGTCTCCCCGTAAGGCTGGGTGAGCGTGGCCTGTGTGATGGCAGCGTTCACCAGTGTTGTCCCCGACGGAATGCTCAGCTGACTTCGGGGGATGGTCAGCGTGGCCACAATGGTATCCCCGAGCTTCGTGGTGCCCGCCGGATGCAAGTGCGTCAAATTGGATAGCCCATAGCTCTGCAACGTCAAATTGCCTGACGCCGTAGGCGTTCCGCTATTGCCCGGGTTCGCCGTGACTGTAATGGTAACGTCGACCTTGGCGGTGGCCGTCGCGTTCTGCAAGAGGCCCAAGGCCGGCCGCGTCGATGCGCTCACAGGAATCGTATACGTGCCCGGATTTTGCGGAGCGGGGAATGTAATCTCCCATCCGCTTGGTGATTGATGCTGAAGTTGCAGTGTTTCCGTTCCGCCACTATAGCCCGGCACCACGGCGGACACTTGCTGGGTCACACCTTGAGGACTGGGTACCACGTAAAGCGTGATCGACTGGCCTGGTACGGCTTGTTGCGGGTTGGTCCAGGCCGTGATTTGATAGTTCATCGGCTCCCACACTTCTAATGCGCTCTGATGCGCGGGATCGCTGTTGGTCCACGTGATGAGCCAATGGTCGGGGCCTGCGTCCGCGATGGTGGAAACCCAACTTGGCGTCGGTGAACCGGCCCCTTGAAAGACTTTTCCGTTTTGTGTAATCGCGTACATCTTGCTCGCGCCGGTGATGAAAATCAGATCGGCATTGCCGTTGTCCACCACCGATGGAGAGAATAAGCCGGTTCCTAGGTTGCTGTCCTCCCAATTGGTTGAGAGGTTCCCTAACTGCATCGAGGCTAAGACGCTCAGCTTGTTCCCCACCGCATAGACCGCGTGACTCGATACCGCAAGGTCAGAGATGTTCAGTCCGCCCTCGGCGAATTGCTGATTCTGCGCGATGAGACTCCCGCTCGGAGAGAATTCGTAGACGCCCCCCGATTGGTCCGGCACATAGATATTCCCGTTTGGCCCAATCGCAACCGAGGAATCGACGCTGGCCTTAATCGTACCCGAGCCAAAATAGGAATGCGCCCCCGTGACGGGGTTGAAGTCTACCACGCGGGGATGATGGCCCGTGGTGCTCGGCACGGCGATACCGAACAGCACAGTATTGTTGGCACTGTCCCATGTTGGAGAAGAGGTGATATAGGAGCCCGTGTGGTGGAAGTCTTGGTAGGTGTAGTACTTAGTAATGTTAGGGACAACGCCAGATGGCGCATCCACCGGATAAGCCACCACGCCGCCATCCCAACTTCCCACCACGGCATAAGGCGAATTCCATCTTTCTGTTTGCAATGTGGTCGTATTGAGTCCAGAAGCCGGAAGAGAAGGCGTAATTAGCGGAGCTTCATCAATTTGATATATCTTTTGACCTGGGTTCCCTGTAATGTTCCATGATTGTTCCGTGGATTGAGACGCGCCAGTGGGCCAACTATAGGTATTTGTGCCAACAGCGATGGCCGTGTACCCCTGGGCTATCGTTGGCGAACTGGCTCCGCCCGCTTGGTTAATGCCGTTGGACCAGCCGGGATCCCAGGTATATTTTTGCACGGGCGACCACGACACCGAACAGGTATTCCCACCGCTAAAGCACGCATTGGACGGAGCGGTCATAGCAAACTCCCAGAGGGTGCCCTGCCCCGCCGAGGTAAAGGTGTACTGATACAAATCCGAACCGACCACAACAGGCGTCGAATAGCTTTGCTGGCCTGTGATGGGGACATAAAACGGCGTTGACCGGATATAGCTGTTGGCCAGTGCCGTACTATCTACCGTCCGTGTTCGTGACACCCCCACATCAAAGGTGGGAATATTCGCCGCAAACGTAACGCCGGCGACCATGAGGCCCACGGCGACTGCACCCACGATTCCTGCTCCTCGTCTCCAGCTTGGCACTGTCATTCCTCCGTCCCTAGTCACCAAAGCCACTTGCGCCTATCGTGATGATCGCAAACATACTCTATGTTACGTGCGTGCTCGTGAAAAACAGACGGTCAGGCTCGCCGCCGCGCGAAGAGGATAAGCCCGCCGCCTACCACTACAATCCCTCCGACAATCCACGGCCACGGGTTCGCGGCGTGATGGTGGCTTGCCTTGTGGTGAACCGCAGCGCCCGCGACAACCGCATGCGACCGCGCAACATGATGGTGGGCCAAATACGGAGTCGTCGGCGGCAACGGCACCGAAGCGCTGGGGCTGGTTGACGATGGCGTAAGCGCCACCGGGGTTGTCTTCGTGGTCACAGGCAAGGACTTTGGAGTCGTAGCTTGGCTTGTGTGCGGTGCAACGGGCGTTGTCGACGACTTCGGGACAACGGACGTTGAGGTTGACTTCGTAGTCGGCGGTTGGGAGGTTTGTGTCGTAGTCGGTTGCGCCTGCGACGATGGCGGTGTTGATTGCTGGGTAGTCGGCGTGGTGCTAGTGCTAGTCTGCGAAGCTTGATACGATGTCAGAGCGCTTCCCCAGCCAGATGAAGTCAGCCACGACTCGGTTGAGCTAGTTAGCACGCTAGACGATGGGGCCAACGGCTGCCCTCCGACCTCAGATGGGTTGAAGTTTTGAACGGTCATCGCCGCGGCGACATCGGACGAATATTGTAATCCAATGCCACTCGGAAAGGCTCCCGCCACTTGGTACGCATAACCGTGTTTGACTGCAGCCAAAAGCGGTGCCACCGAATCCAAGTTAGTCCACGTTGTAGAATTTGATACCCACGAACCAGTAAAGCCAAGGGCGGCATGCTGATTATTCGAGTAGAGTACAACTACATTCCCAACTCCGCCTCCTTGGTAGGTATATTTCCATGCAACAACCGTTGACCCAGCTTGGATGTTTCCAGGATTCGCCGCAAACGCCAAAGGCCCCACCCCCACAGCCGCAACTGACGCCAGTCCCAGCAAAGCCAATTTGTGTCGTAGCATCATCTAACGCCGCCTCCTTTTGTCTATATTATACATCTCCGTTACTGTTTTTGTATATTTGTTGCGCTGTTTTCAGCCTCCAATCCACGTTTTTCCGGGATGGTTGTAACGGTTGGGCGACACCAAAACCTCTGCCGGGATCTTCACCGTCAAAGGAGAACCGGCCGGGTTCCAAAACGGAAAGACCGAAAAGTCGAATTCGGCCTGAACGAAAATACTAGGCCCGGGCACATTTCCGCTCAGCCCTACCGGTAGCGGATTCCCCGCTTGGCTTTGGGTATACACGGTAAAGTCCTGGATTTGGTATACACTACTCGGCCATCCAATGCGACTCTGAAAGACCTGATTGAACGTGTTGGTGGCTACCGTAGGGTTGAGATTCCCCTGACCCGATGCTAAGTTCGACTCGGCGGCCGCTGCTACTTCCGCTTGCCGCGCCGCCACAATCATCGCCTGAATACCGTGTTGCTTCGACGCAAACAGCCATGCCACTGTGGTTAACGCAGTCACCATAATGATCATGAGCATAAAAGTGAAGAGCCAGATTATTAGATGGTCGCCGCCAAAGCCATCCCGCTCTTTTAGCCGCTCTAGCAGACGGAGCCATTTTGCCCTCGACATCGGCTCATCCTTTCGTGTTGGCCTTCTTCACCACCGTTTGGCGGTTAGTCGTAATCACCGCCAACGAGCGCAAGTGCGAGATGATCGCGCTTATCCCGTGGTATTGCACCCAACGACCGTTTTGCATGGCTACCATCGTCGGGACTGTCTTAACGTAGAGAGTTGGTGGCCCTTCTTGGATCACTACGGGCATGGTGATGTGCTCGCGTTTCAAGAATGCTTCGGTTTCCCGCCTTGCCTTAGCGGGATTGTGAAAAGAAGTGCCTATGAGTATTACCGGGCGGTGCGTACCCTTGATCGCATTCAAATCACTCTGTACTGCTATCAAATTGCTGGATGAACTCTGTGGTGAAAAGAACAGTACAGGAGTGTCTTCAGCGTTTAATATTATCGCTTGACCGTCTAGCGTCTTCACGGCGATCATATTGTCGTTCGCTACCAGCGGAACGCCCTGAGTGGAGCTTTTACCAGCAGCCACTGTCGGTTGGTTGGCTACTAACGAACCGATGAGAAACCCTGCTACAATTATCGCCGCCCCTAAAACTCGACGGATCGGCCGTTGTTTAACAATGACAACCCCTCCTACGGTCGTTATCGCTAAGCCCATGTATATCAATAAAATGTGCATCAGTTAGTCCCCCCTGTATCGCGAATTGTAGATTATGGTTTACTATTCGAGCTACTTGTGCCCTGAGCCTTGGAGCCGCTTCCGCTCGTCGCTGGGGTCGTTCCGGTTGGTGTGGTTGTCGAAGTGCTAGTGGCTGGAGCAATCGTGCTGGACGTTGTTCCCACCGTTCCGCCGCTTGTCACCACGTTTGGTGCGACGGGCGTGAAGTCCGTAGTTGCCAAGGTCTGACCGTTCGGCCACGGATCTTCCACCAACGTCAGAGTGCCCATGGTCTGTGCAGAGACAAGTTGGGTGGCCTGTTGTTGTGACACGGCCAATTCTACTGCCGCTGGCACTGTGGCGTTGGCGGCATTAGTTACGCTTGATCCGCTTGTGGCTCCAATAATTTGGCCATTTGAATTCGCAACCTGAACCACACGCGTTCCGCTCACCAGCACTTCACCCTGCATAGCTTCGATCTGCTGTTGAGCTTGTGACGTTCCCCCGCTGCCATTGGATGCAAAGAGGACATCCACAATGTCTCCTGGATGAACCAACGCAGACGTCACCAGATTGACGTTGATCCACAGGCCCACCTGCCCGTTGTCTAAACCTAATCTCGTGGGCTTCTTTGCAATCATAGAGGCTATGATCGGCTCTCCTGCAACGATTCCATGAACAGCTTCCTCACCAACCACAGCACTCATTGATAAGAGTCCGCTAGGCAATCCCGTTACAGGCTTGAGAGTGACCTCACCACTCGTTATAGGTGTTCCTGCGGATATACTGGTGGTCGCGACGACAATCTTTTCAGATTTTCCTTGCATGGCCTTGGCTCCCGCAATATTAAGGATGAGAGCCCCAACGCCAACAGCTACCGCAGCAATGGCTATCGTCCTTTTACCTTGACCGGAATTTCGTGTTTGCGCTGGTTTCCATGTGGTTTGGGCCTTTTTCTTCAATGGCGTCACTTAAATCACCCTTTCTATGACATTATGACGCATAAATATCCTTTTTGCTACACTCTATGTCGAGTTGAGCCGCTTAATCGCCCAAAATCGAGCGTAAGCGGTTCGGTTTTTGGTTAATGCATCTATCTAAGCGGTGTGCTATCGGATAACGTAAGAGAGCGAATCGCCTCATGCAAGCCGGCCGTCTGAATATGGGTATAACGCTCCGTGATGGCGAGGGAACTATGCCCCAGAAGCCGTTGGATGAGGCGAAGATTCACGTTGGCATCCAGCAACATTGTCGCGAAGGTGTGGCGGAGCGTGTGCGGCGTCACCCGCTTGCGAATGCCCGCGGCCACGGCGTAGCGCGTGATGAGGCGTTGGGCATCACGAGGCCGCATTGGCGCACCACGGCGGGTGAGGAAACACGCGCTGGAAGAGGTGGCCGGGCGATGCTGAAGCCACAACAACAGCGGGCCGTGCAGGTCGTCGTGGACAGGTACAATGCGCTGACGCGCCCCCTTCCCGGTGACCCGAAATTCCTTTGTGCTGAGCGCAATTTCCACCTCCGACACCGAGAGACTTAAAATCTCACTGATGCGGAATCCCGTGCTGAGAATCGTTCGAAATAGCGCATGATCCCGGTAACGGAGCACGGTGTCCGTCCCATAAATATTGCGTTTCAGCATGCGGAGCAGCTGCAGCGCTTCAGCCTGCGTGAGATACATCGGGATCGTGGTGTGACGCGCGGCGGGCGGCAGGCGATCGGCGAGAACCAACGCCAGGGCCGGAACCGCGTGGTGGAGCGCCAGAAATTTCAACCACCCGACAATGCTGGTGCGACGCCGCTCTAAAGTCGCTAAGGAACAGCGCCGCCGTTGGTCGGCCAAAAAAGCGGATACCCGATCATAGGTGAGCTCAGCAAGAGTCAATGGCACCTCCTTGGAGACTAAATAGTGAGTGAACTGGGATAAGTCGGATAAATAACTGCGGACCGTTTCCGGTGACCGCCCGTGGCTGGCCAGGTACGTTGCATAAGCCGTTTGAAGGTCTGCCCAGTCCTGATGCATGGTGTGAGGAAAACTCCTTCCTGACGTGTAGACACGACAGGAAAAGTGTACCAAGCGGCATGGCCTATACGCTCACTTATGCGGCGTCCAGTGGCATCTCGGGGACTTTGACAATGACGATACCGAACAACTTCTTCTTGCTCAGCTCCACCACAGCGGGGTACGGCAACGGGTTCCCGCCGACGGGCATTTGGTCAGCTGGCGGGGTGCCATCGTCCGTTGGCGCTATTGCACTGTCAGGCGACGGACAGGTGCAAGACGGCTCTACCGTATACACGCAGTCGTCACAAGGCTACTTGGCCTTCTCGCCGGGGTCCACTGGTTGGCAAGCCGTGCCAGCCCTTGACCAATTGTATAGTGAGGCAGGAGCGAGCGGTTCGGTGACGGACTGGGGCGTCGGGCCCAATGGCGGCATCTATGTGGCCTATCCTATCGTGTACACGGGGGGCAGTTCGGGCACGCCGCCGATCCTGGTTGGCTATTACGACCCGTCGACCGGCCTCACGTATGGCCTGCCAGCGACGGCTATCGGAAACACCGCGGGATACTTTTACAACGCGAGTCTGGTGGCGGGCGCAGCCGAATGGAACAACACTATCTACTTTACGGCCGAGACCACCTCGCCGTGGAATGGTGGACAGTGGTATGAATTCGACAGCATGGCATGGCAACCTCTGACCGGCTCCCTCAAGATCCTAGCGAGTGGCGGATACGCCTGGACACCCACCGGAGGCATTACCAGTGGGTTTGCCTATCCGACAGCCATCGCGGTGTCCCCCACGACAGGCACGGTCTTTCAAGCCACGGACACGATGGCCAGTTCGCGGCCGTTCAATCATTACTCGGGAGCCACGCAGATTGTGGGTGCAGATTACAGTTTCGACCCGGCTTCTTCCACCATGGTCGAATTGAATCCGCTTGAACAAATCAACCCGGCGACTTTGGCCGCCATCGGCTCGGGTCCGGGGCCAGGCGCTAGCAATGTGTGGCTTAGTCCCCAAGGGGCCGTGGCGGTGGTGTCGACATCAAGCTCGGTCGCCGACGTCTACTGGGATCCGACGAATGCCGGAACATGGCAGAATCTCGGTGCAGCACCGGCCGCAAGCGGGGTCTGGGTATCCATCTATTAAGCAAAGCTGGAGGCGGCAGGGCCGCCTCCCATGCTATCGTCCGTTAATAAGACGGCCAGGGGACATATGCCGCGCCGGCGGGAGTGCCGGTCGGCAGGCCCGTGGGACTGGCTTGGCCGCTCGCGTTAAGCCACCACCACCCCGCAGTCATGGAACCACTGCCGAGGCCTATGAGCATCTCCCTGTTGCCGGGATCGTACACGATCTGGTTATTGCCCACGCTATTGGTGCTACTAATGCTGCCCACAGCGCTCCATGACGTACTGCCATCGGGCAACTGCATCAGGCCGGCCGGAACGCCCGAAACGCTGCTCATGCCAGCGTATAATGTGTGATTCGTCGGATTGTATCCTAGTGCATTAGGTCCGTTGAGGTATTCATACCGTCCTTGTGTGGCATTGTAGTAGCCATCCACAGGGATGGATGGCTCGGGCGTGGTAGACCCGGACGGGCTCAGAGCGACAAGCGACCCGGTGTACGATCCCAAAAACAGTTGTTGCGTCCCAGAATCGTAAGCTGCCAGGCTGAAATTGCTGATACCCGAAATGCTTTGTGTTTGGCCGTTCGGCAACAAGGCCATGGTGTTGTAAGACCAACCAGAGTTCTCGCAGGTGCCCGAACCATTCGTATACCAATGCGTGGAATCGACGGTGAAAATGAGCCAGCCGTTGGCCGGATCGTACATCGGAGTCGTCGGCATGGTGATGCTACCACTACAGCCATACGAATACACCGAATATGTGCCGCCATAGAGCCCCACCCAGTTCTTGGAGCTATCGGATAAATACATGATCTCGGGTTCGCTATTGGCTCCGGTACCCATGCCAACCATCCCCTGCATTGCGGGGTCATAGAGGGTGACAGATCCGGATCCCGATGGCGCGTTGGCGGTCCACGTGGTCGCGCCTGCGCTGAGGTATTCGCCCGAGGACGTCCACAAGGTCTGGGTGTTCGGATCGACAATCAGGCTGCCGCCCGGGCTGGTGGTGGTTTGTTGGGTCCACTTGGATGACCCGCTTTGGGCCACGTAAATGCCGTTCCCCGATAAACCGGCAAACACCCACGTCGGCGGAACGGTGAAGGTGACGGTGCCCATTTTTCCAGTACTGGATGCCGTATAAGTGAGCGTATACGACCCGGGTGAAAACGCCCCTTCATTAGCCCATCCGCTCTGTCCTTGGCTGTTCGTCGGTTGGCTGGGTTGGGTCATTGTGGGGCAACTGCCCCCATTAGAAGCCGCGCAACTCACCGTGCCTCCAGACCAGCTACTCACTGCGTTCCCATAGGCGTCATACGCCGTAAACCGGGTGCTGACGGTACTGCCATCCGTCGCCGGCAGCGTGCCATAAGCCATGGTGTCGGTGCTGCTGTTCCACTTCCCTCCGGCCAATAAGGTGTTTCCGGTATTGTTCGCCGGTCCGAGCACTGGATACAGATAGTGCACCGGCCCGGGGGTAACCGTAACACTGCCGGGACCAATAGCCGATACAAAGAACGGACTACCTTGGGACATGTCCTCGGCGCTAAGACTGTAAGTCCCTGCTTTCACCAGTCCGTTGCTATTACTCGGGTTAAACGTAACGCTAAAGATACCGTTTGACTGCACAATTCCCGTCGCATACTGCACCGTAGGCCCTGACGCCTCTACCTTGATCGTATCACCGCTTCCTGCCGGTACCCCGTTTTCTGATAGCAGCATACCTTGTACAGTGATTGTTTGCCCTGCTCGCGCTGGATTAGGTGATACGCTCGACCACGCCACTTGGTTTATCTGAGGTGCCGAGGCGTTCACCACAAGTTTTGCCGTCACCCCTTCATAGGTGGCCTCGATTGTTTGTGTCCCCGTCTGGTCCAAGGTTACATTAACTGCCGCCTCACCTGCTTGATATGTGCCCGATGACTGGGCCAAGCTACCCGCCCCACTCCCTGATGGGCCCGACGGGTAGAGATTGGCGACCGTGGCCGTTGAGTCACTCGTACTAAAGGTGATGGATGCCCCGCTCACCGCACTCCCGTTCTTGCTCAGGCTTGCAATCACGCCATACGGTGTCCCGGTAAGCGCATTGGTAGAACCACTCACCGGCGTCAGCGTCAAGGAGTATACCGTCTTCACAACCGTCAAAGTCGTATTTGTATAGGTTGTCGTACTCGAACCTTGGCTGTCCGCAATCGTTATCGTTGGGTCGTACGGACCGCCCACAACGACCGGATCAAGAGTGACGGCAAAATACCCTTCGGCATTGGCCGTCCCCGTAAAGTCCACACCAGGATCCCATCCTCCAGTGACCGTAATGGTTGCGTTGGGAATGATGTTGCCATACTGGTCTATCGCTTCGCCGGTAATCACCGGATCAACCGTGCCGCCATATTGGGTTGACTGCACCACAGAAGGGCTAATCGACGGAGGATCTACCACCGACTGCCCTGCAGCTGGGTTCACCGTAATGCTCATCGCTCCCGTGACGTTGGTTGTGGCTGTGTCGATGGCTTCCAGCGTATAGTTCTGCGCCACAGTCAACGGCCCTACCGCCGCACTAATCTGCCCTTGGATGTTCGTTGTACCGCTGACCGGCGTAAGCACATTGCTTTCGCTGGGCGACAAACTGAAGCTAATCGGTGCGTTGGCGACAGGCTGTCCTTGGCTGTTGGTAAGCGTCCAAGCAACCGTGGCCGATTGCCCCGCCTGAATGCTTGTTGTGGTCGGGCTAGCAACTAGGGTGTAAGACCCTGCCGGAAGCACGCGCACTCCCAGCGATCCTCCTACGAGACTATTGCCATTAGAGGTGAGTGTTACGGTTTGTGTGCCAGAGCCCTGGAAGGCACCACTAACCGTAAATACCCCCTTTGAATTGGTTACGGTTTGCAACGTCTTGACCAAGCCGCCACCGCTGATCGTCACTGGAACGTCAGCTGGTTCCGTGTTGCCGTAGCTGTCTTCCAACACACCTGTAAAAGTTGTGGTCGCCCCCTGTTCGACCGGGTCCGGCGATGCCGTGAGGTTTACGACTTCATAGGCCGGGCCGGGATTGACCGTGACGGTCGTTGGCTGAGACGTGATGGTGGTTCCGTTGCTCGGCACTTGCGCCGTCACCTGTTGGGCTCCGGCTATCGTCAAGGTAGCGCCTACGTTGTATTGCCCCTGTGCGTTGGTGGTTGTTGTAGGTAATGGATCTTGGGTGTCTGATGCACTGGTCAGCTTTACCGCTGTTCCGGTGGCCGGAGGCGTATTGTCCGGACCATAGACTTGTCCGCTGAGCGTTACTGACTGTCCAGCAACAATCGTGGTCGGACTAGCCGAAATGGACACGTTTTGAGGCGCTCCCGGCGAGACTTGCACCGTCCCTGAAGTCGAGATGCTGCCTGTCTTGGCTGTCACTGTCACCGTTCCCAACGCAGTAATGCCATTACCCACTGGATCGGTGACAACACCGTTTTGGGTCGTTAATGTGACTGTAGGGATATCGGTCGAATCACTACTGCTGATAGTGATGGCCGTCCCATTCGCCACGGGATTGCCGTATTGGTCGATGGCTGAGACACGAATGCTAAAGGATTGGCCGACCGCGATTGAAGAAGGCATATTAAGCCCTAAATTCGCCGCAGTAGATGCGACCACGTTTATCTGTGTAGATGCTGTCGCCATCCCGGCCGTTCCAGACACCGCAAACTGACCTGGCGTGTTAACCGTGTAAGTTGTCGTGAATTGTCCGTTCGAGCCTACGTCCGCCGCCTTGGTGCCGAGACTGCTGGTTAGAGTGACTTGAGTGCCCGCTGGCGCAGGATTGCTTCCATCCATGGCCACACCGCTAACGGTAACCGGATCGCCAGCCGATACGGGATTCGGCTGGCTGGTCAATGTCAAACTGGTTACGGTCGGCAGCACCGTGCTCGTGCTTCCGGTCCCACCCATGCCGCCATAATTGCTGGTTCCGCCGAAAGCGGCCGCGATGGTCGTGGACGAAGCGCATCCAGAAGACCCCGCCCCATCCCCGGCTACATACTGACTTTGATCGGACGGTACTGTCACTTGGGTGTAACGCTTCCATAGCCTCCCGCTCGTAAACGGAACGGTATAGGTGATGTCGTAGCCCACCGTAGCCGAGAGGTTACGCGCTCCGTAGGACTGTTGTGTCGTATTAGCGTTGAGATAGACTTGGGATGGGTCCAACCCGTTGCTTTGAAGAAAGTTTGTTAGCTGATCCTGTGCGTTTGTCGTTAAGCACCCACTCGCTACAAGCGAGCGGTCGACAATTTGGCCCGCCTGTTGCAAAACCTGCCTAACGTGGAATGTAGTCCAAATCTCTAGGATCATAGTCAAGGCCATCACGCCCCCGACTACCCACGCCATCACCCACATTACCTCGTCAACCGCTATCCCAGCGCGATCTTCCCTAAAGTGTCGGAGCCATCCTTTTAGTCTGCTACTCATAGCCTTTAATCTCCTTCGGATTTATCCGCGACGCCAATTCCCGCGCGAGCTTGTTACGGAATTGACGAGACAACCCCATTCAACGTTGTACCTACTGTATTATCGAACCATCCGGGTACTACCACTTGAACGCCCTTGAACATCGCAATAATCAGGAAGGCGGCAATCAATATACGTCCAACCCAAAACAGAATTGTATCCAGTTCCATCTTTTGTGCCCCTTTCGGCCACTCATAGTTATTGTATGCAACAACAGTAGACAACACAAAGCTAAAAGATAGGACTACCAGACAACATTTGAAGGATTCGGACGATCATGTCCGGTACAAACGTGATCATGAACACCCCGAGAAATCCAATCAATGCGTACCACGACAGCGGAGCCGTCAATCTTTTCATCCTGCCGGCGTGCTGAATCATTTCGACCCTGGCTAGCCGCTCGCTCATATCCCCGAATGGATCATCGGGAACTCCCGTACGATGATAGGTGCGTATTCGCGTGAGTACGGCTGTAAAATTCTTGTCTGCAATTCTCCTGTTCAGGGCATCGAGGGCTGTTTCCAAGCTGTCGCCCGCGTGCATTTGTGCCAACATGCGCCGCCACTCGACCGCTAAGGCCTCCGGCAGAAGGTCTACCACCCTTTCGACGGCTAAAGGCGGCTTTTCGCCGGCCATCATGCGCAGCTTAAGGATTCTTACTAAATCGTGAAGCCCCGCCACGACACTTTTGTGCCAATTTTGGTGGCGCGCTGCCACTGTTAACCACGCCCACCCGTATCCCCCCAACGCCCCGACAAGGGCGAAGATCCAATGCCCCAGACCGAGCCACGCGCCCCCAGCCCCTATTCCCGCAAACATCAGGATGCTTTGGATATAGGTCTTTTCGCTGGTGCCAGTCACCTCCAAGCGTTCACGTTGGGCTTTCGTTATCAACGGCACCCGCCAACGCTTCCACCACTTTTCATCCTTCGTCGCCTGGCTTGAGCCCGCTACTAAGCGACGGCGATCCTCCGCCGGATCATACGACCGAATCACATACCAACCACCTCCTAAACCACCAGCACTGATTAGCGATAACATAACTGCACTCACAACTGCCCCCCCTTTCTAGATGGCGACTTTCAACCGCGAGTATTTGCGAATGCCGCCTAATAAGATTACGGCGATGGCTGTGGTCCCCAAAGGGATAAAGCTCAAGTGTTGAGTGACGTACTTCCAGAGCGCCGGGTCGACAAGGGCCTCGACAGGACCGGCCGCCACGATAATCCCAAAGAACCCAATGATAAAGGCCATAATCCCGCTAATTGACGTACGGAACTCGACCTGCACCATCTCTAGCTCCTGCAACTGCCAGTCCAAATTACGAAATATCTGAGGTGATTTCCGTACCTTTTGATTCAACGTCACCATGTCGACAAACAAATCCCACGTCGGCATGTTCAGTCTGTCGCTCATCGCTCTCAACGCGTCCGCGACGTCTGAGCCTCCCTTAAGACGCCGCACCACCAAATCAGCGGAATCCTTCAAAGGCGGTCCCGTGATGGATCGTGCCGCCTCATCAATGGCCTGTCCGACGGGTTTCCCGGTTTCGAGGTTGTCGGCAAATGTTCCCACAAAGGTTGATACTTGCCGCACTTGTGCATTCAGCATCCCAGCCGCCCTTACTTCCGCCGCGATGCCGGGCACCTGCCATCCCATAATCCCCATCAATACTCCCGACACGACATTGCGCGTGAGTATGAACCACAATCCGCCGAGCATTACCGCTAAGATTGCCGACGCGATACGCACGGTACGCGGCGACCATCCCAGAAGCAACATGCTCTGTTTCGTTACCCACGCACCCTTGCCTGGGGTTCGTTTAGGCCCTTTGCGTTCCTTGTTCTTGCCATTAAGCAGCAACAGCCGTTGGCTCAATGTTTTGGAGAAATTACCGCCCAACAGGAGAAACACTCCGATACTTAAAGCCAATGCGCTAACGAATGTCATGAGGAATATCCTCTCTTTGACGCAATATCGGTTTCGGCTTTCGTGGAATATGCACTCGGTCTGCAAACTCCCACTTCTCTAAGTGCTCGGATATCGGGTCGGTAAGCCATTCGTGTTCATCCGTTTTGGGATTCCAGCGAAAGATGTCGCGGAATCGGCCATACCGATCCCAGAGATGCATCGGCACAACTTCGACAACCCGCGTTACTCGCCGCATGTTCTTGTCAATTGGCATAATGAACACGAGAATCTGGACAGCTTCAAATACCATTTCGCGAACGATTTCCGGAATCGCTCCCCATCCGCCTTGCACCGCTCGTGCTATCATCGTGTTTAGGACCATTCTTGGTTCATCACCATGTTGCGACGTCATCGCGCCAGAATGTCCAGAACCGATCGTCTCCAAAAAGGCCACCGTCTCAGGCGGTTTGCGGAGCTCTGAAACGAACACCCGCGTTGGCGTTTTTCTCATCGCCGCCGCGAACAGGTCGGTGTGTGTAATGGGGTTGTTCTTGCGCTCCACTACCCGTAGGCTCAGAAATCGAGGGTGCTCAGCATTCGTCTCTCGAATGTCTTCGATGAGGATAATACGATCGTTAGGCGATGCGCCGTTTTCAATGAGCATCCGGATAACCGTTGTCTTTCCTGTGCCCGTTGGTCCACAAATCACGATATTTGCGTAGGCAGCCACTGTTTTCAACAACCAGTCAACCATGTCTTGTGACCAGACATTTTGCTCCACCCACTCTTCGGGCTTATACCGGCGGGTTTGTTTGACCGATTTTCGAATGTTAACCGTAGGGTACTCAGAAACGGGCAGCCACGTTGCCTCCAACCGTGCCCCGCCAGGCAGGTCGTCATCAATAAGCGGCTCTTCGTAGTTCAACGTCCGTTCACTATATTTGATCAGGTTTTGGAGCCATTCCTCAAGCGCAACGCCGGAACCAAAACTTATCGGCCTTCCGCTTGCTTCGGGATAGTCGTCCGTGTACTGGTAATCAATTCCGTTGCGCCGATACCAGATGCGATCTGGAGCGTCGATCATAACCTCGGTTATGTCTTTGTCATCCATAAGCTGTTCTATGAGGCCCCAACCGAATGTATAGTCCGCCATCTCATCCAGAAGTCGTTTCTTTTCACCCTCGGTCAGATCCCTTTGTTCAGCAATCACCTCACGATAGACACGGTGAATGTCGTCTTCATGGAGAGCCACGTCATCGAACAATTCGCCGCCTCGTTCAATGGAAAGTTTGCGGACACGGGATTTAATCGCGAGCCATCGGTCATCTTTCATTTCCGTGCGCATGATGGCAACGCGCCGATTGCTGTCTATCACCTGTTCGCTGGTATTTTCCCGGGTTGCCGTAACCGCGGTATCACGCAGATTCACCTTCCTGCGACTCAACGATTCATTCATACAGTTTTCTCCTCCCTAGCGAAGCCCCAGCAATTTCCGCATAAAACTCCGTTCAGCGCTGGGTCTGGGTTTAATCGGCCTCGCTGTCTTTTGGGCACGGGCCTTGCCCCCCTTCGGCACGAGCGTTTCTTCCTCCATCTCATCCTCGTCCCCCACATGCTTGAGCAGCGCTTTCATCGCTGATCTCCAAGGAGAATCGAACGGTAAACTGATGCGGCCCGTATTGGCCATTGTGTGATACGTATCCGTTTCTTCCCGAAGAGTCCCGATGATGGGGAGTTCCAGCGTCCGTCCCATGAGGTCCGGCTTTATTGAGTGATTCGAGACTTTGTTAATGAGAAGCATGTACTTGTCTTTCGAGCAAAGCTTCGTTTGCTCGACAATCTCCAAGTGTCGAATTGCCGCATCCAGATTCGGCTCCGTGGCCTCATAAACCAAGATGACCGCGTCCGCCGCGATGAGCGTGCCAATCGTCATTTCATCTCGCAAGCGAGGCCCCAAATCCACCAACACGTATTCGTAGTCCTTTTTTAGGTGGTTCAAAAAGTCCGCAAATATCTCCCTGCTCGATACTTGCAGTCCGTCCAACGTCCCGATCAAGGGATAGATGGTGATATCGGGCATTCCACGCTGGCTGATGGGCACGGCCATTTTCTCCAATTTCGCCTGAAGCGCCTCGGAATCCGACCAAACGAAGTCGGCAATAGTGTCCAACCCGTCACGCGCAGGTTGCAGGCCAAACAGCCGCAAGATGCCGGCCTTTTCCTCGTCTGCCTCGACCACAGCTACCGTTCGCCCGCTTTCTTGAAGAAGCCGCGCCATGATGCTGATGGTCGTCGTCTTGCCGACACCTCCGGCGGTGGAGAACGACGCCACAATGCGATGGGTCCGTTCCGGTGGCTCAATAAAGCGCGATTCACGCGCTGTTGGCCGTTTCTCTCGTGGTGCGATTGCCTGGTCAGGCACCGATTCTTCATCCCAATCCAGTGATTGACGGGCAATCGGGCGCTCTAAGTCTTTATCCAGCGATTGCATCCACTGAATCACGTTTCCCGGCACCCGCCCATGCAAAACATCCGTATCGTCTTCCGTTTTGACCTGCTCAGGCGCTCCCAATACCGCCCGATGGGGAATCGCCGCCAACACGGATGAATCGTGTCCATCGTTTCCGTACACCGCAATCAGCCGGTCCATCTCATGCGCAGCCGCTAGTGCTTCTGCCTCTTCGCGGGACTGCGCCAAGTAAATCGGCTCCCATTGAGTTCGCAGCCGCTCAGCGAGGCGCTCTGCTATCGCGTCCTCAATCCAAATGAGCGTAGGTGTCTCCCATGTGAGTTGCATTTCACTGGTCCTCCTCAATAATTTTGACGCCTATTGCGGCGCGAGTTGTCACAGCGGCAAGGATGGCCCGCAATGGTTCATCTTCCGCGGTACTCGCCCGGTCCATGATGCTCGTCCAGCGTTCGCCGACAACGCGTTCCCATTGCCGCTTTTGGGGCTTGGTGATGCCGTAGCCCACCCCGACCCACAGGTGCCGATCCGCTACCAGCCATTCGTTGGCCTGGGTCCACTGCTGCCAACGCAAGGCCAAGGCTTGGTGGTATTCATAAGGGCCGGAAACCAGCACACTGACGTCCGCCATCGCGGTGACCCAGGCGCATCGCGGGTCCGACCATCCTCCTCCTAAATCGACGACAACATAGTCATATTGGCGCTGTGCCCAACGAATCAAATCATCCATCTCTACTTCCGACCACACGATAGGCCGTTCGGGAAAGTGTCCATTCGAAGTCAATACGTGGAATTGGACCTCGTAGTGCCAGACGCGCTCAGCCCACCGGCGCACCTCCCGAACATCCGGCATCTGCGGAGTTTCCCAGCAATGGTCGTTGGGTGGCTGATCACCCAACCACGCACTAACTGCCCCGCGAGCATCCCAATCCAGCAAGAGCACCCTCCCTAATTGTGTGAGCGCACGCGCCAACTGCGTAGCCACCATGGTCGATCCCACGCCGCCTCCCATACCCTGAACGGCGATCAACTGCCGTACCGCATACGACATGGGCATACGTGGAGGACGTGCAACAGGTGAAGTATCTTCGGCGTCGGTCTGTTGCTTCTGCGGTTCACGGTTTCGCTCTTTGGCAACGCCGATCCCAAACTTTGGCCGACGCTTAAAGTACGAGGCCTCCCCAATCGGCTGGCGTTTGTCGGGTGTAGAGGGTTCCTCGTGCGGGTCGTGGTGACTCCGATACGGCGCCATGGCCCAAGGGCCCTTGGGGTGTTGGATGACATCCGCAATCTCCACGATCTGCTCCTGACCAATCGGTTCAGCCTGTACCACGTCGTTGATTCCTAAATCTGCACAAAGACGCATGAGACGGTCGCCGGGGGGATCGATTGGTTCAGTAATCAGCACGATGCGCGTATGCACCGTACTGGTAATGCGCCGAATCCACTCGTCCAGCGAACGTTCATGAACCACGCCTTGAGAGTGTCGCGTCAACACCACCACATCCGGGGCATCGGCCTGCCACGCATCAACCATTTGCGCAGCCAAAAAATTGGCCTCTTCAAACCGCTCCTGCGGCAACAGGGCTTGCAGTTTCGGGATAATCCATCCACAAAAGCGGGCCTCATCGACAATGACAATCCTCATCCATTGAAGCCTCCATTCTCTGCTTCTATTTTGACACACTATAGTAGTTCTTGCATCAAATTTATAGCGTATATTTACTTTGTGCGACATTAGCCACTGATATATGATAGGCTCAACAATAAAATCATCAGGAAAGGAGCTGGGTATCATCGCAACGCGAGTAAAGCCCCAATTTAACACCATCAAAGTCGTTAGGAGCACCATGGGTCTCACACAAGATCAATTAGCTAAAAAAGTTGGGGTCACCCGAGCACGATTGGAACAAATCGAAAACTCCAAGCGTGAGCCGCGTCTGGGAGAAGCAAAACGACTGGCTGAGGTTCTCGATAGCAGCATTGAAGAATTATTTCCATCATGACGGACGCCCGTTGCGTGCATTTCGCCCCTTTTGTGGCACAATAAAGTAAGGAAGCCACTTAAGGAGGAATTATGGCTAATTCCAATAAACCACGCACGCGGCGCACACCCGCGTCAACGGACAAAGGTAATGTGGTTCTGAAAGGCCGCGCGGTGCCTATGAAACTCTTCCCGTTCGAGACGACCGCTGAGCAATTAGCGGCTCGTGTCATCGAGGACATCGAGTCGGGTGAGTTAAAGGTGGGCACCGTGCTCCCTGATCGGAATGCATTATCGTCCTTCTATCGCGGTAAGTCTGCCATCAACCAACGTGCCGTCGGTGATGCGCTTTATATTCTCGCATTTCGGGGATATGTGACACTCGGGACTGAATACAATAATGTTCATCGTTATATCGTAACCAAGCCGCATCGCTATGAAAGCAATCGGAACGGATTGTCTGCTGACCTCATGACCAAAATCATGCGCCAGTCAATTCCCGATGCGACGGAGACTCCCCAACCTTTTCCCCTTATGTGGGAACCCATTGCCATCAATACCACAGCGATTCCCGATGAGTTTGTGGCTGATTTCAGCGAAGGCCGCACGGTCGATAACGTCAAGGTGTTTCATTTTGTTGATCGTGTTTGGTCGGCTCGAGATGTTGTCGCACGTCACGAAACATGGGTCTTTCCGTATCCCGAACTGGCCATGGAAGTGATAAACCATATTTCCGCTAAAAGCCCCGCAACCTTGCGGGATTTAGCCACAATCATCCCCGTATCTAGAATCGACGAGACGTTCTCGGTGCAGGTCGCATCCCCAGAGCAACGCGGCGATTTCCTGGTCGGCAGTAAATGGGTGGAACCATTTACCATCGTAACCTTCCATCGCCGCGCATATGATCGGAACAACCTTCTCGTCTTTGCTCAAATTAGTGATTATCGGGCCGACCGATTTACCTTTACCTCGCAGCACGGGTTTGTGCCTAACGGATCGTGGTTGCCGCAACCATGACTCCTCAATGACGCAGAGAAGATGATATCCGAGGGACTAAACCACGGTCTTGACGCCGTGGTTTAGTGCTGTCATAGCCGTGATAGCGTCTCGCCATTCCTGCGTGCACCGCTCGACTCTGTTGACCGACCACTCAATCATAACCTCAATATTATGGCTTAGGCGCCGCTCCAGTGGATCGACGGTAAATGTGGTAAATCCCGTCGTCAAAGGGTCGCGTGCGTCAGTGCGATACAAAAGAACGTATTCGTTATCCCCCACCCGGGTGGTCCCTTGCCACACACGGACGGGCATACAGATTGTCACTGCGCGGGGCATGTAGCCCAGTCTCCATCTCAGGGCCACGTTGTCCTGCAGAAGATACTCCTCCCGCATGAATTGCCGGTGCAGGTCGATGACTTTGACTTGCGCTGGATCGGGCCTTTCCCAAAGGGCCCACCGTGCCGAATCTTCTTGCGAGCATCCAGATCCAGTCAAAGACTTCGTTCCCAACGATATGCTCATAATCCAATCCCCTCCTGCATTCAGTGTGAACAAGTGCGTTGTCCGCGCGCAAGGGTGTGTGCAGACTGTTTATGGGATCACGTTATCAAAGGAGAGTGTCACAATCACCAAGAAATTACGTCACAACTTGGTTACATTTATTTCCTTTGTGCTTCAAACTGGGGCACAAAAACACCCTCCTTAATCGGAGGGTGTGGGTAAGCTCGGTTCTAATATTCGTAGGGGTCATGAACCACATTAGCGGAATGAAAAGTTAGATCGGAA
>JAJZAN010000089.1 GCA_021799435.1 Bacillota bacterium | reverse complement strand
GACACCACACTGGTTGTGGTCTTTAGGGGGTGCCACTTTGTCCTCGACAAGCGGGACAAGGCTAGTTGGCAAGCCATGGTCGAATATGGCAAGACGGTACGGGTCGGGCCTGAATGGACCTTGGCTATTCCTGTTGAGGACGACAAGTTGCTGTAAAGTAGGGTCCGACCCTCCGGTGCCAGGCGACAGACAGTGGGGAGGGGAGCAATGTGGCAATGGAATTTGGGCAGTTTCAAGCGTACGTGAAGCAGTTCAGCGCCGATCACGGGTGGGACCAGGAGTCTTTGGAGACACGCCTGTGTTTCCTGATGACGGAAGTCGGGGAACTCGCCCAAGCGGCACTGCGATCAGGGCGAGAGCCCGAAGCAGATGGGCAAAAGGCGGCGGGGCTCGAGATTTTCGACGTGATATGGAATACCGTGGATGTGGCGAACCACCTGGGGATCGATATCGAACAATGCTTGCGTGACAAGATGGCCATCAACGCCGACCGCATGTGGCCTGTCCGATCCGGCGAGTGAACGGCGGACGCTGTCGCGGTTTGCGGAAAGGCATCAGCGCCCGTTGAATGAACAGTGTGGGGGGGAGCTCAATATGGCCTCGACCAACCCCGTCGGCATCCCGTGGCAGCCCTTCACGCCGATGGAAGTCGCGGCGATTCTGCGTCCATTGCAATGCCCCTGGTGGATTGCTGGAGGCCATGCGATTGAACATGCGGCGGGTGGTCCTCTCCGCCCCCACGGCGATGTTGACGTGCTCATCCTGCGACGCAACCTCAACGCCGTGCGCGATCTTTTAGCCCACTGGGATTTCTGGGCGGCAGACCCGCCAGGAACCCTGCGCCCTTGGCAGGTCGGTGAAACTCTGCCCGATTCGGTACACGATGTGTGGCTTCGCCCAAATCCTGCCGCCGCATGGAAGATGCAACTGATGCTTGACGGAGCCGTCGGAGATGTCTGGGTCTCGCGACGGGATGGGCGTATTCGCCGTCCCGTTGCGAGTCTAACGGCGGCTGCGTCTCCCCACATTCCCTTCCTCGCGGCTGAAATTGTCCTCTTTTATAAGGCACGCGCGCCCCGGCCCAAAGACGTTTGGGACCTCACGGCGGTGTGGCCCGCCCTCAGCCCCTCTCAGCGGTATTGGCTCGCCGATGCCGTCCGAACGGCGTACGGTGCGCCGAGCCCCTGGTATGAGTTTCTAGCGCCCATGATGAGCCGTTAGCGACCAGTCATCCCCGCTAAATCGCGTCACGGCGCACCATGACTTAGGGGTGCAGTCAGGGGTCGGACACGATACTGTCCGTGATCATGAGGAGGTTGAGACCCTACGATCGCGTCCCAGGGTTCGGCTCATCCGAGAAAGGCCCTAAGCGTTGCGGCACCAGGAGGGGAGACGCGGTTCGAGTAAAGAGACCGTCCTTGCATGGACCCCGTCCGAGAGGCGCCGCCCGAGGCGTGCATATGTCGATGGCGCTGTTTTGATGCTGACAGGAGATCCCGCCGATAGGACCACTCCGGCGAATGAGCGGTACGACCTACCTCCACGCCCTCCTTCCTCGAACTCTCCCTGGGCGAGTTCCGCCCCGGTGGTATCTGCATTTCACCGAGGGCCTTCCCTAGATGAGACTTGAGCCCCGCGCCCCGATACTGGCAGGGGAACCCGTCTACTAGGCCGAAGGTGTTCATCACATGGTCACGCAATGGATTCGCTTGCGTCCAAGGTTTTTGAGTCCCCGTGAGGACCGACGCAACCGGATTCGGGGAGGTTTTTGAAGGAGAGCAACCAATGAATCTTCACAGATGGGTTCTTTCTATTGCAACTCTGGTCCTGGCGATGGCGGCATATGACGGTTGGCAGGTGCAGCAGGGTGCCATGACCCCGGCCGCTCAAGCGCTTAGGAGTGGCCATCCGGTATTAATCAACGATCGTCCCTGGGAGGTCGTGATTGTGCCCCAGTCCTTGGATGCGGGACATGCGCTGGTGGCATTGGGATATGATGGCCGGAGACCGCTCGCTGCGCCTGTGGTACGCCTATCTTGGGGCGCCTACCACGCCGGGAGCTTGGTGCCTGCTAACCTCAAGCTGACGCGCTCCATGCACCTGACAGTAGCCTGGATGCAAGACGTAGCGTATACCAGGACTCTGTTGGGCACTCCTTTGCAGGTTGCCTGGGGAATACATGGACCCACGTCTCACCTCTCACTCGGTCTCTACCGCGGCAAGCCCCTCGGGGTGAATGAACAGTTGTACACCGGAGAGACACGGACCTGGCGGGTCGGTTATGCCCAAGAGACCATCCCTGGCGATCCTTTAAAGCTACCGTCCGGGCTCGTGCGGATCATCTATCGGGGCCCCGGGGCCATCGGCCAGTACGTCGCATACCCACTGGGAAGACTGGTACCCCGGGGAGGATACCCAGAATTGATGAGTGCGCCCAAACCATCCCGCACTGTGCAGCAATACGTCCGCCCGTGGGTCTCGGGTAAACCCCTCCAAGTCAGCATCGAAATCCCATGGCGCGGTCACCAACGGCGCGTCGTGCTCACGCGGCGGACGCCAAAATAGTCTTAAGCAGAGGAACGTTTCTGTGCCATGGGCGGACTCTCGTCCAAAGAAGATGATTCAGAGCCCTCGGACGGCTCCGTCACGCAATTGCTGTGTGGCGCCCGACAAGACAATCTAATACCTGCCCACGGAGGCGAATGATATGAGTGCAATCGCGCACACCCCGGAGCCGCCTTATTACGCGGTGATATTCACATCCGAACGCACCGGCAGAGACAATGGCTATGCCGAAATGGCTGATGAGATGTTGCGCCTCGCCGCCATCCAACCGGGATTTTTAGGCGTGGAAAGTGCCCGCCAAGGAGTGGGGATTACGGTCTCCTATTGGTCATCCTTGGAAGCCATCCAGCACTGGAAGCAGCATGAACGACATCTAATAGCTCAGAAACTGGGGCAGTCCGTATGGTATCTCCGATACAAAACGCGGGTGTGTCGGGTTGAACGGGACTATGCATTTGACCAAGATTGAGGATGGTCCTCCCCCGAAACGGGTGAAGCGAATGAATGAGTGGCCCGCGCTGTGTCGAAGCGATTGTCTCAGGAATCTGTCCAGATGCGACACCGACCACCACGGTGGACACGAGCCGGGGTTGTGGTGCCCGGTACAGGTCGGGTCTCCCTACCGTTTGCTCCCTCGCCTTTATCGGACCCGCATTTCCTCAGACCCCGCTGAATTCCGCCCCCAATTTTCATCGAGGGTTTCCTCAATCGCGACGGATAGGGACAATCGGACCGGGGAATTGGGTCGAACGTCCATAGGAAGCCCCCCTTCAAAGGCCGAAAGTCGTTACGTGAGACGCGTTTGAAGGGAGGAATATAGGTGGGTCGCACGAAACCAATCGGGACCATGGGTCCCGGCCTACGGGCGGCGGGCTTCGTCAGTCTGGCAGGAATTGTCGCTGTCAATGCCATGGGTGTTGTGGATCACGACACCGAATCCGGCATGGGATGCGGTGCTCACTGGCCGCTCTGCCACGGCGCACTAGTCCCGGCATTTTCGAACCAATCCGTCATTATCGAGTACGTTCATCGGCTATTGACCCTAGGATTCACTATCGCCTTAGTCGTGTTTCTGGTCGATGCCTTGCGTCGCTATCATACTGAGCGGTCGTGGAAATACATGAGCTGGTCACTCATCGCGTTGCTGCTTATTGAGACCGCCATCTGCACGGCCGGCGTACTCTGGACCGTGCCCAACGCCATTATGTCCTGGCTGATGCCTGTGGGGCTGGCAGCACAGGCGCTGCTGTGGGTGATGGTACGGCAGGGAGATGGGGGACCGTCGGCAGTACGAAGCGCCGTGACTTTCCGCTTAGCGGCCTTGGCGCTGTTCGGATATCTCTACCTGGGAGCGTGGATTTCCTACGCCGGCCCCGGCACACTGGCCCGGGGCTTCATGATTGGGTCCGGGGTCCTGCTGGCGCTCATCGGGCTGTACTGGATTGTTCGCGACTGGCAGTCTGGGGTCTCCATCACACGCATGGTATGGCCGGTTCTCGCAGCTCCGTTTGTTGTCCAATTTACCCGATCGACCGTCGCAGGAGACCTGGCGGTTTTTGCATGGCTGTCATGGATGACCGCGATAGTGGCGGTGCGCTTTGCCGGCGGGCTGGGGAAACCTGGTGATGCCGCCGTGACACTGGCCTCCGTGCGGGACGCCTCGCAAGCTTAAGTTCCCGATGGCCTTTAGGGGACGGGCTCTTGTCGGGGAGACGTTTCCAAGGATGGTCGCCTATCAGCAGCTGCTGGGCGGTGTGGGCTGGCGAGCGCTGAGTCCTCGACAAGCCATGATGGCCACGGACAACGTGCGCGGTCATCATTCCGATGGCCATGACCAAAATGAATAGTTCTCTCACCAAGTGTACAAGGGTGAGACGGCCTTAGCCGCGGTCGGCGCGCAACCGCTCAACAATACGCTCAGCAACCTTGCCCATTGCCTCCTCGGTCGTTTTGAGGATCCCATGCTCCATCATCAGTGCGTGAAATTGCTGTTGGTCATACGGAACGCCCGGCGGCAGTGGAGCAATATGCCAGTGGAGGTGCCGGTTGCCTTGTTGGCTGCCAAGAGACAATAAGTACACATCCGCTCGGTGGGTATGCTGGCTTGAACCGCTGATGCAACCCGGTAGACGACGGCCATGAGCCGTTGAAATTCCATTTCGGTCAGGTCACTCACCACATGCTCGACGAGACGCTTGGGCGCCACAATCGTTTTACCTAGGAGGGTCGGATACTTGTCCAAGAAGGCGATGAAGTCATCGTCCTCAAAGACCACGTGATGAACATAGTCGGGATTGTTCCGGACCAATTCGCAGATAAAGCAGGGACCGGACCGCGCACGCTCGACATATCGGTCGAGATCGGGGTCATCCATGTCGGCTCTCCTCCCGGTGCAACGGGTGTTGATTGCTACCATCATAAAGAAGCCGGGTTCATTCGCCAACGGCGGAGCGGGCTTTCTTTATGAATGTCGAACGTCATGACTGGGTGCGCACGGATTCTACGACAACTACGCCGTTTTTCCAGAGAAAGTCAACTCGACATGCGCCCTAAAAAAGCATTGGGGCCGCAGTGCCTTCAACGATTTCGCTGCGGCGTCCCTTTACGCATTGTGCCATTGATGACTCCCGGAGGCGAGGGATACCGCCTTGCCTAACCTGTGATAGTGAACGGGAACACCCGGGCGTGTCGTTAAGCAATGTCAGGGTCGAAACTGCCGCAAGCGTTCGGCAGAGGAGTGGATTGGGCCGGATGATCCTGCTTCACGGTGGACTTTTCCCGTCCGAAACCCTCATCAGCCTTCAGTGATGTCCCATAACATTCCACTTTTTGGGTGTTGCTAGGCTGGTAACCGCGTTCTCGAACTGTCGTTGTTAGAAGCGAGACAGCGGAAGGGAATGTGGTTAGCGATGAAAACGTGGGTGGTCGGCGGTGCCGTCTTAATAACAGGAGCGATAGCCCTGGCAGCATGGGGAATCGGAACGACGATCGTCCTGCAGGGGTCCACACAGAAGACGGATCCGGCCACGAGCCGCCGTGTACCGAACCGGTTCCCTGGATCCGAACGGCCCTCGTCAACGGTTCGCGCCCAAGACTCAGGGCGCCTGAAGACGTCGGCCCGGCCCATACGTCGGTCCACCGCTCTGGGAGCGACGATTCATCTCTGGCATATGTCGTTGCGCGTTCCGAAGGGATGGAAGCTCGTGGGACGAGAGACATCCGCTGGCGCGACGGTTTGGACCATTCGGGGCGCCTCGGGTCAGGCTCAGTTGACGTCTGCCCCACTCAGCCCGCGCCGAGACCCCGAGCAACTCCTGCCATGGCCCGATGGACGTTATGTGCTGCGCACGTCGTCGGGTTTCCGTGCGGTATTGGTTCAGTTGACGACCCAAAATGGAACCGATGACGACCTGAGTGTGCATCCCCGGTCCGGGCTCGGCGGTGCATCCCTCATACAGGCGATCGAAGGCAGCTGGACCCATCCACCGCTCATGACTGTGACCCGGGCGGTGTCCGAACTAGAACAACTCCATCGACGGGGGGACTACCCCGACAGCCTGAGCTACGGCACGGCCAAGGATGGCTGGCTCTTAGCACCCGGGGGCGGAACGGGTCCCCAAGCCATGTGGGACCTCTTTCAGACCACCGATCACGGCCGGACCTGGCGATTGGAGCGCCAGACACAACTGCAGGGTCACTGTGTGTCCTCGATGCCAGCCTGCGAGTTTCCGATGTCCGGCGGAGACGCCGCCCTGCGATTTTGGAACGCCGAGGATGGGGTCATCGCCCAAGCAGGATTTGCGTACAATGGCGCCTCCGTCTATCGGACGACCGATGGAGGCAAAACGTGGACCCTAACCAGCATCTCACTGCCCTCCGAAGCGGACACGGTGGCCCTGCGCCGAGTGCAGGGAATGTTGGTGTTAGCCATCGCATTCTCGTCGACAAAAGTTCCTAGAGAGGTTTGGTACAGTCGAGATGGCGGCGTAACCTGGACGCGTCGTTAGCGGACCATTCCGGCAGTCGTCGTGCAGAAGGCGAGCTCGGCTCTCGGTCTGGCGTGCTCAACGATGCAATGTCGGGCGAATCACCGGCGTCATGGTCCGACCTCGTTCTGGAGGGACATCCGAAAGAAGGCCGACATTCATCGATATCAGGACCACGAGCGCCTGCCCGAGCCGCTCTGGTTGAAAGCCTAGATTGCACAACTTGCCTCACGTATGACGAAAAGCGGCGCTGCCTGGTTGACGGCTGCACTCGTCATGGTCACTGGATTCTAGACTACACCGAACGACCCGAAGCGCAGGTATCGCCGTAGACGGCAGGGGATAGAGCTTTCCCGATGATAGACTGTCCACGGACGCCAAGAGGAATCGCGAGAAAGACGTGAGGCATCCTTTTCTGAATGACGCAGTGACGTGGTACGTGAGGGACGCCTGGTGGGAGCGATATGCTTGAATACGTATTACGGATTCATTGGTCAGTTTATGGCCCATCCGGGTCAGCGCGACCAATTAGTTCCCATCCTGTTGGAGGCTGCCGACGCATTGCAGGATAACCCCGACTGCCTCCTCTATACCATCAGCACCCGCGGCGAGGATCCCGTGGGCATTTGGAGCACCGAAATCTGGACCTCGAAAGAGTCTCATGATGCCTCCCTGAAGCCCAACAAGATTCAGGCTATTATCCAGCGGGCGATGCCGCACATCGCGGCTATCGGAGAGACCACGGAACTGGAGGTTGCTGGAGGGAAGGGATTGGCCCGATTGTCAGGGATTGAGTAGGGCCTTTGCCCACGCCATCAATGCCCCCTGGTGCGCGCTTTTCCGATCTGTGGCCTGTCATCTGCGAGAGGTATGAGTGCCGATACTGTTTACAACTCGCCTGCGCGGCTGGCACGACTCCTTAAGAGTGGTTATAGTGCGAAACACACACTGGCATCGCGAGTCGTCGGCGTGCAGGGCCATGCCGTCCTATTGGTTCGCGAAGTGTTGGCGCTAATTCATTTTGTCATAACTTCGGCTAACACGGATGTCATCAGTTCTCGTGTTTCGGAGGCGAAGACGGTGCGTGCCCATGGCATCAGCCCGACGGGCTGGGATTCGCGTTGGCCGAACGGCCTAAGACCGCAGCCTACGGCCAATGCGAATGATGGGTAGTAGCGTCAAATGAGGCAGAAGACTCGGGCGTGGGAAAGACGAAGCCCTAAAGAGGTTATCGAATCATGACAACCGCATTGAGTTAAACCGATGACAAAATGCATTGGCGAAAACACGAAGGCAGCCGATGGGAGGCAGATGAACCCGTGAGGGCGAGCGGGTGATAATGACGGGCTAGAGTCTCGGGTCAATAGGCTCGCTTTCCAGAGCAAGAACGGCGTGCACACATTCATGGACGCGGCGCAGCGGTTCGCCCGCCACGAATCGGTTCAGTCCCTCCAAGCCAAGGGAAAATTCGCGCAGCGCTAAGGCCCGCTTGGCCCCTAGTCCCCGGTGGCGCAATCGTTCCAGATTTTCCTCGGCGGTATAGTCCGGACCATAGATCATGCGCAGATATTCTCGGCCGCGAACCTTAATAGCCGGTTGCACCAATTTGCCCTGCCCATTGCGCACAATGAACGACAAGGGCTTAACCACCATCCCCTCATGACCGCTGGCCGTAAGTGTCTCCCACCATAGAACTCCGTCGGCCACACTGCGTGGGTCGCCTACACGAACCCTCAGCATGGGGGTGGGGTGCAGGAGCTCTGGATCGGCCGTCCCGAGCTTTCCAAGTTGCTCCAGATGCCAGAGATGGTCGCACTCTGTGTGCACCGCACCTTCTGATGCCAGCAGGTGAAACGGTGCGATTTTCAGGTCCGCCATCGACTCCACAGGCCACACATAGCGTCTGTACGCTTGAATGTACTGGTCGATCCGTTCTTGCCGGGCGGCATACCGGTCCTTTAGGGCTGTCACCGGGACACCCCGCGCGAAGGCGTGCGCCAGCGCACCATTCACTGCCTGAAGAGCCATCTGTCCAGCTCGGCCGACGGCCGCATATTGACGCTGCACTAACTCCTGAGCTTTGAATGACCACGGCATGATTTCGGTATCGATCAATAGCCAATCGGTGTGCAACTGATCAAAGAGTCCAGCAATGTCTGCAGCTCCCCGCACTCTTTCGAGCACCCTTCGCTCAAATCCCAGGTCCTCAAAGAAGTGGCGCCCCGTGCGGGTATAGACGATGCCCAGACTTCCATCGGCTATCCCAAAGCGTTGCCGAGCCGCGTGGTCGTCGCGGCACACGACAATCACAGCGCGCGATCCCATGTGCTTTTGCTCGCAGATGACCTCGGGCACCCCCTGGTGGTGGAAGTACGCAAAGGCCTCGGCAGGATGCTCCAGTGTATCCGGCTCCTGACTAGTCTCGGCCGGCGACATGGTCGGTGGGAGATAAATGACCCAGCGGGGATCCGCCCCAAAACGACTCAACACTTCAAGGGCCGCCGCGGCGTTCTCCTCCGGCACCACCACGGTTCCTACGAGACCGGTCTGCACGCGCCGTTTTCCCATGATGTCGGCGATGTCAAGCACATCGTCATGCGCCTGCTGGGCCGTTAAGTCGGACCCGGATCCAAAGTCGATAGGGCGGAGGGGGTCCGTGTAGGTCTGTTGAGCCTGAACGTCGACTAAGGCTTTTTCGGGATACCGCAGCGCCGTTAGACGGCCGCCGAAGACACATCCGGTGTCCACATTAATCGTGTTGTTCAACCACTCTGGGTTGGGAACCGGGGTATGGCCATACACGACCACGGCAGTGCCACGGTAGTCGGCCGCCCAGTTGTACCGGATGGGCAACCCAAACTCGTCCGTCTCGCCGGTTGTCTCACCATAAAGAGCAAATTCCCGTACTTTGGAGGACCCGCGTCCGTGCATCGATGCCGGCAACCCCGCATGGGCCACCACGAGTCTCCCGCTATCCAGTACATAGTGACTCACTAACCCGTCTAAGAAGTGTAAGGCGCGCTCGCGGAATTCCGGGGTCTCCTCGTTGAGCTGGTCGAGCGTTTCTTGCAGTCCGTGGGATACGGTCACCGGTCGGCCCTTCAGTTTTCGGACCAATTTCCACTCGTGGTTGCCGGGCACGCACAAGGCCGTGCCCATGGCCACGGCATCCATTGCCAAACGCAGGACAGCGGCAACCTTCGGCCCACGGTCCACTAAGTCCCCAAGAAATACCAGCTTACGCCTCTCCGGGTGTTCAACGCGGTAGGCTCCGTCGACGCCTTGGGTGAGAGAGTAGCCTAGTTTTTCGATGAGGGCGGTCAACTCATCGAAACAGCCGTGGACATCGCCAATGATGTCGAAAGGACCATGGTCGTCCATGCGGTTGTTCCACAACGGCTGCCGTTCCCAGCCAAACGCGGCCACGTCCTCCTCCGAGGAGAGCGTGATAACTTGGTGAATGCCCTCCCGGCGAAGCTTGGACAACGACGCAGACAATTGGCGGGCTTGTCGCTCGATTACCGGTCGCCCAACCTTGCGGTCTGTGCGCTGAGCATTGCGCTCCAAGCACACCTGCTTAGGGAGGTTGAGCACGATGGCCGTGATCAGGACGTGATGCTCCCGGGCCAAGGCGATGAGGGACCGTCGCGCTTCCGGCTGGACATTGGTGGCGTCGATCACTGTCAGACGGCCACGCGCCAGCCGTTTGGCCGCAATGTAGTGGAGAATGTCAAAAGCATCCGCCGTGGCAGTTTGGTTGGTTTCATCATCCGAGACCATGGCCCGGCAGGCGTCCGACGACAGAACCTCGGTGGACAGAAAGTGCTGACGGGCAAAATGCGACTTCCCCGAACCCGAGGCCCCCACTAGCAGTACGAGCGACAGTTCTGGAATTTTAGCGATCATGGTGCGTAAATACCCCCATTTGACTCGGCGTTCCGACGACGGGATCCTCCGGACCTAATCCCTGCACCAGCAGGTTGTAGCCATAGCGGTCCGCCACCGCTTGCGCCCACTCGGCGAACTCATGGCGCGTCCACTCGAAACGGTGGTCGCTGTGGCGCATGGCGCCAGCCGCCATGGCGGGAAATAACTGGTTGTACTCCGCATTGGGCGTGGTGAGAACGACCACCGGCGGATGGGCAAATTCGAACACCACGCGCTCAAACGCGGCAATGCGGGCGGGGTCCAAGTGCTCGATGACTTCCACCAAAGCCGCACCGTCGAATCCAGCGAGCCGACGATCGCGATAGGTGAGCGAGCCATGCAGCAACGCCACCTTCCCCTCCAGCCGTGAGGGGAGGTGGTCCAGCTTGAGCCGCTCCCGCGCATGTTCCAAAGCGACGTGGGAAACGTCCATCCCGACGACATCGGCGAAGGCTGGATCCCGCAACAAGTAACGGAGCAGGCGGCCTTCCCCGCATCCGAGGTCGAGCACACGTCGAACCCCGTGGGTTTTAAGAACCTCCACGACCGCCATAAGACGCTGTTCATGCAGGGACGGGACGCGGTCCTGGGCGATCGGCGGCTCATCGTCGGCGGCCTCCTCGGGGACTAAGCGGGCCAGTGCCTCCGTGACCAACCGTCGACTGCGGCGCAGATACCGCCAGGTAATGAGCTCGCGTTCCGGATGGACTTCCAGCCATCCTTCACCATGGCGCAAAAGTTTCGATACCTCATCCGCCCCGACATAATAATGCTTGTCGTTATCAAGGACCGGCATGAGGACATAGAGATGGCTTAACAATCGCTGCAACGGCAGCGCGGCATTCAACCGGACCGTGTAATAGGGACTGTCACCCCACTCGGGAAACTGATCGTCGAGCGGAGCACCGGCTACCACTACGTCATAGCCCAATGGTTCAAACAGGCGGCGAATAAGGGATTCGCCTCCACGGGACGGGACTACAGCAATAACCGCTTCCAACGGCAGCGCCTGGTCCACCAACTCTGGACGCGCTTTGCAATGCCCGGCCAGTGCGGTACTAAATACCTGGCCCAACGCCACCGACAAGAAGGACGAGGCCGTGTACGGCCGATCGTTCACGTAGTGGTCGCTCACGCTGTCCCTCCAGGTCTTGCCCCGGACCAGCGCCACAGGGTCAACCTCGACCAGCAGGGCAACCGTACAGCGTTCTTGCGTGGCCTCGGGGTAAAACACCGTGGCTTCGCCGAACGAAAGGGGGAACCCCTGTACCTTATCAGGATGCTTATGCAGCAGGTACCCGAGGTCGGTGGCGGGCCGGTGGGTAGTCGTGATGGTTAATAGCATGCGTCAATTGAATTCCTTTCTGAAATGGGAGACCCATACACCGATCAGTCACCCAATTCGCAGCTCTCACACGGAAGTCCTTTGTCGCTAGTGTACCGCAATCCTGATGCTAGGCCACTGGGAATGATTTTCTTGGCACCCCCATCGCCAGTCAAAGGCGGCGCACGGGCAAAAGCCTGCGCCTGCCGGGCGCACGCCTCAACGAATGGCCTTAGGGCTTCGGTTCGGCACCATCATGCGTCCTGAAAGATGCTCCCCAAACAGTGCGCGTGAAACGTCTTCGAGGAGGGCGGCGTTTGGATCACTGAGCGATATCGGGACAGCGCGGAAACTTTCGTACGTCAGGGAGGTACTAATCCATGCCGAGCAAGCACCGGCTTCAATGGATCGTCATTCCCACCTTGCTGGTCGCAGTGGGGACAGCCGTTATTGTCGGCCGCGGCGGCTTCGCACGCACGAAGACTGTGAATTCCCTTATATTGGCGGAGCCCGATTTCGCCCCAAACTTTGGCGATCCGCTTTGGGCGGGATGGCCCGGTGACGTTCCGAAACTGCGTCAGCTTGCTCGAGAAATCAGGCAGGCGAAGCGGGTCGGCACTGTGAAGGCTATCCCTGGACTTCAAGATACTTTTTGGCCCCTTGTGCAACTCGGTTATCGGAGTGGGCGCTTTGTCCCCTTGACATGGGATGCCGGAAACAGGGTCGCCCTAGAGCTTCCGGATGGCCGATGGCAACTGCTGAAATCCCCGTCGCTCGTCCGAACTCTGCGCGATCCGCGATCCACCTTTTCCAATACGCCGAATACTCGTGTTGCCGCCGGACCGATGAGCCGGGTGATGGTGAGCGTGGGCAATCTGCCGGGAATCCGAACCTTGCTGTATGCTAGCCCCGCCAACGAGGGAGGGGGGAAGGAGACGGCTCCGGCGGGCTCGATCCTGATCGCCACAATTCCTGTGGTGAACGGCCAGATTCATTGGCATGGGATTATTCGTCTGCCGCCAGGATTTGCGGCGCGCGGACGGTGGAATCTCACGCTAATCGTGAGACCATTCCCTCACTTTTCTTTGGTATCTGGCGAATCCTTGAGTCTTCCATGGCCGCCAAGCGTGGGGAAATGACAGGCTCCGCCCGAGACGGGCGGAAGTTTCTCAATGATGTTTCTTATGAGGCTGTCGAATCTACTCGCAGGGATTTATACTGTGTGGCCATCGATGCCGACTTTATGACCATTCTGGAATACCGCGGCATCGCGGTCCTTGGTGGCCCCCTAAGACTGGGAGGACCTGTCGGTGGCACTCGTGATCCGCGTCGATTCGGAAACTGCCATAGGCACTGGCCCAAGCCAAGATCCGTGGACGTTCTCGGAGTTGTTGCAAACAACCGTCACATATCCTTGGGAAATCTTAATTGGGCGGGGAGTAAGACATGCGATCGTGTGCAGTTCCCCGCCCTCGCGTCACCAGTTAGCGCTGGATGGTCTAGGACGGGCGGCCTCCCAAAATGCGGGATGAAGTGGTGGGTCGGTGGCCCAATGCATGCTCAGTGCCTCGATCTGGGTGTGAAATTGGTGCACGACTTCCTCGATAAACTGTGGTGAACCACAGTCCAAGGACTCCCGAATCTTAAACTCACCTTTCGCACCCTTAAGGGAAGATCCGCTAGCCCGACGGGATCTGCGTAAATCGGCGTGAATCCATGCCTAAGAGTCGCAACGCTTGGCGCTGGGTGAGGCTGAGCTCGCTGCGACTCCGC
>JAJZAN010000088.1 GCA_021799435.1 Bacillota bacterium | reverse complement strand
ACGGAGTTCTACTGCCTTAGCGTCCATGTCCATGCCTCTACCATAGAGAATTGATCCGCCGACGACAATGCCTCAGATGCGCCCTACTCGTTATCGGCGGCTAAGGACTAACCGAACGCGCCACTAGTGTCGTTGCGCGGATCCCCTGCGCCGCTCTGCCGTGAACATGTCATTCCCACTCGGCTCCTATCGTGAAAACTGCCAAGGAGCCCGAGCGGGATGACTCACCCGACTACGCCATTCTTGTCCTCTGGTTAGACCGGCTTCGAAGAGGTCGTCCCTTCGGAAAACCGCGGCATCGCTTCGGCAGCCCAGCAAAAATTTGGCCGTATAAAGGCTCCCCCAATTTCCCTTTCTTTTTTTCTTTTCGTTAAGATGGACATAGAGCTTTGACCAGTAATCAATGCAGCGTGTACCAGGCCGGATGACGTGGCCACACGCGGTTTCCCGAGCGTCAATTGAACTCGATGCATTGCATTTTCTTCTTCCAGAACTTAGCGAGGTAACGGAAGACATCTTGTACGGCACGGCCTAAGGAGGATTTCGATGTTTCGGGTGGGTGTAGGAGGTTTTGAATTCGGACCAGAGGAAAGACAATATTTAAACCAAGTCATCGATAACAACCAATTATCTTACGGCCCTCTCACCCAACAATTTGAAAGGCAGATTGCCAGCCTGCATGACAGTCGCTTCGGGGTCTTTATGAATAGCGGTACGTCAGCACTGCACATCGCCCTAGCGGCTCTCAAGCAAAGAAATCAATGGCAAGATGGAGACGAGGTCATTGTCCCTGCCACGACATTTGTCGCCACGGCCAATATCGTATTGCACAACAATCTTAAGCCTGTTTTTGTCGATGTCGACCCGACGACTTACAACATCGATGCCAGTAAAATTGAAGCGGCTATCTCGAACCGTACCCGTTGCATAATTCCCGTTCATCTGTTGGGATTGCCTTGTGACATGGACGAGATTGTCTCGCTGGCGAAAAAATACCACTTAAGCATCATCGAGGATTCGTGCGAGACCATGTTCGCGACCTATAAAGGCAAGCCGGTGGGGTCCTTTGGCGACATCGGCGTATTTTCCACCTACGTGGCCCACTTTATTGTGACCGGCATTGGCGGCATGGCTGTGACTCGCGATCCAGAGTTGGCGGTGCTCATGAGAAGCCTCATGAATCATGGGCGAGACGGGATTTACATGTCTACATTCGATGATGACGACCTCGTGGGAGACGACCTCCACCAGGTCGTCGAGAGACGGTTCAATTTTGTCAACCTGGGCCACAGTTTTCGGGCGACGGAAATGGAAGCTGCCCTGGGATTGGGCCAACTGGCTAAAGTGGACACGATTATTAGCCAGCGCCGAAAGAACGCCGAGTACTATATGAACGCCTTGAAACCATTGGAAAACGAAATCCAAATTCCCTTCATTCCCGAGGACCGCACTCACGCGTTTATGCTGTATCCGATTGTTTTGAAGAAAGGCCACAAGCGCGACCTGATCAACCATTTGGAAGATCACGGAATTGAAACGCGAGATTTGCTGCCCCTCGTTAACCAACCGATCTACAAAAAACTTGGCTATGAGTTGAGCGGCGACCAGTTTCCCATATCCTGGAATCTCATCGATCGGGCCTTCTATATTGGATGCCATCAATATCTTGAGCAAGAGCACTTGGACTACGTCGTATCCCAAATAACCAGCTATTTCGAAGGAAGGGCCACGGGACAATGAGCAGCCGCAGTTTAGTATGGGTGGGACCCCTGTACGATCAGAGCGGGTATGGGTATGTGACGAGGAATTATCTGCGCGCGTTATTGCGCAGCGGCTTCCAAATCTACTGTATTCCGGTGGCGGCTGATCACCGTTCCTTTCTTAGGGAGGAAGAAATCGCCGAGTTAACTCAGGTTCACGATTGGCAGCCCTTATCTGGGAAAACGGTCCCCGTCGTGTTTAATGTCGATGGGACGATGCTGACACCGCTGCGGCAGAGTGTCAGGGACCACCTTGCCACGTTGTCCATCGTGCCCCAAAGAGAGATTGCCGTCTCCATTTTTGAAACACATCGAATCCCTGAAACGTGGGTCAGTGCTTTTAACCGCCTAGACGAAGTCTGGGTGCCTTCTCAGTTTAATCGAGAGACATTTACTGCCAGCGGCGTGAGCCCGGAAAAAATTCGCGTGGTCCCCTACGCCATCGACACCGAATTTTTCACCCCCGATCAAGCCCCACCGCCCCATAATGCGTTGCGCATCCTGTATGTGTTCGAGTTCGGCTTCCGAAAAGGCGTCGATCTGCTGTTGGATTCCTATTGCCAAGCGTTCTCTCCTACAGACCCCGTAGAGCTGGTTCTAAAGACTTGGAGTCGAGCGGGCGTCAATGTGCTCCAATACATGCAGTCGTATCTCTTTTACCGTTTTGGTGTCATGGGCAGGACTCAATACCCGACCATCCAGTTGATGAACGGCCCCATCGGGCAACAGGAACTCTTGCAACTGTATCGTTCGGCAGACTTATATATTTCAACCGATCGTGCAAACGGATGGGGCATGCCGGTCATGGAAAGCATGGCCTGCGGAGTTCCGTCGATGGCCATCGATTGGAGTGGCGGCACCGAATTTTTGAACGCGAACAACGGGTACCCCATTCCTGTTGACGGAAGTCTAGAAGCATGCGACGCGCGCTTGGTGGAGCAAAATGACATTTACCGGGGACAAAAATGGGCGACCGTCGAGCCTCGGACGGTCGTCGACGTGATGCGATCAGCAGTAAACGACCCGGCCCGGGGATTGAAGTCGGTTAAAGCCCGCCAAACCAGCTTGCAATATTCATTATCCGCCGTTGGAGATATTGTGAAATCGATTCTCGAATAAAAGCGTCTCACGCGCTTCCGGAGGATTGCGTGGTATCTCAGGGAGGGTCTGTCAGTCTATGGGACCCTCCTCCACCGCCCGTTATGGGCCTTGCCTGCTGCACCCGACGATATAGAATCCACGCCACGAAGCCGCGTCATTTGGCTAACGTTCGTCCAGCGCCTCGTGCCATACGGCCCGAAGGGTATCCTCCCACGCAATTGCCGGACTCCAATTTGTCGCGGCATAAAAGTGATTCGGATCACCCACCAGCCATCCTTTATCCGTTGGCCGCATGCGCTCACGGTCCTGTACCAGAGTGATAGGGCCCACAGCGGCTACCGCGCTGAGATCCTCCAAAATCGATTGAATCGTCCTTGGGACTCCCGAACAGATGTTATAAGTGCCGGAGATCGTGGACAGCGCAATGACCCGGCAATAAGCTGTCGTCACATCCCGGACATCGAGAAAGTCACGAAAAACGTCCAGATTGCCAACCCGAATAATCGGTTCGGCCCCTCTGCGGATTGCTGCCAGTTGACGCGCAAAGGCCGGAACAACGAATTTAGGTCCTTGCCCTGGCCCCGTATGGTTAAACGGGCGAAGAATGGTTAAACGGATTGAGCCGGCCGAAGCCACGCGCAATTGGCCTAAAATTTGCTCGGCGGTGTATTTGGATAGTCCATAGGGATTTGTGGGTCTAATCGCGGAGTCTTCACGCAAGTGGGATTTCCCATCTCCCTGCTGATAAACCTCGGCCGTGCTCGCATAGATGAAGTGCTCGACGCCCTGTTTCCGGGCCGCCTGCCAGAGATTGATGGTGCCAATGACATTGACTTGAAACGTATCTTCGGGTGCGTCCCAGGAACGCCCCACCGAACTTTGGGCGGCCAAATGCAGGACGGAATTCGGCCGAAAGTGGCTCACGACGTCGCCGACCAGACCGGCATCGCGCAGATCGAGGGATATCAGGTCACCGCCTAAATTCTCCGGTCCTGCCACACCCATCACGGTATGCCCGCGACGAACCAGTTCCTTCATCACGTGACCGCCAACAAACCCGTTGGCTCCGGTCAG
This sequence comes from Bacillota bacterium, assembly GCA_021799435.1. Lineage (GTDB taxonomy): Bacteria > Bacillota > Sulfobacillia > Sulfobacillales > Sulfobacillaceae > Sulfobacillus_B. The sequence continues at coordinate 9,856 of JAJZAN010000088.1, read as the reverse complement.
CAAAACCCGCATTCAGTTCAGTCCTCGCAAGGCGGCAATGGCGTGTTGGCTGGCTTCTTGTTCTGCCACGAGTGCGGTATCAGCCTCCACCATAATCTCAATCAATTGGTCAAATGTGACGGTCGGGCTCCAGCCGAGCTGGTGGCGGGCTTTCCCAGAATCGCCGACGAGCAGATCCACCTCGGCTGGTCGTACAAACCGCGGATCCACGACAACATAGTCCTGGTAATCCAAGCCCGCGGCAGCAAAGCTTTTATCCACCCATTCCCGAACAGTATGGGTCTGCCCGGTCGCCAACACGTAATCCTCTGGATGGTCTTGCTGCAACATCCGCCACATGCCTTCTACGTAGTCCGGGGCATATCCCCAATCTCGTTGCGCATCCAAGTTTCCCAGCCGCAACTCGGTTTGAATGCCGGCCGCGATGCGCGCCACAGCATAGGTGACCTTGCGCGTCAAAAACTCACGGCCGCGGCGCGGAGATTCATGGTTGAACAAAATTCCCGAGCAGGCAAACATGCCATAACTTTCCCGATAGTTTACCGTAATCCAATGGCCGTAGAGCTTCGACACGCCATAGGGACTCCGCGGGTAAAATGGCGTCTTCTCGTCCTGCGGCACTGACTGGGCCTTGCCAAACATTTCACTGGTCGAGGCTTGGTAAAACCGGATCTGGGGGTTGACGTCCCGAATCGCATTCAAAATGCGTGTGACTCCAAGGGCGGTAATTTCCCCCGTCAATATGGATTGTGTCCAACTCTCTGGAACGAAGGACTGTGCGGCGAGGTTGTATACCTCATCGGGTTGGCACTCCTCGAGTATCTGGCGGAGCGACTTTTCATCCAACAGATCGCCCGAAACCAAGTTTAAGGAGTCCCCCAAGTGATAAATGCGTTCCGTAGGCACAGTGCTCGAACGGCGGATAAGCCCATATACGCGATAGCCTTTCTCAATGAGAAGCTCCGCAAGATAAGAGCCGTCCTGTCCTGTAACACCGGTAATTAACGCCCGTTTCATTTCACGTCTGTCCTTTCCCGTACCGTCTCTACGGTTGGCAAATGGGTGCTGCAAAATATTCCATCCAAGGGAAGTCCGATCTCGATACTGGATTTGGATTAAACTACTTTTAAACCATAAAGGGAGGCTTATATATTGCTCGCAATTAAAGGCGGCCGTGTCGAAACGGTCTCACATGGTTCCATTCCCAATGGTACCATCCTCATTGGGGACGACGGAAAGATTAAGGAAGTAGGTACTGACGTCAATATCCCGGCGGGATGCGAGGTCATCGATGCTGCAGGGCAATACGTATTCCCCGGCTTCATCGACTCCCACTCCCACATCGGCATTTTCCCCGATGGCGAGGCCCAAGGTTCGGCCGATGGCAACGAGCTCACCGACCCCATCACCGCTGGGGTTCGCATCATCGACGCTTTCAATACCGTAGACGTGGCGTTGAAGGATGCTATTCAAGGCGGCATCACCGCCGCATGGGTGACCCCCGGCAGCGGCAACGTCATTGGAGGACAAGGCTCGACCTTGCGCCTCTGGGGGCAACATATTGACGACATGATTCTAAAGTCCCCGTCCGGAATGAAAGGCGCTATGGGTGAAAACCCGAAGCGTGTCTATGGCGGGAAAAACAAGATGCCCTCCACGCGCCTCGGTGTCGCCAAGGTCATGCGCCAGGCCTTCCTGGACGCGGAAGAGTACGCCCGCAAGCTGGAAAAAGAGCCGGACACCAAGCGCAACTTGGACCTGGATGGGCTTATGATGCTGCTCAAGCGGGAGATTCCTTTCCGGACGCACGCCCACACCGCAGATGACATTCTGACCGCCATGCGCATCGCCCAGGAATTCGGACTGGATCACGTCATCGAACATGGCACCGAGGCATATAAAGTGGTGGACGAGCTGTTGAAGCACAACGTCCCGGTATCCTGCGGCCCAGCTTTGGTGGCGCGAGTCAAGGTCGAGGTCCGGGGCCGCTCGTTCAAGACCCCCGGCATTCTCGCCAAAAACGGCGTCAAGGTCTCCATCATCACCGACCACCCCGTGGTACCCGAGCAATACTTGGTTATCAGCGCAGCCTTGGCCGTACGGGAAGGCATGGAAGAGCAAGATGCCATCCGCGCCATCACCCAGAACCCCGCGGACATTTCGGGCGTCGGTGACCGATTAGGCTCCATCGACCCCGGCAAGGATGGCGATATCGTCATTTGGGACGGCCACCCGTTCGAGTACAAGAGCCAGGTGGCAAAGACCATCATCCTCGGCAACGTCGTGTACGACGCCAATCGCGAGTAACTATCTCGGCCCAAAAAAGCGCCCCCAGCCATTGCGACTGGGGGCGCTTTGATCGTCGTGTCTTAAGAATGAGGAACTACGCGTTAATCAATTTTGGGTCCCGCGCCGTGTCCTGCATGTCCGGGTCCTCACCCGACACCGTTTCCAGTGAGCGCTGCGCCGGCTCCGGCAAGAGCAGGGTGAGCAGTACACCGACGATGGAGAACAGGAACGTGATAAAGAGCGTGCCGCGGAGTCCGAACGTGGCCGTCAAGATGGGGAACACGAACACCCCGATGAAGGCACCAATCTTGGCAACACCCGCCGAGATCCCGTGTCCGGTGGTCCGCACGCTGGTCGGGTAAACCTCCGACGCCATCACGAAGGTGGTGGTGTTGGGGCCAAACTCGGCAAAGAAGTAACTGGCTCCGAAGACAATCAAGAACGGGACAATCATGCTGGTCATGTTCGGCACGATGCCGATAATGCCGAACGCAAGGCCCATAAAGATGAAGCCGATAAGCTGAAGCTTCTTGTGTCCAATCTTATCCATCTTGGATACGGCCAGCGCATAGCCCGGCACCGCCGCTACCGCGAAGACAATCAGGGTCCATGCATAAGTGGTAATCGGTGTGGCGGACGGCGCCACCAACTTCAGGACTAAGGGCATGGAAATCGAGTTGCCGTAGTAGGCGTAGTCAAATACGAACCATGTGCCGGCGGTTCCAACCAGGTAGAGCAGATACTTGGGGTTGCTAATGAACTGCCAGAAGCTGAGACGCTGCTGCTTGACTTCGGCCGATCCCGTAATCTGAGCTCCGACGAAACGGGAGAGACTCTGCCGAGCCTCTTGAGCCTTGCCTTGAACCCGAGCCACATAACGAGGCGATTCGGGCATCTGGCGCCGAAGCCAAATCACTGCGGCGGCCGGAATAGCACCCAAGCCCAGCATCAACCGCCAAGCGATGTCGTTGGGAATGCCGGAACCGAGGAGCGTAATCGCCACAATCGGTCCCAGAACCAGACCCACGGCCTGCATGGAAAACACCAGACCGACCAGTTTGCCGCGGTCTTTGCGATTGGAGTATTCGCTCATCAACACGGCGCTGACGGGGTAGTCGCCGCCGATGCCGATACCGAGGATGAAGCGGAAAATGATAAGCCACGTAAAGTTGGGTGCGAAGGCTGTGGCCAAGGCGCCTGCGGCCATAATGATTGCGAGCACACCATAAATCTTTTTCCGACCAATGACGTCCGCCAAACGCCCGAACACAAAGGCGCCCACAAAAGCGGCCACCAACGCCGTCGATCCCAAAAGTCCTGTTTGAACCTTGCTCAGGTGCCATTGGGGGGTAATCAGCACCATGGCAGCCCCGATAATGAACAAGTCATAAGCGTCCGTCAAAAAGCCCATGCCGGAGGTGATCACGGCTTTCAGGTGAAATAAACTGAGAGGCGCATCATTGAGTTCTTCGATGAGACCACGCTGATTGTCCATGTTTTCCTCCTGTCTTATTGAGACGACGACCAACTGCGTTCATTCTCGCAAGACTCTATTAAGACCCCATGAACGTGGGGATAAGATCGTGTTACGGTTGTGTTAACGTCCGGTTAACATTTTGTCGAATTTCATGACGAGTCTCGTCTCTTCGCGGCTCCGAGACAGAAAAAGCGACACTCATTCAGGCTCCGCGCCCTCCTCGAGTGTCGCTTCAGGCCCTTTCTTCGTGTCAGCTTCCCCCGTATTGGCGGGCAATATCCCGAGCATCGCCGCGAACATCCAATACCGTGCTGATATTCATTTTCTCCAGCATGTGCACCATCCCGGGGCCCATATGTCCAGAAATCACCCGCTCGACGCCGTGGTCCATCAAAAATCGCGCGATGCGCGCATGGTGCTGACCCTCGCCGCCTTGGTCGTGAAGCGTATCCCAATGGACCGGAAACTCGGTCCAATCCAGCATCTCGCCGTCCGCACCGATGCGCGCCACAGCCACATCGTGCGCCCGACCCCAACCGTCTCCAATCTGTCCGTTCTCCCCAATCGGCATGCACACAATCATCTTGTCGCCTCCCTAGAGCTTTCCCAGCGCCTTCTTTTGCAAATAGACCAAAATGCCCTGGCTGTTTAACATGATGTCCAACGCCAGCGGCGACACATCGGTAATCGATCGTCCCGCCTCCGCCAAATCTTGGCGAATCAGTTCTCTAAGCCCTTCCTCAATTGCCGCCAGAGGAGTTGCGGGACTCATTGCCTCAGTCATGGCTCGAATGGCTTGTGTTCCCCGCCGCGCAAAGTCGAAGGCTTCACCGGCCTCCGAGACCCCGTAATGGGTGTGATACACGCGCGCCAGATCCAAGGCCTCAAGTCGATCCAACGTCTGTAACATCACATCCGGGTCAAAGTCTGATGGCGTGGTGGTGGGAAATCCATAGACAAAATCCCACCCTGTGTACTCGCGAGCATAGCGAATCCCGATAGTGTCTCCGGAAAAGATCCCGCGCGTCTTTACATCAATCACACACGTGTGGTGCTTAGCGTGACCGGGGCTGTCATAGAACACCAGGGTACGATCGCCGGTTTCCAAGTGGTCGCCGTCCTCGTGGATTATCACCCGATCGGCCTGAACGGGCAGGAGCTTTCCGAAAATCTGCTCCGTCTGGTCACCGTAAACCGCGCGGGCCCCCGCCTCCAAGCGACTGGGGTCGACCATATGTTGCTTGGCCCGCGGATGGCAGTGCAACACGGCCTCCGCGGCGTGCTGCATTAACTGGCCCACCCCGCCCGCGTGATCGAGATGGACGTGCGTGATAATCACATGGCGCAAGTCTTGGCATCGCAATCCCAGTTCCCCTAAGCCTGCTTCCAGCGCCTGGTGGCTGAGTGCCGAACCCGGGTCCACCAGAATCGGTTCGGACCCGCGAATTAAGTAGGCGGATGATCGCCCTGCCCGCCTTTCCTCAAACAAATCGATGCCATAAATATCCTGGTTTACCGAAAACACGGCCATGGTATCCCCCCCAAGGACCAGTATACATGCCGCCTAGCCTTCGCCTTCCAAAAAAAGTTATTGACACCCTTACAAATAGTGATTAATCTTTTGCTCAATCGAATATCGAGTTTCTCTTATCCAGACAGGTAGAGGGATCGGCCCGATGACACCTGGGCAACCGGTCTTCCCAAATTGGGGAGGATGCGGTGCCAATTCCGACGGCGAATGCCGAGAGATGAGAGAGAGCAGTATCCAGACTTGCCCTCTTTCGTCCGTGCGAAAGGGGGATTTTTTTTTGGAATATATTACTGCGCGTTACCGGGTGCCCTGGGACGACCGCCTAGAGGCGAAGGCTCAAGCCATCGCCGTGGGCATGACGGTTGGGTCGTGGACCGATCTGCCTGACACCCGAAAGCCCCATTTGGCACGATATTTGGGTGAAGTCGGCAGTGTCCACCGCGACGGGGACTGGGGACTCTTTGAAATTCGCTATCCCGAAGCCAATGTGCGCCCATCCATCAGTTCACTCCTGACTGTGGTGTTTGGCAAGCTGTCATTGGATGGAGCCATCCGCTTGGACTCCTTAGATTTGCCGCCCGCATTTCAGCAGCAGTTTCCCGGTCCTGCCCTGGGCATTCCCGGGCTCCGTGACCGTCTCCATATTCCGGAGCGGCCGCTGATCATGTCTATCTTCAAAAGCGAAAATGGCCGTACCTTGGACGAATTTCAGAGCGCCTTTCAAGAGCAGATTGACGGCGGGGTGGATCTGGTCAAAGATGACGAGATTTATGCCGCGGATGCTGAAGCCCCCCTCATAGACCGGATTCATGCGGCAAAAGACGCCTTGGCAACCCGCCTTTCCAAAACCGGTCAGCCGGGTCTTTACATTCCCGTCTTGTCCGGTACCCCGCAAGAAGTGCTGGAAACAGCCCTGAGGGCCTATGAAGCGGGGGCTGACGGCTTCTTGATCGCGGCCTACACCTTGGGCCTTGACATTCTCACCGATTTGCGGCGCGCCGGTATTGCGGTGCCGTTGGTGCTTCACCCGGCTTTTGCTGGCGGACAAATTGCAGGCCCGCATCACGGCATTCATCCCCGCCTACTCCTCGGTACCTTGGCGCGGTTGGCCGGAGCCGACGTCGTCTTGTATCCGTCGCCATACGGCTCCGTGGCTATGCCACGGGACGAATCGCTGGGCGTGGCGGATGCCCTGAGGGAGCCCGGCGTCCATCTCCCAGTGCTTCCCGGCCCATCGGCCGGCATTCACGCGGGAATCCTGCCGCAGATGTTCCGGGACTTCGGGCCCGATGTGATAATCAATGCCGGCGGTGCCGTTCACGGCCATCCAGGAGGCACTCGCGCGGGTGCACGAGTCTTGCGGGAGGCCGCGGATCGCTATCGTTCAATTTTCGAGGAGGTAGGTCGATGAGCGTACCGTTTGTGGTGGTTTCCGATTTTGACGGCACCATTACGCAACACGACATGGTGGTCGCTCTCACGTGCCAGGTGAATGCGGACAACCGAGCTTTGGTTGACCGCATCAACCGCAGGGAGCTCGATTTGAAGACGGGGCTGTCCGCCCTCTTTGAGACCCTGCCCAGCGAAGACCGGTCGGCCTACGAGACATTTTTGGCCGAAGCGGCCACCTTTCGATCCGGCTATCACCAGTTTCAACGGGTCTTGAGCGACGCCCACATCCCTTTTTACATTGTGTCCAACGGGTTGGACTTCATGCTGGACGCCGTGCTGGGCCCCAAGACCGAGCATGGCCCGGAACGCATCAGCAACCATGCCCGTTTTGACACCGAGCACATCGCCATCGACTGGGACTACCCCTGTCAGCCGCCCTGTCCGGGAGGCTGCGGCCTCTGCAAGCACAAAGTGGTATCGGAACTGCGCGATCGCCACCACGCCCCCGTCGTCTTTATCGGAGACGGAGTGACGGATGTGAACGGTGCGCGGCTGGCCGACCGGGTCTTTGCCCGCAGCCATTTGGCCCAGTACCTGGAGGAGTCCGACACCGCCTATACGCCCTTCGATACCTTCGACGACGTATTGGCGGCACTGTTTCAATCCACGGAGGTACACGCATGAGTGAATTTCGGACGGCCGCCGTCGATTCCCTGATTCGGGTGTCGACAGAATTAGCGGCGCGCGGTTGGCTGCGAGCGACATCGGGCAATCTCTCCATCCGCGATGTGAAGACCGATACGGTGTACATTACCAAGAGCGGAGCGGACAAACAGCGGCTTTCACCGGACGATGTGCTAACCCTTTCGGCCCGTGGAGATATTCTCGAAGGAACCGGGCGTCCATCGTTTGAAACGGCTATCCATCAGGCCGTTTACCGGTCGGTCGGCGCGGGCGCAGTATTCCATGTCCACACCGTCTATAACAACCTCGTCAGCCGCCACGCCGTTGACGGCGGCATCGCATTCCACGACCACGAGATGCTGAAGGCATTGGGCCACTGGGACGAGGGGGCCCGCATAACCCTTCCGGTGGTTCCCAACTACGCTGACATCGACCGGTTGGCGGAAGCCGTCTCCAAAGCAGTCCGGCCCGCCGTTCCGGCCGTGTTGTTGGCTCGCCATGGCATTTACGCCTTTGGCGAAACGGCCGATGCCGCGCTCCGGCATTTGGAAGCGTTCGAGTTTCTGTTCGAATGGCTGACGCTGGACCGCATCAGTGCCGCGGGGACAGTCGCCATCATCTCTCAAACGCAACAATCCTAGAACGACCTAACACGACCAAGGAGGAACCCTCTTATGCCCCAAATTTACGACCACACACATCACGCGAACATCCCGGCGGAAGCTATCCCCGCCTATCTAGCCGAGCGCGGCGTGCATTATGAATTTTGGCCGGTGGACTCCGCCCCGGATACTCTGCGGCGCCAGGACAGCCTGACGCCCGAGGAACAGCAGCAGATTTTAAGTGCGTTCCAGGATTCCATCGCCCGGCTCTCCCAAGAACGCGGCTACATTTCGCATGACCTCATCGTTCTGAATCCGCACAGCACCGCCAATCTGGAGGAACTACTGAAGAACTTTGAGCGCACCCATATCCACACCGAAGACGAAGTTCGCTTCATCGTAGACGGCGAAGGCATCTTCACTCTCACTCGCAATGGCGATACCTTCAGTGTCACCGTCCAGGCCGGCGACCTCATCTCCGTTCCGGAAGGCACCCCGCACTACTTCACACTCACCGAGGCACGGAACGTCAAAGCGGTGCGGCTCTTTCAGACGAAGGAGGGCTGGGTGGCCATTTACCATGACGAGGAATCGGTCAACGCATGAAGCCCGCGGAACGCATAAGCCGGCTTCCGCACCAGCTGTTTGCGGGACTTGTTCGGCAAGTTGAGGAAAAGCGCCGCCAAGGCATCGATGTGATTAACCTGGGGCAGGGGAACCCAGACCAGCCCACACCGCCTCACATTGTGGAAGCCCTGCGGGAGGCGGCCAGCAATCCGCTTTACCAGCGCTACATCTCCTTTCGCGGCTTGCCAACGTTGAAAGAGGCAGTCGCAGAATGGTACTGGAAACACCACCAAGTCAAACTGGATCCGTCGCGTGAAGTGGCCATCCTGATTGGCAGCAAAATTGGTTTAGAGGAAATTTCGCTGGCGCTGGTGAACCCGGGCGATCGCGTGCTGGCACCCGATCCCGGGTATCCCGATTACCTGTCCGGCGTCCAGCTGGCCGGCGGCCAACTCGTGCCCTGGGCATTGACCGCAGAGCGGGACTTCCTGCCGGATCTCGGGGCCTGGCCAGACAACACCCGTCTCGCCTTCCTCAACTACCCCAACAACCCCACCGGCCGCTTGGCCACGGAAACCTTCTTGGATGCCGTCATCGACCAAGCGTTGCGGCATCACACAGTGCTGGCGCACGACCTGGCGTACGGTGACATCGTCTTTGACGGTCAAAAATCCATCAGCCTTTTGAGTCGGCCCGGCGGCATCGACGCCGGGATTGAGTTCACGACCCTTTCCAAGTCCTACAACATGGCGGGGTGGCGGATCGGATTTGCCGCCGGCAATGCCGAAGTGATCAGTTATCTAGAGCTCCTGCAGGATCATTTGCACTGCAGTCAATGGGGCGCCGTGCAGGAGGCCGCCCGCGTGGCCTTGCTGGGGCCGGACGACAGCGTAGTGGCCTTGCGGGATACCTATCAGGCCCGGCGCGACGCCTTTGTGGCCGCCGCATCTAAGGCCGGCTGGGACGTCCCCCCGAGCCAAGGATCGATCTTTGTCTGGTGTCCGGTACCCGCGCGCCATTCAGCTATGGAATGGGCGTCCCGCTTTCTGGAAGAAAGCGCCGTCATGGCGGCGCCTGGTACTGGATTCGGTGCGCATGGAGAGGGATTCGTGCGCGTCGCGCTGACGGAGCCTGTTCCTCGGCTCGAAGCCGCCGCCCGCCGCATGGCCGCCATTCTCGGATAGGGATTAAACAGTTTCTTCAAATATTGTACATACTTATGTAATGATGTACAATTTGGATATGGAACGAAATCTAGTGAGTATTCGCGAAGCGGCTCAATTTTTGGGGGTAACCACGACCACATTGCGCCGA